>JBKJJJ010000042.1:0-2906 GCA_046598045.1 Candidatus Eiseniibacteriota bacterium
ACATCGCCCGCGAAAACATTGAACTGCCGGAGCTGTACTACGCCCACCAACGTGAGGTCTTCGAACGCGACGGGATGCTCCTGGCCGTCGGCCCCTGCTGCCAGCCAACCGAGTCCGAGGCCGTGGTCTGCCAGCAGGTCCGCTACCGCACGGTGGGGGACATGTCCTGCACCGGTGCGGTGGAGTCTGACGCGTTGACCGCGGCGGACGTGGTGGTGGAGGTCGCGGCCACCCGCATCACCGAGCGGGGTGCAACACGCGCCGACGACCGGATCTCCGAAGCAGCGATGGAAGATCGCAAGAAAGAAGGCTACTTCTAATGGCTCACCAAACAAGCTCAACGCTGCTGCGCCTGGCGACGGCGGGCTCGGTTGATGACGGCAAGTCCACCCTGGTGGGGCGGTTGTTGCACGACTCGAAGTCAGTCCTGGCCGATCAGCTCGATGCCCTGGAGCGGGTCTCGCGCGATCGAGGACTGGCCCATGCCGACCTGGCCCTGCTGACCGATGGTCTGCGGGCCGAACGAGAGCAGGGCATCACCATCGACGTGGCCTACCGCTACTTCGCGACCGCGGACCGGTCGTTCATCCTGGCGGACTGCCCCGGGCACGTGCAGTACACCCGCAACACGGTCACCGGCGCCTCCACCGCCGATGCGGTGGTGCTGCTGGTCGATGCCCGCAAGGGAGTCCTGCAGCAGACCCGCCGCCACCTGGCGGTCGCCGCGCTGCTTCGGGTCCCGCACGTGGTCGTCGCGGTCAACAAGATGGACCTGGTTGGTTTTGAGGAGGATGTCCACACGCGGGTCGCCGCGGACCTTGCCGTGGTCGCCAGCGAGCTGGGGTTGCCCGACCTGCGCACGGTGCCGGTCTCGGCCCTGCAGGGCGACAACATCGTGGATCGCTCTGCCCGCACTGACTGGTATGGGGGGCCAACCCTGCTGGAAGTCCTGGAAACCCTGCCGGTTGCCGACAACCCTGGCGACGAGGAGTTTCGCTTCCCCGTCCAGCTGACGCTGCGACCGCAGGAAGGCGCCCGCGACACAGCCCACCGTGAATACCGCGGGTATGCCGGTCAGATCGCCTCCGGGTTGGTCCGGGTCGGCGACGAGGTGGTGGTCCTGCCCAGCGGACAGGCAACCACGGTCGCCGGGATCGACACCGCCGATGGACCGCTGGAGCAGGCCTACGCGCCGCGCTCGGTAACGCTGCGCCTCACCGACGACATCGACGTGGCTCGCGGGGACCTGATCGCGGCTGCGAACTCGGCGCCGGTGCCCACCCAGGACCTAGTCGCTACCGTCTGCTGGCTCTCGGACGTGCCGCTGAGCAGGCACTCCCGGTTGCTGCTCAAGCACACCACCCGCACGACCCGGGCGGTTGTCAACGCGGTTGACGGGGTCCTGGACCTGGATGCCGTGCGGATTGTGCCGGCCGAGGACCTGGGGCTCAACGACATCGGGCGGCTGCGGATTCACACCGCCGACCCGATCGCGGCCGAGCCCTACGCCCGGCACCGCCGCACCGGTGCGTTCCTGCTGATCGACCCCCAGAGCGGGCAGACCCTGGCCGCCGGCATGATCGGCGACCCCTTGGCCCGCTAGGACGACAACACGTGACTCGATAGGCACACTCGGATGGAGTTGGCATGAAGAACATCGTGGTCCTTGCCCTGGTCGGCCTTGGCGCCCAGCTCATCGACGGAACCCTGGGGATGGCCTACGGCGTGACCTCTACCGCCTTGCTGCTGACCGCTGGCTACGCCCCTGCGGCGACGTCCGCCTCGGTGCACCTGGCGGAGATCGGCACCACACTTGCCTCGGGTGTGTCGCATTGGCGCTTCGGAAACGTGGACTGGAAGGTCGTAGGCCGAATCGGCGTCCCGGGTGCGGTGGGCGCGTTCACCGGGGCGACGTTCCTCAGCTCCCTGGCGACCGACTCGGCCAGGCCGTGGATGTCGGGCATCCTGCTCGCGCTCGGCCTCTATCTCATGCTCCGCTTCTCAACCCGGCTGCCCACCCAACGTCTGGACGTGCCGCTGCGGCGTCGCTTCCTCACGCCGCTGGGCCTTTTCGCCGGTTTCATCGACGCCACCGGGGGCGGCGGTTGGGGTCCGGTAGCCACGCCGTCGTTGATCAGCAGCGGGCGGATGACCCCTCGCAAGGTCATTGGCACAGTTGACACCAGTGAGTTCCTCGTGGCGGTCGCGGCCAGCGTCGGTTTCCTGATGGGCATCGGCCGTCAGGGTTTCATCTGGAGCGCGGTGGCCGCCCTGTTGCTCGGCGGTCTGATCGCCGCTCCGATCGCGGCCTACCTGGTGCGGCTCGTGCCCACCCGGCTGCTCGGAGCTTCCGTAGGCGGCATGATCGTCCTGACCAGCCTCTCAACCATTGCAGGTGCCGCTGGGGTCTCCGGTGGTGCGCGCACCCTGCTTTACCTGATTGCAGTCGCTGCCTGGACGGTCGCCCTCGTATTGGCATGGCGCGGGCTGCAACGCGACCGCCACGAAGAGCGAGAGCTGGCCAAGTTCGCGCTGGAGCTCGAGCTGGAGCTCGAGCTGGAACTGGAGCTCGAAAGGACGCTCCTGTTCCGTGACGCGAACTACCTCGAATATGCGTCCCGCTAGAAGTGTTCGCCGCCGGCTGGGACAACGCAGAACAGCCCCTTTTGTGGCGGCGAAAGAGTCAGGCGCGACCAACCTCCGGATGATCGGAAGCGTGGCGCGGGGTGACGACACCGACAGCAGCGATATCGACCGGCTTCACGACATTGCGGCGGACGCGGTTGGTCAGCGAAGGATGGTGCGTGTCAGGTCGGGCACTGAGGTGCCGGTGAGGTGTGCCCAGCGCTTGATGGCTGCGGCGAGGGCGATCGCGCTGCCGTAGAGGACGTGCTGGCCCCCTTGCT
>JBKJJJ010000140.1:0-3187 GCA_046598045.1 Candidatus Eiseniibacteriota bacterium
CGGATCGCGAAGGCCTTCTTGTGCACGTCCGCGAGCTTCGCATCGGCAATGATCTGCTGAAGCTGGGTCTCCTGCGCGTGGACGCGTCCGAAGAGGTCCGCCACCGAGCCCTCGGTCGAGATCGCTTCGCCCTCGCCGGCCCCGGTCGTGGGCGCGGGGGTGGCGTGTTCGGCAGGCGGGGTCTGGGCGACGGGTGTGTCCTGCTTCTTGGCGCAACCCGCGGCGATGAGCAGAGCGGCGGCAACAGACAACACGAGCGTCGTGCGAGCAAACATGATTCCTCCCCAACGTAAGTAGTAATGAACACGCCGGCGCGACCAATACAGGTCGGACCGAATCCTCGGTGTGATCGAGACGATCGAGGGGTTCGTTACTTACAGCGTGGGGGGCGCCCGGCCTTGGACCGGGCCCCGCACCGCCGGGGAGGCGGGGGGTGACTCGAAGTCGACGATCAGGCGTGGCGAGCGCTCGAGCTGGATGGGCTCGAAACCAATCGGGCTGAGGAAGAGTTGCGCAAGCTGGGATGGGCCATTCTCAGGAGCCGGGCCCAAGATGCTCAGCCGTGAGGCGATTGCCCAGGTCGAGCAGCAGACATTGCTGCCGGGGCAGCCCTTCTGGTCATGACCCTCGCAGTCGTCACAGTCCCCGTCCGTGTTCGGTCCGGCGACCGGAGCGTCCGAGGAGTGGACGTGCGAGGCGGAGGGCGCGGATACGTCGGCCGGAACCGCCAGCGACTCCCCACTCAGGGCGCACAGGTGCGCAAACCATAGAACAGACATGGCCGCGAACACTGCGATGGATCGGGACAACGGTCCCCGTCTCGTGCGCACCAGAACTTCCTCCCGGTTGGACACTACCCATGGAGCATCGGCAGTCGCGGGGTTGGCGTCAAGGTTTGATGTGAAAGCGTCACGGGGTCTTGACACTTTACTATGGTCGATTTCGGGCCATTGGGGAGGGCGGTTGTCAGGAAGATCGGAAACCGTTACCAATGAGGCCTCCGCCAGCGGCCGGTCGGCGGATCCCCTGACTCCCGGAGGCCTTCGTGTCCAGCGCGATCCAACCCGGCGTGGCCCTTCGCCTGCACCGCCGCGTCACCTCTGCCGCGCTTTCGGTCGCGCTCGCCCTCGCGCTCGCCGCCCCCGCACGCGCCGGCTCGGTCGCGCTCCCCGACACCGGGCTGTTCGCGCCGGTCGCCACGCAATTGAAGGCGCACGTCGCGTTGCTCGCGGCGATGCCGAAGACCGCCGTGACGCCCGAGCGCGTGTGGCTGCTGCTCGACACCGGCCAGCCCGCGGAGGCCGCGCGCCTTGCGCCGAAGCTCGCGGGCGACACACCGGAGGTGCTGGTCGCGCGCGCCCGCGCTGCGATGGCGGTGCAGGACTTCAGGACGGCGGCGCCGTTGATCGCGCGGCTCTCCTTGCTCCCGGACGTGGAAGCACGCTCGACTCGCCTGCTGTGGGAGCGCTCGCGCGACGCCTCGGCGGTGCTCGATTCGCTCACGCGCGCGCGCATCGCGCAGGGCGACGCGGGCGCCGTGCCCGAACTGCTTGCCGCCGGCCGACTGGCCTACGACCTGCTCGATTACGCGCGCGCCGACTTGATGTTCACGCGCGCGCTCGCGGCGATCCCCACGACCAGCTCGCCGCTCGCGCGCCGCGCGCGTGCGACCGCCCACACCGGTCGCGCGCTCGTCATGCAGAAGCGCCGGGCGTGGGACGACTCGCTCGCGGAGCTCAAGCTCGCGCTCGCCGAGCACGCCTCGCCCGAGGTGCTGAGCCCTCTGTCCGAGTCGCTGGCCCGGCTCGGCCGCACCGACGAGGCGATCTCGGCTGCCGAGTGGGGCGTGCGCCTCAATCCGTACTACGACGGTGCTCATTACTGGCTCGGCAACGGCTATGCGCGCAAGAACTACAGCGAGCTGTTCGCCGCCTACCCGCGCGCGTTCGCCAACGCGGCCGGACGGCGTACACTGGCCGCCGCCGACGCGCAGGTCGCCGCCGGGCACAGCAAGGAGGCGCGCGCCGCCTACGCGGGCATCGTCCGGCTGCATCCGGCCTGGGTCGACGCGCGGGTGCGGCTCGCTTCACTCGACTTCGAGGTCGGGCGCTTCGCCGAGTCGCGCGACGGCTGCTTCGCCGCGCTCGCGAGCTGCCCCGAGTACGGCCGCGCGCACGCCGTGTTGGCGAAGGCGCTCGAGTCGCAGCGCTTCGAGGTGGACGTGCACCGCCCCGATTACGAGGCGCGCTTCGCCGCCATGCCCGTGCCGAGCGTGCCGGGGATCGAGCGCTTCATCGTCAACTGGAAGTCGCTTACCCCGCGTCACCAGAAGCGCGTCGCGCTCTCGGTCGCGCCGTGGAAGGCGTTCGTGCCCGTGTTGGTCGAGGGCGGCGCGACCTTCTACATCAAGCCGCTCTACATGCTGCTGAGCGAATGCCCCGCGATGGAGACGCTGCGCGACCAGCGCATCAATTACGACTCGCGGCTGTGGGATGACGTGCGCGGCGCGGGCGGATTCCACACCGTGACCGGCATCGAGGACGTCGAGCGCACGATCTTCGACAAGTACAACACGGTGACGCACGAGCTCACGCACCAGGTGCATGCGGTCCTGCCCGCGGACGACTCGCGCGTGATCCAGGAGCACTACCGCCGCGCGAAGGAGCGCGACGACGTGACGCACGACAGCTACCTCTCACGCTACGCGGGCGGGAGCGTGTACGAGTACTTCGCCGAGGGCGCGAACGCGCTGGTCTCGCCCAAGCGCGACGCCTACGACGTGCGCGACGTCGTGCGCGAACGGCTCGATACCATGGACCCGGATCTCGAGAAGCTCGTCCAGACGCTGTTCGCGCGCACGGACGTCAAGGGCTCGTACCCGGTGGCCTATGCGGGCGGCGGCGACGATCGCGTCGAGCACGGCAAGGTCGACGAGGCGCTGCCGTTCTACCGCAAGGCGCTCGCCGCGAAGCCCGACGAGGAGACCGCGCTGGTCGCCTACGCGCGCGCGCTCGAGCTCGGCGGGCATGCCGCGGCGGCCGAGTCCGTGGCCATGCGCGCGGTGTCGATGCACCGGGACAGCGGCCCGGCGCGGCTCGCGCTCGCGAGCGCGCGCTGGCACGCGGGCCGCGGCTTGTCGGCCGCGCGGGCGGAGCTGTTCGAATCCCGAAGGTTGGTGCGCGCGGAG
>JBKJJJ010000132.1:0-4557 GCA_046598045.1 Candidatus Eiseniibacteriota bacterium
CGACGGTCGCATCGTCGCGCCGGGCGTTTACCTGGCGCGCGCAACGGTGGACCAGGCGCACATCGACCGGAAGGTCGTGCGGATTCCGTAGCAAACGCCGCGCTCCCGCAGGAAGGAAGCCGCCCCGGACCCGTTCTGTCCGGGGCGGCTCTACTATGGGGAACTGATGAAGACCGCGTTCGCGAACCCCCACGAAGTCCTCGGCTCCGTCTTCGGCTACCACGCGTTCCGTGGGGAGCAGGAGACCATCATCCGCCACGTCGTGTCGGGCGGCGATGCGCTCGTCCTGATGCCCACGGGCGGCGGCAAGTCGCTGTGCTACCAGATCCCCGCGCTCCTGCGCCCGGGCGTCGGGGTCGTGATCTCGCCCCTGATCGCGCTCATGCAGGACCAGGTCGACGCACTCGCCCAGCTCGGCGTGCGCGCCGCGTTCCTCAACTCGAGCCTGGACGGCGCGAGCGCGGCCCGCATCGAGGCGGCGGCGCGCCGCGGCGAGCTCGACCTCGTGTACCTCGCCCCCGAGCGCGCGAATACCGACCGCGGGCGCGCATTCCTCGATGCGCTCGCGGCCGGGCCGGGCCTCGCGCTGTTCGCGATCGATGAGGCGCACTGCGTGTCCTCGTGGGGGCACGACTTCCGGCCCGACTACCTCGAGCTCGCCCAACTGGGGACGCGCTGGCCGGGCGTGCCGCGCATCGCGCTCACGGCGACCGCGACGCCCATCACGCGCGAGGAGATCGTCACGCGACTGGGGCTCGGCAAGGGGCGCACGTTCGTTGCGGGCTTCGACCGGCCGAACATCACCTACCGCGTGGTCGAGAAGGAGGAGCCGCGCCGGCAATTACTCGCATTCCTCGAGGGCGGACACGCCGGGCAGGCGGGGATCGTGTACTGCCTCTCGCGCAAGAAGGTCGAGGAGACCGCCGCATGGTTGGTCACGCAGGGCATCGCGAGCCTGCCCTACCACGCCGGCCTCGATGCCGGCGCGCGCCGCCGCCACCAGGACCGCTTCCTGCGCGAAGACGGGGTCGTGATGGTCGCGACGATCGCGTTCGGCATGGGCATCGACAAGCCCGACGTGCGTTTCGTCGCCCACCTCGACCTTCCCAAGAGCCTCGAGGGCTACTATCAGGAGACCGGCCGCGCCGGGCGCGACGGCCAGCCCGCCGAGGCGTGGATGGCGTACGGGCTCGGCGACGTGGTGCAACTCCGGCAATTCATCGAGAAGTCGGAGTCGACGCCCGAGCGCAGGCGGGTCGAGGCGCGCAAGCTCGACGACATGCTCGCCTACTGCGAGACCGCCGATTGCCGGCGCGCGGTGCTGCTCGCGTACTTCGGCGAGACCCGCGCTGCCGCCGCGGCGGGCTGCGGCTCGTGCGACGTGTGCCTGACGCCGCCCGAGCGCTGGGACGGCACGATCGCCGCGCAGAAGGCGCTCTCGGCGGTGCTCAGGACCGGCGAGCGCTTCGGCGCCGGGCATGTCGTGGACGTCCTGCTCGGCAAGGCGGGGGAGAAGGTGTCGCGCTTCGGCCACGACCGGCTGCCGACGTTCGGCGTGGGCGCTGACCTCGACGAGCGCGAGTGGCGGCGCGTGCTGCGCCAGCTCGTCGTGCTCGGGCTGCTCGAGCCCGATCCCGACGGACACGGCGGTCTGCGCACCACCGCGCACGCGCGCCCGGTCCTGCGCGGCGAGCGGCGGGTCGAGCTGCGCCGCGCCTCCGAGATCGCGCTCGCGCCTCGCTCCCGCAGGAAGGCGGCCGCGAAGGCGAAGGACGCGTTCGGCCCGGCTGCGCCGCCGACCTCGGCGGAGAGCGCGCTGTTCGAGGCGCTCAAGACCTGGCGCAAGGCGGTGGCCGCGGACCAGGGCGTGCCGGCGTACGTCGTGTTCCACGACAAGACGCTCGCCGAGATCGCGCGCGTGAAGCCGGCGTCGGTCGGCGCGCTTCAGCAGGTGAGCGGGGTGGGGGAGAGCAAGCTGGCGCGGTATGGTGACGATCTGCTGCGCGTCGTGAGCGAAGCCTAGCGGAACCCCTCGACGTCCGACTTCACCACCAGGAACTTCCCGCGCTCGGACTTGCCGCTGTCGCGGTTCTCGACCGACCACAGGTAGAGCCCCGACGCCACCGCCTGCCCCGTGCGGGTGATCAGGTTCCACGCGAACGACGCGCCCGAAAGCGTGGGCGGGGGCGTGTCGAGATCCTGCCGCGGATCGTACAGGCCGCGCGCGCTCGCGCCGGTGTAGGTGGCGCCGTCGAAGTCGGTCTCGTACACGAGATCGCCGGCGAGTGTGTAGATCTTGATGCGCGCACGCGAAGGCAGGTTCGCGAACCACAGGTAATGATCGCGCACGAGGCGTCCCGCGTCCCACTGGGCCTCCGCGCGGTACGGATTCGGGAACACGGTGACGCCCGCGCGCTCGCCCGGCCCGGGCGATGGCACGACCAGCAGCTTGTTCTCGTTCACGCCCGACTCGAGCGAGGCGATCTGCTCGTCGCCGGTGTCGTAGCTGGTCACCGCCACGTAGTAGTTGAAGCCGTTGCGCAGGGACGGCACCACCGTGTGGTAGACGAGCGTATCGCCCCTTTCGATCACGGGCGTGGGCAGGCGGATCCCGTCGAGCCCGGTGTTGTAGCCCGTCGTGTCGACCTTGTCGTACTGCGCGACCAACTCGAGGCGATTGCGCTCGCGGCCGGCGTACACGCGGTAGCCCTCGAAGTCGATGCCGCCGGGTGCGGGGCTCGTCGGGTCGCTCACGGACTCGGGCGCGGCGTCCCACAGCAACTCGACCGCGCCGTCTTTGGCGCGCGCGTGCAGGCGCGGCGAGGGCGGCGGGGCGGGCAGGCGGTAGTTCTGCTCGAACGCGAACTGCGCGAAGGCCGCATGCGTGAGCAGGTCCGGGTACTCGCGCCCGCCGACGAATGCGAAGTCCACCGCGATCGTCGAGTCGGGCGGGATCTCGGGGAACGGCCCGACCGTGATCATCTCGATCGGCGACAGGTTCTGGCCGCGGCCGGGCAGCAGCGCCGCGGTGTCGTCGACGCCGCGCCTGGCCATCAGCGCGTAGCGCTCGACGTCCTGGTCGCGCGTGGAATCCCCGGGCTGGTAGTTCCAGAAGCGCACGCCGACGCGCAGGCTGTCGGGCTCGGGCAGCGTGCCCGGGCCGGCACGCACCCCAAGGAACTTGTTCGCCGCCCACGCGGGCGCCGCCTGGAAGTTACAGGTCGTCGGGTCGGGCTGCCCGAGCGCGTCGAGCGCGAGGCAGTAATGCTCCGCCACCATCGTGAGCGAGTCGACCCACGCCATGTACTTCTTGTAGTACCACGATCCCGCGGGCCCCGTGCCGGACGGTGGCCAGGTCGAGTACGCGTTCTTGTCCCCCGAGACCAGTTGCGAGTAGAGCCCGACGAACGCGTCCCGCAGCGGCGGGCCGTCGTTCGTGATCTCGAAGTGGAGCACCACGAAGTCCGCGGCCGCATCGAGACCGAACGTGTAACTCGAGAGCTTGACGTTGACGCCCAGCGGCTGGTGGTTCTCGCTCGAGTAGGACGACCCGGGGCGCGCCGGCCGGTCCGTGAACTCCGCGATGAAGTCCTGGTCGCTGACCGCGTCCGGAGAAAAGAACTTCGAGGTCCGGATGCGCGAGCGCTCGAGCATGGGGACCGGCAGCGGCGTGTACTCGGCGTCTGCGAGCTGGTTCGAGCCCTGCGCGTTGTCGATTGCGCCCTGCGAGACGCGCAGCACCTCGCCCGTGTCCGAGATCGCGCGCGCGCCGATCCACAGGCCCGCGCGCGAGAGGTGCTCGAGCCCCTCGCCGAGCGGATATTCGAGCGAGGGCGAGCGCGAGTTGAAGTTGTTGCCGAAGAACCCGTAATTGGTGACGGTCAGGCCGACGCGGTTCGCGCTCGTGATCTTCGCCTGGTAGCGCGCCTGCTGCGCGCCAGCCTGCTGCGGCAGCGCGCATGCGAGCAGCAGCGCGAAGGCCAAGCCGGGCGCCCGGGGCGAGGAAAAGTTCACCGGCCGAGCACGACCACGCGCCGGCTCGCGCGCTCGCCACCGGCCGAGGCCACCATCCAGTACACGCCGGGCGCGGTGAAGCTCGCGCGCGGATCCCAGGCGACCGACTCCGGCTCGCCGGTGCCTGTGCCGCGTGCGACCCGGGCCACCCGGCGGCCTGCGGCATCGAACACGTCGACCTGCCAGGTGGCGCCCGCGCGCGCGGTGAGCCGCGTGCGCACCGGGCCGAGCGAGGGGTTCGCGGGCGGCGCGAGCGCGAGGCCCTGGCGCGGCAGAGGCGCCGACGGCGGCACGTCGACGAGCGCCCGCAGGCTCGCGACGTACGATCGCAGCAGCGAGATCGACTGCAGCCGGTTCGCGCCCTGGGCCACCACGATTGCCATGACCACCTCCTGCGAGTCGCCCGGCGCCATGGTCAAGGGGCCGCATGAAATCAGGAACCGCTGATCGGTCTGATTGGGCTGGAGCCAGCCCGTGCCCGCGACCGGGTCTCCGGTGAACACGAAGCGCGACGGCTGCCCGGTCGCCGGATCGATCCACGGC
>JBKJJJ010000089.1:0-8826 GCA_046598045.1 Candidatus Eiseniibacteriota bacterium
GCGCGCGATGACCGTCTTCGGGAGGCCGGTGACCACGCGCCCCTCGTAGGGGTTGTAGTCGACGCGCATGTGCAGCGTCTTGTACGACAGCGTGGTCGAGGCGTTCGGGTCGAACAGCACGAGGTCGGCGTCCGAGCCCACGGCGACCGTGCCCTTCTTCGGGAACAGGCCGAACAGTTTCGCCGGCGCGGTCGAGACCAGTTGCACGAAGCGGTTGAGCGAGATGCGATTCTGCCGCACGCCGCCGTCGTAGAGCAGCATCAGCCGCGTCTCCACGCCGGGCGCGCCGTTCGGGATCTTCGAGAAGTCCTTGAGGCCGAGTTCCTTCTGGATCGGCATGCCGGCGTAGCCCTCCTTCATGCAGAACGGGCAGTGGTCGGTCGAGACCACCTGCAGGTCGTCGGCCGCGAGGCCCTTCCACAACTCGTCCTGGTGCCACTTCGGGCGCAAGGGCGGCGACATCACGTACTTCGCGCCCTCGAACCCGGGCTCCTCGTAATTGTCGTAGGAGAGGAAGAGGTACTGCGGGCAGGTCTCCGCGTACGCGGGCAACCCCTTGCTGCGCGCCTCGGCGACCTTGCGGAGCGCGTGCGCGGCGGAGAGGTGCACGATGTAGATCGGCACGCCCGCCATCTCCGAGAGCGCGATCGCGCGGCCCGTGGCCTCGCCCTCGGCCTCGGCCGGGCGCGTGAGCGCGTGGTACTTCGGCGCGGTCTGGCCGTCGAGCAGCGCGCGCTTGACCAGTTCGTCGATCACGCCGCCGTTCTCGGCGTGCATGCAGATGAACCCGCCGTTGTCGCCGGTCTTCTTGAGCGCGCGGAAGATCGTGGCGTCGTCGACCTGGAACACGCCCGGGTAGGCCATGAACAGCTTGAAGCTGGTCACGCCCTCTTTGATCATCTCGTCCATGTCCGGGAGCTGCACCTCGGGCATGTCGCGCACGATCATGTGCAGCGCGTAGTCGATCGCGACCTTGCCCTCGGCCTTGC
The DNA here is from genome assembly GCA_046598045.1 of Candidatus Eiseniibacteriota bacterium. Classification (GTDB taxonomy): domain Bacteria; phylum Eisenbacteria; class RBG-16-71-46; order RBG-16-71-46; family DASYSL01; genus JANPEF01. Next base: position 990 of record JBKJJJ010000089.1, read on the forward strand.
TGCGCCAAAGTTCGTACGCCGTCTGCAACGGCTCGCCCATGCCCTGCACCGCGAAGTCGATGATCGTCGTGGTGCCGCCGAACGCCGCCGCGATGGTGCCGGTCTCGAAGTCGTCCGAGGCGTTCGTGCCGCCGAACGGCAGGTCCATGTGGGTGTGCACGTCGATGCCGCCCGGCAGCACGTAGAGACCGCTGGCGTCGATCGTGCGGTCGGCCGCGAACGGGAGATCCTTGCCGATCGCGGAGACGACCTCTCCGTCGACGAAGACGTCGGCGACGTAGCGGTCGGTGGCGGTCACCACCTCGCCACCCTTGATCAGCAGCGTCATCGCGTCTCCTCTGGCATCGTGGCCAGCTCGGGCGTGAACAGCCACTCGCGCGTGGTCTCGAACGCGTCGCGCAGCGGACCGGTCGCGTCGTGGAACAGGGACATCGCCACGATCGAGCGCGCGAGGTCGAAGTCGCCCGCCTGGATCGCCTCGAAGAACGAGACCTGCTTCGGGTAATGCACCTCGGTCACGGCCTCGCCGCCGGCCCCGCCGGCCAGCTTCGCGGCGTATCCGATCGCGTCGTCGAGCGTGCCCACGGTGTCGATCAGGCCGTTCGCGGCGGCCTGCGTGCCGGTCCACACCCGACCGCGCGCGAGGCTGTCGACCTGCTCGAACGTCATGTGGCGCACGCGCGCGACGTCGGTGACCCACTCGTTGTAGCCGGCCCAGTGCGTCTTGATGATCAGCGACTCCTGCTGCGCGGTCCACGGCTGGACGATCGAGGTGAGCGTCGCGTTCGGGCCGTAGGTCACGCGGTCGTAGCTGATCCCGAGCTTGTCCATCAGGCCCTTCGCATTCGGCAACTGAAAGATCGAGCCGATCGAGCCCGTGCGCGTGGTCGCGTTCGCCATGATCCTGGTCGCGTTGTAGGCGATCATGTAACCGCCTGATCCCGCGACGTCGCCCATCGAGACCACGACCTTCTTCTTCGTGGCCAGGCGCTCGACCTGCTGGCGGATCATGTCGCTGGCGAACGAATCGCCCCCCGGGCTGTCGACCCGGAACACGACCGCGTCGATCGACTTGTCGGCGGCGACCTTGCGGAGCTCCTTGTTGACCGTGTCGTGGCCCATCGTGGTGCCGCCGAAGAACGGGTTCTCGCCCGACTTCGCGCCGGCAATCGCGCCCTGCGCGTGGATGACTGCGATCTTGAGCTTGCCCTTGAGGCCGAGCTCGGCCGGGCGCACGTCCGCGTACTTCTGCCCGGTGACGATGCGATTCGTGAGCACGGTCGAGTCATCGCCCTGCCACTCGTCCTTGAGATCGTTCCAGTAGAGCGCGCGGTCCGCGAGGCCGACCGCGACCGCCTCGTGCCCGCGCATGACGGCGCGCGCGAGGATCGAGTCCCACCACGCCTGGTCCTTCTTGCGGTCGGCGAGGATCTTCGGCACGACGTACTGGATGGTCCCGTCCATCACCCACTGCGCGTTCTCGCGCGCCTCGGGCGACATGTCGGTGCGGATGTCGGTCTCGCCGGCGGCCTTGTACTTCTCGATCTTGTGGACGCGCATCTGGATGCCGAGCTTCTCGAGCATGCCCTTGTGGAACTGGCGCTCGCCGTTGATGCCGGTCATCACCACGAACGCGTCGGGCGCCAGCCAGATCGAGTCGCAGGCGGCCGCGAGGTACTCGTTCTTGAACGTCATCCATTCGCAGTAGGCGTAGACGGGTTTGCCGGCCTTGCGGGTGGCCTTGATCTCCTGCCGCAGCTCCTCGATGCTGGCCCAGCCCATGTCGCCGAAGCCCATCTGGATGACGACCCGGTCGATGCGCTTGTCGACCGCGGCCATGCGCAGCGACTGGCGCAGGTCGTGGAGCGTCAGCGGGCGCTCGCCGAACGGTTTCGCGCGGGTCGGCGGGTACTCGGCGAGCGAGGCCGGCATCACGAGCTGGAGCGTGGAGTGCGCCGGGATGAGCGTCTTCTTGGACGAGCCGAGCCCGACGCCGATCAGGATGAGCAGGAAGAACCCGCCGACCAGGACGATGACCAGCCCGAGGATGGTGGCGAGCAGCTGGCGGAAAAACGCGCCCATGGGACCCCTCCGTGAGAGAGCGTGACGGTCCGGCCAAGGGGGCCGGCGTGCCCGCCGACTGTAGCCCACGCCCGCTTGGCGCGAAACGGGTGTTCGCCGGTGCGGCCTTGCCGCATAGAATCGCGGCATGAACGGACCCGACCGCACCACTCCGATCGCCGACCCGCCGGCCCGGCCCGCCCAGGGCCCGCAGCCGCTCGACCCCGACGCGAAGACGCTGCACGCCTGGATGGCCCTCGCCACCGAGTACGTCGAGCAGCACCTCGCCGGGCTCGATGCCGCCCCCTCGTGGGAGTCCGATCGCGCGTCCGGGCTCGCCGCGACCGTCGCCGCCCAGCCCCTGCCCGCGACTGGCCGCCCGCTCGCCGAGGTGATCGCCACGCTCGATCCCCTGATCCGGGCTTCGCTCGGCACGCCCGGGCCGGGGTACCTCGCGTACATCCCGGGCGGCGGCCTCCCGAGCGCGGCCATCGCGGACCTGATCGCCTGCGCCACCAATCGCTACGTCACGGTCGACCTCGGCGCGCCGGCGCTCGCCGAGATCGAGCGCACGACGCTGCGCTGGCTCGCCGAGTTGATGGGGATGCCCAAGGGCGCAAACGGCATCTTCACCAGCGGCGGATCGCTCTCGAACCTCGCCGCGCTCGTGGCGGCGCGGTCGGACCGGCTGGGCGAGGACTTCGCGGACGGCACGCTCTATTACTCCGAGGACACGCACGCCTGTGTCGCCAAGGCCGCGCGCGTCGCGGGCTTCCCGGCGCGCGCGCTCCGGGTCGTCCCGGTCGACGAGCGCCGCCGCATGCGCGTGGGCGAGCTCGCGCGGCTCGTCCGCGAGGACCGCGCGGCCGGGAAGAGGCCGTTCTGCGTGGTGGCGAACGCGGGCACGACGAACACGGGCGCGGTCGATCCGCTGCCCGAAATCCTCGATCTGGCGCGCGCGGAGGGGTTGTGGGCGCACGTCGATGGCGCGTACGGCGGGCTCTTTCGCATGGCCGACGGCGGCGACGCGCTGCTGCCGCGGCTCGGCGAGTTCGACTCGCTGACGCTCGACCCGCACAAGACGCTGTTCCTGCCGTACGGCACGGGCGCGCTGCTGGTCAAGGACCCCGAGGCGCTGCGCCGCGCGCACGCCACGACCGCGTCCTACCTGCAGGACGTCACGCAGGACGCGCCGCTGGGTTCGACCGACTATTCGCCCGAGCTTTCGCGCGATTTCCGCGGCTTGCGCGTCTGGCTGCCGTTCATGGTGCACGGCGTCGACGCGTTCCGCGCGCAACTCAGCGAGAAGATCGCGCTCACGCGCTGGGCGTATGAACGCCTCCAGGCCGAGCCGCTGTTCGACGTGTTCGACCCGCCGCAGCTGAGCGTGCTCGCGTTCTCCGCCCGCCCGCCCGCCGGCCACGCGCTCGATCCGAACGCGTTCAGCGCGGAGGTGCTGCGCCGCGTCAATGCGCGCCGACGCGTCTTCATGAGCAGCACGACGATCGACGGACGCTACCTGATGCGCATCTGCGTGGTGAGCTTCCGCACCCATGCCGACCGCATGAAGGACGCGGTCGAGGGGCTGATCGAGGAGGCCCGGGGGCTGGCGAGCGGCGGGTGATCCGCCCGGCGTCGATCTGGTAGCATGGCGCGTCGCCGCACCCAGTCTCAGCCCACCCCGGAGACCCGATTCCCCATGCCCCCATCCGCCGAGGACGTCACCCGGAGCGTATTCGCAGCGCTCGCTGAATTCAACGCGTCGGAGGACGCAAAGGTCGAGCCCGCGGCCGGGACCGTCCTGCTGGGGCCCGATGGCGCGGTCGACTCGCTCGGGCTCGTGCGCCTCGTGATGATGGTCGAGCGCCGGGTGGAGGACGACCTCGGCGTGCCGGTGTCGCTCACCGACGAGAAGGCGATGTCCCAGCGCAACAGCCCCTTTCGCAGCGTCGGCGCGCTGGTCGAGTACCTCACCGCGCAACTGAACGAGCCGCGATGAGCACGCCGCGCGTGATGCTGATCACCGGGACCCGCAAGGGGATCGGGCGCTTCCTCGCCGAGCGCTACGTGGCTGCGGGCTGGACCGTCGTCGGCTGCAGCCGCGGCAAGCCCGACTGGACGCTCGCGGGCTACGAACACTTCGAGGCCGACGTCGCCGACGAGAAGGCGGTCAAGGCGCTGTTCCTCGCGCTGCGCAAGCGCCATGGCCGCCTCGACGCGCTGATCAACAACGCGGGCATCGCCTCGATGAACCACGTGCTGCTCACACCGCTCGCCACGCTGCAGGCAATCCTGTCCACGAACGTGGTGGGCACGTTCCTGTTCTGCCGCGAGGCCGCGCGCCTGATGTCGCAGGAGAAGCGCGGCGGCCGGATCGTGAACTTCGCGACCGTGGCCACGCCGCTCAAGCTCGAGGGCGAGGCCGCATACGCCGCGTCCAAGGCGGCGGTCGTGAGCCTGACCGAGGTGATGGCGCGCGAGCTCGCGCCGTTTGCGATCACGGTCAACGCGGTCGGCCCGACGCCGATCGAGACCGACCTGATCCGCTCGGTGCCGAAGGCGAAGATGGATGCCCTGATCGCCCGCCAGGCGGTGCCGCGCATGGGCACGATGGAGGACGTGGCGAACGTGATCGATTTCTTCCTGAAGCAGGAGAGCGACTTCATCACGGGCCAGGTCGTGTACCTCGGAGGGGTTTGATGGTCACCGACTTCCTGCTCGACGTGTTTCGCGCGCACGCCGGGGAGGAGGCCGTGGTCTTTCGCGGGCAGTCCCGGACGTTCGGCGCCCTGCTCGAGGACATCGTCGCCGCCTCCGAAGCGCACGCCGCCGCCGGGGTGACCGCCGGCGCGGTGGTGGCGCTCGAGGCCGACTTCTCGCCCGCCGGCATCGCGCACCTGCTCGCGCTGCTCGGTGAGGGCGCGATCGTGGCGCCGCTCGCGCCCGCCTCGGCCGCGCGCCAGGACGAGTTCCGCCGCATCGCGCAGGTCGAGTTCCGCGTCCGGGTCGGGCCTGCGGACGACCGCGCGACCGTGACGCGCGGGTCTGCCCCCCGCGCGGCGCATCCCTTGTACGACGCGCTGCGCGCGAGTGGGCACCCCGGCCTGCTGCTGTTCACCTCGGGCTCGGCCGGCGAGCCCAAGGCCGCGCTGCACGACGGCGAGCGCCTGCTCGCGAAGTACCGCACGCCTCGCCGGCGCCTGCGCACGCTGCTGTTCCTCCTGTTCGACCACATCGGCGGCTTCGACACGCTGCTGCAGGCACTGTCGAACGCATGCGCCGTGATCGTGCCCGAGGCGCGCGACCCCGAGAGCGTATGCGCCGCGATCGCGCGCCACCGCGCCGAGGTGCTGCCGGCCGCACCGAGCTTCCTCGGCCTGATGCTGCTGTCCGGTGCGGTGGAGCGCCACGACCTGTCGTCGCTGCGCTACATCACGTACGGCGCAGAGGTCATGCCGCCGCGCACGCTCGCGCGGCTGCACGCCGCGTTCCCGGGCGTCACGTTGCTGCAGAAATACGGGCTCACCGAGCTCGGCACGATGCGCTCGCACTCGAGCGCAAATGATTCGCTGTGGGTCCGGATCGGGGGCGAGGGCTTCGCGACGCGCGTGCGCGACGGCCTGCTCGAGATCCACGCGGCGTCGAGCATGCTGGGCTACCTCAATGCTTCGTCGCCGTTCACCGACGACGGGTGGTTCATGACCGGCGACGCGGTCGAGCAGGACGGCGAATATTTCCGCATCCTCGGCCGCGCGTCGGACCTGATCAACGTCGCCGGTCGCAAGGTCTACCCCGCCGAGGTCGAGGCGGTCGTGGCCGAAGTCGAGAACGTGGCCGAGGCCGCGGTCTTCGGCGAGCCGCATCCGTTCACCGGGGCGATCGTGGTCGCGCGCGTCGCGCTCGAGCGCCCCGAGGAGCCGCGCGCGGTCGAGCGCCGCGTGCGCGAGCTCTGCAAGGCGCGCCTCTCGCCCTACATGGTGCCGGCGCGGGTCGAGGTCGTGCCGGCAGGGGAGCTGGTCACCGCGCGCGACAAGAAGGCGCGGCGTGGCGCGTCATGAGCGAGGTGCGCGCCGTCACGGCCCAGGACTTCGACGCGATCCTGCCGCTGTTCGCGCGCTTCGAGAACCCGCGCATGGGCCGCGAAGACTGGCGGCGCATGCTGTTCGACCTGCCGTGGCCGACGCGCGAGGACGTGCGCGGCTACGCGTTGTGGGACGGCCCGCGCGCGGTCGGGTTCCTCGGCGCGATCCCGAGCCTGCGCGAGCTCGCCGGGCGCGAGCGCCGGTTCGTCAATCTCTCGAGCTGGATCGTCGAGGACGCATACCGCTCCGAGAGCTTCAAGCTCGTGTTGCCCGTCCTCGCCGACCGCGCGCGCACGGTCGTCAACCTCAGCCCGTCGCCGGCCGCGAGCGAGATCTTCACGCGCCTGGGCTTCGTGCCGCTCGAGACCGCGCAGGCGCTGATCCCGCTCCTCACGAGCCCGCTCGACCTCCTGCCTGCGCCCGGTGTGCGCGTGCTCTCCGCGCCCCACGCCGCGCGCGCCGCGCTCGATCCCGCGGGGCAGCGCCGCTTCGACGACATGTCGGGCACGCGGGCCGCGCAGCTCACCCTGGTCGCGGGGCCGCGCGCGTGCCACGTGGTCGCGACCCGCAGCCTCTGGAAGGGGAGCGCGCAGCTCGCGCATGTGCAGTACGCGGACGATTGGGGCCTGCTCGCACGGTACGCCTCGCGCGTCGCGTGGGGATTCAGGCGCCAGCTCGGGACGTGGGGCCTGCGCCTCGACGCGCGGCATGCTCCCGGCGCGCTGCCCGCGTTCTCCGCGCGGCGCGCGCTCCCACGGCCGCATCTCTTCCGGCCCGAGGACGCGTCCATCGCGCCGACGCTCGTCGACGGGCTCTATACCGAGGCGGTCGGGCTGGCCTGGTAGTCGCGGACGAGCGCGGGATAGTCGCGCGCCGCGCAGACGTGGAACGCCTCGGCGTAGCCCGCGCGGCCGAGCAGGCGGCAGGCGTTCGCGTAGTTGCGGCGCTCGCACAATTCGACGAAGTCGTCGACCTTCATGCCCGACTCGTAGATCCAGAGCAGCGCCTCCTGCGCGGCGCGCACGTCGGTCACCTCGCACACCACGCCCGCCGGCGCGAGCGACCAGACCTCGTAGCCAAGCACCCGGCACCCGGCGAGCATGTCGCCCGCGCGCGCGATGGCGTCGGCGAGGATCGCGTTGAGCGTGAAATGGTCGGCGTGCGCGTCGGTGAGAAACGGTGTGAACACGAGCCGCGGTTGGAGCCGCTCGAGCAGCGCCGCAAGGCGTAGGGCCCAGGCGTCGGTCTTCCTGAATGCGCGATTGTCCGCGTTCCACACGTCCAGCTCCGCGAAGCCCGCCGCCTGCGCCACTGCGCGCGCCTCGTCCATGCGGATCGCACGCCGGGCCGGATCGGGCAGTGCGCGCAGCGCCCAGCCGTCCGACCCGTCGGTCGCCTGCACGCAGGACACCCGCGCGCCCGCCTGCGCAAGCCTCAGCAGCGTGCCACCGCAGCCGATCACCTCGTCGTCGGGGTGGGGGGCGAGCACGAGCACGTTCGAGCCCGCGTAGTCGGCGGGGTCGAGCGTCTCGACGGCGCGCGGGACGGTCTCGGGGTGGCGCGCCGCCCACGTATCGCGCGCGCGCGCGAACGCGGCATGCTCGCGCTCGAAGCCCGCGGCGTGCTCGGCGCAGGGCCCGAGCGGGACCGTGCCGCCGAACGCGCCGCGCTCGGCAGCGCGCGCGACCACGAGC
>JBKJJJ010000103.1:0-5158 GCA_046598045.1 Candidatus Eiseniibacteriota bacterium
CCCTGTTCGTGTGGATTCGGCGTCCAGTACGTGAACCAGATGATTCCGCAGGCGCCATAGGCGATCGCCTCGGCCGCGAGGTAGTTGAGCTGAGCAAGTGGCAACGGATCGAGCGGGCCGAACCCCGTGAACTGGAGCACGGTGGCGAACCGGCAACCCGTCTCGCGGGAGACGCGGGCCGCGTTCTGCAGCGTGAGCAAGAACGCCGCATCCTCGCCCCACGGCCGCTGGGAGTAGGTGGCGAACGAGAACAGCTGAAGGCGCCCCCGACGAATCAGTCGCTTCGCGTTCTCGCGCCAGCGCTCCTGATCGTCGATGCTTGCGTGATCGGCGAGCGGCAACAGGTTGACGTACACCTCGTGCCCGGGGTCCGCCTTGGCGAACGCTGCCGCGACGTCGGCAACGCGGTCGAAATCGGTAGGGGAGGGCTCGTCTGCGAGGAAGTATCCCGCGAGCGACGGGTGCGCGCGGTACGCCGCGGTCACCGCGCGCACGCGATCGCGCCACCCGGGGCGCGTGGCCTCGTCGGGGTCGACTGCTGCGTCGCGCACGTAGGTGCGCGGGGCGACGCTGTCCCCGCCGGCGGCCCGCATCGAGTCGAGCAATGCGAGCGTCGCGAGGTTCCGGGCGCGATCGTTCGTGTCCTCGAGCGGGCGGACCGCGAGATCGATCCCCGCGCGCGCGAAGCGGCGCCAGACTTCGGTGTTGGTCGTCAATGTGGACGGGCTGACCCATGCCCCGATGAAGAACGGGACGTAAAATTCTAGCCCCGGGCCGGACGAAAGCGTGATCGTCCGCTCCCGCGGAGGCGGCGCATCCTTCACCGCGAGCGCGAGCCCGAGCACGCCCACGAGCGCGAGCGCGCCCGCGACCCTACTCCCGCTTCCCAAGATCCGTCCCCGTGTCCTCGACGTCCTCGGCGAGCAGCGCCTGCGCGCGCCGCACGGCGCCCTTGCCGAACTTGCCTTCGAGCGCGTCCAGTGCCTGCTGGAATTTCGCGTCGGCCGCGCGCGCGGGCTCCTGCACGGCGTCGAACAGCGACAGCGGCTGCCCCGCCGCCTCCGAGAAGCCCGAGACCCCGACACCGATCAGCCTGAGCGGGCGCTCGAGCAGATCGGCGTCGAGCAGCGCGCGCGCGGCCCTGTAGATCGCGTCGCCGTCGTCGGTCGGCGCGCCGAGCGCCTTCCTGCGCGTGCGGGTGGCGAACGTGTCGTCGCGCAGCTTGACCTGCACGGTGCGCCCGAGCACGCCCTCGCGCCGCATGCGCGCCGCGACCGTGCGCGCCTGGTCGGCGACCAGGCCCGTCAAACGCGCGCGGTCGGCGATGTCGGTGGCGAACGTCATCTCGCTGGAGATCGACTTCGTCGCCTGGTCGGGCACGACGGGGCGGTCGTCCTTGCCGAGCGCGAGCTCGCGCAGGATCAGCCCGTGCTCGCCGAGTTGCGCGCGCGCCCACGGGGCGTCGCGCGCCGCGAGGTCGCCGATCGTCTTGATGCCGAGCGCGTGCATGCGGGGCGCGGTCTTCGCGCCCACGCCCCACAGGCGCTCGATCGGCAGCGGGTGGAGGAACGTCAGCACGTCGGCGCGTTCGACCACGACCAGCCCGTCCGGCTTGCCGTGGTCCGACGCGAGCTTCGCGATGAACTTGGAGGGCGCGATGCCGACCGACGCGGTGAGCCGCGTGGCCCCCTTGATCGCGTTCTTGATGCGGCGGCCGAGCTCGAGCGGGGGGCCGAAGTGGCGCTCCTCGCCGGTGACGTCGAGGAAGCCCTCGTCGAGCGAGATGGTTTCGACGGCGGGGGAGAAGGAGTCGAGAATCGCGAACACCTGGCGCGAGACCTCGGCGTACTTCGAGGCTTCGCCGGGGACGCGCACGAGGTGCGGGCACAGGCGCACGGCCTTCGCCATCGGCATGGCCGAGTGGATGCCGTACTTGCGGGCCTCGTAAGACGCGGCCGCGACCACGCCGCGCTGGTCCGGGGCGCCGCCGACCACGACCGGCTTGCCGGCGAGGGACGGGTCGTCGCGGATCTCGACCGAGGCGTAGAAGGCGTCCATATCGACGTGGGCGATGCGGCGCGGGGCGTCGGGAGCCATGGCCGGCGGAGCGTAGCACAGCGGTCGCACACTCCCGCCCGAGTGCGGCAGTCCCGACACACCCGCTCGACCGCGGCCCGGCACCCGCGCGCGCAAGTCGCACGCCCATGCGGAGAAACGGTGCCGGCCCCGGTTCGGCACGCCCCGTGCTCAGGTAGCCGTAGGACCCCAATCGAGGAGATGCCGCCATGAAGCGAATGCTCACGATCTTTACCCTGCTGCTCGCCGCGACTCCCGCCTTCGCCCAAGGCTCGATCGCGGCGTCGGGATCCCAGGGGACCCCGGGAGCGGGCTGGACCCGCTCGGACGTAAGGCGCTACTGGCCCGAGGACCGGCGGCGGCGCTATCGCAGCGAGCGGCGCGACCATGGCGCGATCGACGGCTGGTTCGACGTGCGGGGCGGCTTCTATGACGCGGAGGACGTGTCGGCGAACGACTGGACCATCGGCATGAAGGTGGTCGGTCGCGTCGCTCCGTCCGTCCACGCGGGCATTGCGGCCGACCTGCACCGTCGTTCGGACGCGCAGCGCACCATCACCTCGCAGTACGTCGACGCGACCGGGCACACCGTGACCACGACCTCGACCAGCTCCGAGGCCGAGTCGAACCTCGTGCCGCTCATGGGCGTGCTCGAGTTCCACCTGCCCGCGCCCGGGCTCGACCCTTACTTCGGCGCGGCCGGTGGGTGGGAGTTCCTGAATGTGCGGGTGCGCGACTTCGCGAGCGGGATCGACGCCGATGCGAATTACGACGGCCCCGGCTACCAGTTGTTCGGCGGCATCGGCCTGCCGATCGGATCGCGGGCGCGGATCACGGGCGAGGCCTACTGGAATGCGGCGACCGTGAAGCGCGACGTGATCGACCCGTCGACCGGCTACCTCGTCCAGGAGCGCGTGAAGGTCGACGGCGTCGGCGGCCGCGCGGGGCTTAGCTTCGCATTTTGACGGGCGCCACGGACGACGATTGAATCCCCCAACAGCAAATGCTCGCGCGGCCCCAGGCGCGCCGGCGGAGGGCGGTGCAAGGAGGCGCAGTTGGCGCGGACTTGGCAGGTTCGCGCCGGGCCTGCTATGCTCTTCGCCAGTACGAGGGCAAGGATGACGAGATTCGGGGCGTGCTCTTGCGGAGGAGTCGCCCGGGAACTGACCCCGCACGGCCGCGGGGTTTTGCGTATCCAGTCCGCGTTGTCAGGGGGGTCCGTGCCGTATACGAAGGAAGAAGAACAGCGCCGCCGCGCCGAAATCGAGCCGCCGGTCGAACGAACGGTCGAAGATGCCGTGCTCTCGTACCACCCGGTGCGCACGTTCGAGGTGCGCGAGGTGCCCGAGTCGCAACTGCTCAAGATCCTCTCGCTCGCCCAGCGCTCCCCGTCCGAATGGGGCGTCCAGCCCTGGCGCTGGCTGATCCTGCGCAAGCGCGACGAGCGCGAGAAGATCTTCAACTGCACCACCGGCTCGCCCGCGATCCTGTCGGCGCCGGTCGTCATCGTCGCCTGCGCCAACACGAACGAGTGGATCGAGGCCAAGGGCACGTTCCAGGGCCGCGTCGACGCCGGCCGCATGACCCAGGACGAGTTCGACGAGGCGGTCAAGGAACTCGACCGCCTGTGCGGCTCGAGCCCGCAGGGTGCGCGCGAGTTCGCGCTGCGCAACACGATGATGGCGCTCACCGCGCTCATGCTCGTGGCCCAGGGTGAAGGCCTCGCCACCGGCCCGATGGGCGGCTTCGACGAGGCGCGCATCAAGGAGACGTTCGGCCTGCCCGCGGAGTGGGCGGTCGGCGCCGTCTGCGCGCTCGGCTACCCCGACGAGGAATTCGATCGCACGCTGCGCAAGCCGCTGGGCGACATCGTCCACTGGGACCGCCACGGCGGAGCGCGCGCGACACAGAACTAGGCTTCAACCCGGTACATTGCCGGCCGCGTAAGGACGGGCCCGACCTACCCCCGGTCGGGCCCGATTCGTTTGCGCGCTTCCGCGTCTCGAACCTGCCCCAGGGCAGGTTGAAGCGTTCGCTCGAACTTGCGCCGGGGCAAATTGGCGCAATCGCTACTTTGGCGTAACGCGTTGTGCCGCAAGGGCCGCACGCGATTGAACGTGCCACGTGGCACGTTCAATTTGAAACAGCGAGCGTACGCGGGAAAGCTGGACTACCGGTAGATGCCCTTTACCCGGCCCCAGGTCGACTTCGCCGCGGGCGTGGCGCACGCGATCACGAAGCCGCCGTTGGTCGCGCCGCCGGCGCAGGTCTCGCCGAGCCCGTTCGCGCGCAGCAAGCGGCCCTGCACCTCGGCGTTTCCCGTCATCTGCTCCATGAAGAACGCCAGGACCCCGGTGACGACGAGTCGACTCCCTCCCGAGGACAGCGGAATGCGCGGGTCGTGCTTGGGGAACCGGAGGATGCGCGGGCTGGCGCCGGATGGGAACGCGGAGCCCTGGACCGAGGACGTGGCCGGGTCCCAGTATGCGTTCGGATCCTGCGCGATGAGATCGCGCATGGCCTGGTTCGTCGGGCCGAGCATGCTTCCGGGCTCGAGCATGACTCGATCGTCCCGTCCGACGACGCTCGGGTTGCAGTACGCAAAGTTGTCCCGATACTGGGATCCACCCGTCACCGGAGTCCCGCGATTGATCGCCGGCAGATCGATCGCGAAATACTGGCCGATCGAAGGCGCGCTTAAGCCGGGTGGCTGCAAAATGAACTCGAGCCCCAGATCGCCCGCCGGCGCGAGCAGGTTCGCCGCATTCGGATCCGCGTTGTATCCGGTAGTGACGGGGTCGTAGGCCTCGCGGTCGTAGCGGCCGTTGCCATTGCCGTCCGTGTAGGTCTCGCCCGGATCCCACAGCCAGTTCGCATTCGAATCGATGAAGGCCTCGGAGTCGAACTTCCGATTGCCCACCCAATTCGGCCGCTTGCTCCCCCCCGTATACCCCGCAATCGGCGTCACGTCATCCCACCGATCCGGGATCGAGATCGGCTTGATGCACGACACCGCGCACAGCTCCGCACAACCGGGAGGCGCCTGCGCAAGAACGGGCGCCGCGGCCAGGGTGGCCAGGGC
>JBKJJJ010000111.1:0-3265 GCA_046598045.1 Candidatus Eiseniibacteriota bacterium
TCGCCCACCCAGGAGGGTCTCCAGGTCGGGATCGACCTCACGGTGTGGCACCACGTCGATCCGGCGCGCGTGGCGCAGATCCACCAGAAGATCGGGCCCGACTACGAGGAGAAGATCATCCGTCCTGCGGTGCGCTCCGTGATCCGCCTCGTGATCTCGGAGTACCCGGTGATGGACGTCTATTCCGCCAAGCGCGCGGCGATCCAGGACGAGATCAACGTCAAGGTCAAGCAACTGGTCGAGAAGGACGGCTTCATCATCGACGAGGTCGTGCTGCGCGACGTGCGCTTCACCGACGAGTTCACGAAGGCGATCGAATCGAAGCAGGTGGCCCAGCAGGCCGCCGAGCAGATGAAGTACACGCTCGAGAAGGAGTCGAAAGAGGCCGAGCGCAAGGTGATCGAGGCCACCGGCCGCGCGAACGCGATCGAGGTCATCAACAAGGCGCTCGCGCAGAACCCGAACTACATCAAGTACCTCTACGTCGACAAGCTGTCGGACAAGATCAGCGTGATCGTCTCCGACCAGAGCACGATCATGGACCTCAAGGGCATGCTCGGCCGGTGACGGCGTTTCCGCCAGGGTTCCTCTGGGGCGCGGCGACCTCGGCCTACCAGGTCGAGGGCTCGCCGCTCGCCGACGGCGCGGGGCCGAGCATCTGGCACCGCTTCGCGCACACGCCGGGCCGGATCAAAAACGGCGACACCGGCGACGTCGCGTGCGACCACTACCGGCGCTGGGCCGAGGACGTCGAGTGGATGCGCCGCATGCGTCTCACGGCCTACCGTCTGAGTGTGTCGTGGTCGCGCGTGCTGCCCGAGGGCAAGGGCCGCGTCAACCGCGCGGGTCTCGACTTCTACTCGCGGCTGATCGACCGCCTGCTCGAGCGCGGCATCGCGCCCATGGTCACGCTCTATCACTGGGACCTGCCCGCCGATCTCGACGACCTGGGCGGCTGGCTCGACCGCGACATCGCGGGCTGGTTCGGCGACTACGCCGAGCTCATGTACAAGACGCTCGGCGACCGCGTGCCGATGTGGGCGACGCTCAACGAGCCCTGGGTCGTGGTCGACGGCGGCTACCTGCACGGCGTGCTCGCGCCCGGACACCAGAGCGCGTTCGAGGCCCCGCGTGCTGCGCACCACCTGCTGCTCGCGCACGGCGCGGCGATCGAGGCGTTTCGCGCCTCGCCGGGGCCGCGCGCGGGCGGGCGTGTCGGCATCGTGATCAACCTCGAGCCCAAGGACTCCGCGAGCGATCGCGAGGCGGACCTCAAGGCCACGCAGCGCGCCGACGCGCAGTTCAACCGGCACTACATGGACGCGCTGTTCCTCGGCAAGTACCCCGAGGAGCTGGCGGAAGTCTACGGCGAGGGCTGGCCGCGATTCCCCGAGGCCGACTTTCGTCGCATCGGCGCGCCGATCGACTTCCTCGGCGTGAACTACTACTCGCGCGGGCTGACCGTGCACGACCCGCTCGCCTGGCCGACCTACGCAGGTAAGGTCAAGAACCCCGACGCCGAGTACACGTCCGTCGACTGGGAGATCTACCCCGAAGGCCTGACGCGCGCGCTGACGTGGGTGCGCGATCGTTACACCAAGCTCCCGCTCTACGTCACCGAGAACGGCGCCGCGTTCGACGAGCCCGCCACGCTACCCGAGGAGGCGCGCACGCTCGACGACCCGCGGCGCGTCGCCTACCTGCACGCGCACCTCCAGGCAGTGCGTTCGGCGATCGCCCAGGGCGTGGACGTGCGCGGCTATTTCGCGTGGTCGCTGCTCGACAATTTTGAGTGGGGTCACGGGTACGGGAAGCGCTTCGGCCTGCTGCACGTCGACCAGGCGACCCAGCGCCGCACGCCCAAGACCAGCGCGCGCTTCTACCGGCAGGTCGCGATCTCGCACGGGACGGTGCTCGATGCGCCGGTGCCCGAGGAGCGAGAGCTCGAGGCGCTGCCGGGCTGAGCTGCGCCGGCTTCCGGAGCCGCGGGCCGGGCTGGGTTGGGCTGGGGGCACGTGTGTTTTTTATGGGCGGGTACAAAACGTACGAAACGTACGTTTCGTACGCGCCCATAAAATGAATGACCTCGCCCCCGGCTTGACAACTCCCCGAGATCAGGGGCTGAACACCACCGTCGCCGGCACCTTGCGCACGACCACGCGCTGGTCCGCGGTCAGCACGGCCGCGCGCCCATTGACGCGCACGCGCGCAAACGGCCCGTCCCCGGGCGGCGGCGCGACCACGATTCCGCCCGGCGGCACGCGCAGCCCCGCGTCGAGCGTGCAGGTCGCGACCCCCGCCGTCAGCCGGAGCGAATAGCCCAGGAGCCCGAACGGCGTCGGCATGTTCGTGACGCGCACGCCGGGCGACTGCTCCGCCCACTGGCGCGGCACTCCCGCCGCGACCACGAGCGAGCTGTCGGCGCCGCGCGTGAACGCGAGCATGTCGAGCACCGAGCGCACGTAGTCGGTCCCCACCCAGCTGTGCGGCTCGTCGCCGATGAAACCGGGCTTGCGCGTGTCGCGGCGGACCACCTCGGTGAACGCGCGGAACTCGGGCGGGCGGCGATAGCGCAGGAACCAGTTCAGCGCCTCGGACGCGCGGTTGCGCCAGCCGAGGCGGGCAAAGGCTCCCACCGCGCGCAGCTCGTAGGGCGTGTAGGCGTCCCACGCCTCCTCGCCGTCGCGGCGCTTCTTGAAGAACTCCCAGTAGCGCTCGAACGTGCGCGTCAAGGCGCCCGGCGGCAGCACGCGCTCGGCGTCCACCGGATCGAGCGCGATCGTGGTCGAGGTCGCGTCGAAGTCGCCGAGGTCGGCGCAGCCTGGCACATAGTCGATCGCGTGCGCGGCCATCGCGGCGCGGATCGAGCGCCCGAGGTCCGAGGCGAACGTGTCGCGCGAGGCGGCGAAGTGCGCGGCTTCGGCGCGATGGCCTAGCGCGCCCGCGAGGAAGGCCGCGTCGCTCAGCCCCTTGAGCGCGAAGAAATCGTCCCAGTACGAGTGCATCGCCTTCGCCGAGTAGCCTTCGTGGCTGATCGACGGGGGCAGCAGGCCGTAGTAGGGCGCGTTCCCGGGCGTGCGCCAATCGGCGGTCTTGCGTTGCTCGCGCAGCGCGTCGATGTGGTTCGCGGCGCGCTCGGCCGCGGGCCAGAGCTCCCCGGCGAACGCGCGGTCGCCGGTCGCGCGGAAGATCTCGGCGACCAGGTAGACAAACTCGCCGTGGCTGTCGTGCTCGGGCGTCGGGTCGGGGCCGCGCTTGTCGACGC
>JBKJJJ010000215.1:0-126644 GCA_046598045.1 Candidatus Eiseniibacteriota bacterium
GGAGGAGCAGACCGTCCACGTGCGCAAGGCGCGGTTCGCGGTGCGCTTCAGGGAGGGCGAGACGATCTGGACCGAGAGCTCCCACAAGTACACCGCGCCCGAGGTGTTCGCTCTCGCCGACCGCACCGGCTACACCTGCGAGGCGCAGTGGGTCGACGCGGAGTGGCCGTTCGCGCAAAGCCTGATCGTTGTGCGCTGAAGATTGAGTACAACATTGAGGGCTCTCTCCTCCCGGGGGGCGCCCTAGCGACTATTCAGGCCGCGTACTTGAGGCGGTGGACGCTGTTCTTCAGCAGGGCCCTGGTCGCCAGCCTCTTTTCGTAGTAGGTCCGCCACCTCTTCGGCAGCAGCACCCGCGAGGGAAACAGCCTTCGCTCTAGGATCTCCGCTACGTCCAGCCTCCGGTCGACCAGCTCGAGCCTCATCGCTGGGGTGGGGCCGCCCTTGCGTTCCGAGAACGGCTGCACCCAGTTTCGCCACACGGCAAACACGGCGAGGCGGTACGCCGCACTCGCGCGGCGCTTGGAGAACGCGATGGTCTCGCGCTTATGGTTGGCGCCGTTGTGGCGAATCAAAAGGTCGAGGAGATTGATCGGAAACAGTGGGTTCGTCGCCGTCCGCGCCGCTCTCGAGGAGATCGTCCTGTGGGTGACGGCGAGATGCGCAACCCGCCGCACGGCACGCGGATAGCTCTGGTGCGCATCCGTGTAGAGTTCGAGCGCTTGGGGCTCGGGCGCGACGATCGACAGGAGCTCGGCGACCTCCTTCTCGATCGACTTCGGGTCGGGGCGGCCCAGGCGCTGCTCGAGCCCGGCGCGGCGCTCCTTCTGCGACTTGGTCATGGTGCCGCGGCGGCGGCACTCGCTGTCGGTGAAGCCGTAGAAGAAGTGACTCTGTTTCCCCACTGCGACGTGGTAGCTGGTGGGATAGTACTGGCTGTACTCGAAGCTTTCGAAGCCATCGAGCGTCAGCGTCTCCTCGATTGGGCCGCGGGGCCGGCGAAGCTCGTGAAAGAGCAGCGCATGCCGCCCCAGCCGTCCACTGGTGCGAGCGATGGTCTGGTGCGAGGCCTTGGTCTCCCGCGCGATCTGGCGAAAGCCGGAGCCTGCGGTGACCCGGTAGAACACCGGTTCGAGCAGCTCCGGGCGCTTCATCCAGTAGGTTACGCGGAAGGTCTGATCGCCGAACTGTCGACGGCAGGTGACGCAACGGTAACGCTGGACGACATGCGGTGGGGCCAGTCGAGTGTAGAAACCGATCTTTATGTAGCGCCATAACCTCGTGTCACCACGATGGAAACGGCAGGTAGGACGCGGACAGAACGGGGGCGCCGGAGAAGCAGGCGCATTGAGCATGCCCACGACATACGCAAGGGCAATGCCATACTCAATCTTCAGCGCACAACGGGCCCACCCCACCTCTGCAACCTCGGGGACGCGGCGCGCGTAAGGCCAGCGTCGACGTTTCGCCCCTGGCCCCGAGGAGTCCCGCCATGTCCCGCCCGATCGCTCCAATCCTGCCGCTCCTGCCGTTCCTGAGCCTGCTGCTGTTCCAACCCTCGACGCCGGCCGAGGCCGACGCCTCGGGGCACTTCTCGCTGAGCGGGCGCGAGGTCAACATCTACAACCTGCTCGGCAAGGTCGAGGTCGGCCCGGGCCCCGGGTCTTCGGTCACCGTGGAGCTGGCCCCTGCGGGCCGTGACGCGGCGCAACTGGGGACCCGGACCTGGTCCGACAACGGGACGTTCTTCGTCGTGACCTATCCGACGACCCACCTCAGCTCGCGCTCGCTCGGCTGGAGTTCGAGCTCGAGCACCAGCTTCCAGGTCGCGCGCGACGGTACGTTCGGCGATCACCCCAAGCGCGGCGGATGGCTCGACAAGCACGTGCGGATCGATGGCAGGAGCGGCGGGCTCGATGCGGCGTGCAACCTCCGGATCGCGGTGCCGCGCGGCCAGCGGGTGACCATCCACCTCGGTGTCGGGACCCTGAATGCGACCAACGTCGACGGCGATATCGTGCTCGACGCCGCCTCCGCGAACGTGACCGCGAACAATTGCTCGGGCAAGGTCCTGGTCGACACCGGCTCGGGCGACATCGCGGTCACGGGCGGCCATGGCACGATCGCGCTCGACAGCGGCTCGGGCGCGGTGAGCGCGAACCGCATCACCGGCGGCACGCTCGTGCTCGACACGGGTTCGGGCGAGATCACCGCCGACGGCGTGACGGCGACGAAGCTCTCGGCCGACACCGGCTCGGGCCGGATCGCGCTCTCCGGGATTTCGTGCCCGAGCCTCCACATCGATACCGGCAGCGGCGACGTGCGCGTGCGGCTCGCGACCGATGTCGACGACCTGTTGATCGACACCGGCTCCGGCAGCGTGACGATCGAGGCGCCGCCGACGCTCGGCGCCGCGCTCCGCTTCGAGACCGGCAGCGGCGGGATCGATTGCGACTTCGTGCTCAACGTCACGAGCCGCGACGAGGACACGCTCAGTGCCACGGTCGGGGACGGCCGCGGGCGCATCGTGGTCGACACCGGTTCGGGACATCTCAAGCTGACGAAGCTCGCCGCGCGATAGAAGACGCGTCGAGCCTGCCCCGGGGCAGGTTCGGCATACGAGTTGCGAGGAGCCCCGCCGACCGCAGCCTGGCCGGCGGGGCTTGGGATTTCAGGGCGGTGCCTCCTCGACCTGACATGGGTTTGCCGCCGCCAATGCCCGGAGGCCGGTGGCCGGTGGTATGATCGTTGCCGGCCGGGCGCCCGACCGCACGCTCCAAGGCGCGCGGCCAGAAAGACGCGCATGGGCGCAGCAAGCAGCATCCCATTCTCGAGGCTCGACAGCGACCTGCGCGTGGACGCGATCGCGGTCGCGGCCGCGTGCGCGATTCACCTCCTGTTGACCGCCGTGCTCGTTCCCCAGGTCATGCGCCGCGAGGCCGCGGCCCAGACCGCGCTGCGCTTCGCCGCCAAGGGTCCCACCCGGTACGACGAGATCCGCGTGGTGATCGTGCCCTACGGTGATCCCGGCGCGTCGGCGCCCCGGCGGCTGATGGGGGACGTCGAGGCGCGCAGCGACGTCGAGTTCAAGGGCAAGGTCGTCGAGGCAAAGCGGCTCGCGCCGCGCAAGGACCGCGGCCAGGCGGGCGAGAGCGAGGCCCCCTCGACCGGCATCGACGCGCTCGAGCGCCTGCGCCTGCTGCACGGCAACCTCCCGACGGCCCAGACCGAGGACGTTGCCGCGCGCGAGATCGTCAAGCCCGACTACCCCGAGGAGGCGCGCAACAAGGGGATCGAGGGCACGGTCGTGCTGATGGCGCTGGTCAACGAGGAGGGCCAGGTCGAGGACGTCGCGCTCGAGGAGGGCGTCGATCCGCTGCTCGACCAGGCTGCCATGCGGGCGGCCTATCGCACCCCATTCTATCCCTACAAAATCGAGGGCGTCGCGCAGGCGGTGTTCGTCCGCATGCCCTATCATTTCGAGTTGGTCGGGCGGCTCGGAAACTGACTTCGGGGCGCCCACAGGGCGCGCAGGCGGTCCTTGACAGGGCCGGGGGCACTCTCCTAGCCTTCCGGCGCGGGTCGGTTTCGCCGACACGTGACTTATTTTATTCCGCACCGAGTCCATGCCCGACGGGAATGGCGACGAGCCGGACTCGCCAGGCAGGGGCGCTACGGGGACCCCGAAAGGGTTCCGCAATCTGAGGAGCACCACCGTGGCCAAGGGCACCGTGAAGTGGTTCAACGAGGCGAAGGGTTTCGGCTTCATTTCCCAGGAAGGCGGCGAGGACGTGTTCGTTCACTTCTCCGCGATCCAGGGCAGCGGCTTCAAGACCCTCGCCGAGGGTGAGGCGGTCGAGTTCGACGTGACGCAGGGTCCGAAGGGACTGCAGGCGGCGAACGTTCAGAAGGCGGGCTGACCCGTCCGAATCACTTCACGCCGAAGGGCGGCTCCTCGCGGAGCCGCCCTTCTTGCATTCCGGGGTCTAACGCCCTCCGAACAGCTTGCCGACCATGCCGCCGATCTCGTCCATCGCGTTGCCGTCGTGGTTCGCATCGAGCAATTGCTCGGCGAGTCCCATCAGGCCGGGCTGCGCGACGGCCATCGCCTTTCGCTCCCCGCCGAGATAGTTCGAGAGCCCGTTCGCGTCGAGGCCCTTCTGGCGCTGCATGCGCCCGAGCGCGGCCATGACGATCGGCGCCGCGATGGCCATCAGCTTCGCCGCCGTCGCCGGGTCGAAGCCGCCCGCCTTCGCCACCGCCTGCTTCGCCTGGTCCTGGCGATTGCCGAGCACGTGCGCGAGGATCCCGGCGCCGTCCGCCTGGGGCGTGTTCGCCGCCGGCGTTCCGCCCGACAGCACGCTGCCGAGCAGCCCCGGAAGGTCGTCGAGCGCGCTGCCATCGTGGTCCCTGTTGAGCGCGCCGAGCAATGCGCTCGCGCCGTCGGGCTGCGCGGCGTTCTTCGCGAGGCCCGAGAGCAGGAGCGGCACGACGGCGCTGAGCGCGTTCTGGGTCTGCGACTCGTCGGCGCCGACGAGCTGGCCGATCTGGCGCGTGGCGTTGCCGCCGAGGGCCTGCGTGAGGATCGAGAGGATCTCCGACATGGTGAACTCCTAGGGTGGGAAGGCGCGGCAGGGGGGTCCCTTGATCCGGACCGGGGAGACCGTTACCTTCCGGGGCGAGGCTCCCTGAATCAAGACCCAAATCGGAGGTTCCCCATGTTCGCTGGATCCACCAGGCGCCCGCAGGCCCAAGGGGCGCTGTCTTGCGTGTTATTCGCAGGCCTGCTCGTCGCCTCCGCCGTTCGCGCCCAGGAAGGCACGCCGCCGCCCCCGTCGCCGCCGCCGCCGGATTCGACGATCGCACCGGCTCCGCCTCCGCCGCCTCCGGCCTCCGTCACGCCGGCGATGCCCAGCCTCAGCGCGCCGCTCCCCGCCGGGATGGACTCCACGCTCGCGCTGCCGCTGCTGATCGAGCCGCGCTCGCGTCAGGACATCAACGCCGACCTCACCAGCATGAGCCAGCTCAAGGCCCAGGCGCAGATGCTGGTCTCCCAGTCCAAGCTCCGCCAGGCGCGCAAGCAGTCGCAGGCCGACATCAAGAAGACCGAGATTGCGAGCGCGAAGATCCAGATCGACCTGGCGAAGAAGGAGAAGCAGGCGGTCCAGCAGAAGGAGCTCGAGGGGACGAAGAAGAAGCTCGAGACCCAGCAGAAGTTCCTCGAGCGGCTGCGCGATCTCCACGCCGCGGAAGCCGCGACGCAGCAGGCAACGGCCGACTTCGCGCAGGCGCGCATGGACGAGTGCAAGATGGAGCTCAAGCTCTACGACCTCGGGGACCTCAACGCCGCGGCCGTGCGCATGGGCGCCAATGCGCGCAGTACGCAGGTGCGGGTGACCGCCGCGCTCAAGGAGCGCGCGAACAAGGCCGGCAGCCTGGCCGACGCCGAGAAGACGCAGGCCGACCGGCGCAAGTCCGTACTCGACGCCTACGCCGAGATGATCAAATGATCAAGTAGCTAACGCGACGGGATGAAGTTGAGCGCCACCGAGTTCATGCAGTAGCGCAGGGAGGTCGGCGGGGGACCGTCGGTGAAGACGTGGCCGAGGTGCCCACCGCAACGCGCACACTCGATCTCGGCCCTCACTTCGCCGAACGCGTTGTCGGTGACCTCGCGCACGTTGCTCTTCGCGATCGGCTGCCAGAAGCTCGGCCAGCCCGTGCCGGAGTCGTACTTCGTGCGCGAGGAGAACAACTCGAGCCCGCAGGCCGCGCACACGTAGGTGCCGGGGGCGTGCTGGTTCCAGTATTTGCCGGTGAACGCGGTCTCGGTGCCCTCGCGGCGCAGCACCCGGAACTGTTCCGGCGTCAGGCGTTTCGCCCACTCCGCGTCGCTGCGCACGACCGGCACGATCCTCGTCGTCGACCTCGCCGCCGGGGCCGGCTTGGCGACGGCGCGACCGCTCGATCCCGGTGACAGCACGATGAAGACCATCAGCGCCAGCGCTCCGATCCCAACCAGGTTCCGCATGATCCGGTCTCCTCACTTCTTCGCTCATCCCGCGGCGGGCCGGCGGCTCCGGCGCATCCACCCCATGGTACGGGCTTGCGGCAGCGTTGGGATCGCGATCACCGTCAGGATCGTGTGAAGCCGCACGCTCGCGCTCCCGCACGGGCGATCCGGGCCATCCGGCGCGCGCGAGGCCCCGTACTTGGGGGGACGGCGCACGCTGCGCCGGGCCGCGGCGCAGGGAGCCCGCGGCGTCCCTGATCCCCAATTCGAGGAGTCCTGCACCATGAAGTCGATTCCCCTGTTGCGCTCGCTGCCGCTGACTGCGGCGCTCGCCCTCTGCGCCGTCTCCGCCCCGCTCGTCCTCGCCGCCGGCATGTCGGGCGGCAACGTGATGGTCGGGGGCGGGGCCATGTTCGCGACCAAGGACATCGTCGACAACGCGGTCCAGTCGAAGGACCACACCACGCTCGTCGCCGCCGTCCAGGCCGCGGGCCTGGTCGAGACGCTCAAGGGCAAGGGACCGTTCACGGTCTTCGCCCCGACCAACGACGCGTTCGAGAACCTGCCCGCGGGCACCGTCGAGACGCTGCTCAAGCCCGAGAACAAGGCCGCGCTCACGAAGGTGCTGACCTATCACGTCGTCGCCGGCCGGGTCTCGGCCGCTGCGCTCAAGAAGATGATCGCCAAGGGCCGCGGATCGGCCACGCTCAAGACATTGAGTGGCGGCATGCTGACCGCGCGCATGAACGGCCCGTTGAACATCACGCTCACCGACGAGATGGGCGGCACGGCGGACATCTCGACCTACGACGTCAACCAGTCGAACGGCGTGATCCACGTGCTCGACCGGGTGATGCTGCCGAAGTAGACTGGCCGCGGCACCTGCCGCGCGCACGACGATCGCTCGCCGGCCCTTGCCATGGAGGACGGATGGCAAGGCCGGCGTTCGTCTATCACGCGGACCAGGAATTCTCGATCGGCGCGCATGTCTTCCCGATCGAGGAGTACGCGCGTGCCCGCGCGCGCCTGCTCGCCGAGGGGGACACCACGTCCGGGGACTGGCAAGAAGCGCCGCTCGCCACGCCCGAAGAGCTGGCGCTCGTCCACACGGACGCGTATCTCGACGACCTCGCCGCCTGCCGCCTCACGCCGCGCACCGCGGACTCCGAATTGCCGCTCACGCCCGAGATCGTGCGCGGGTTCACGCGCATGGCCGGCGGGACGATCCTCGCGGCGCGCGAGGCGCTCACGCGTGGGCTCGCGGTCAACGTGGGCGGGGGGTTCCATCACGCCTTCGCCGACCACGCCGAGGGGTTCTGCTACCTCAACGACCTGGCGATCGCCGTACGCGCGATGCAGCGCGAGCGCCGGATCACGCGCGCGCTGATCGTGGACCTCGATCTCCACCAGGGCAACGGCACCGCGCACATCTTTGCCGATGATCCGGACGTCTTCACGTTCTCCATGCACCAGGAGCGGCTCTACCCGGTCAAGCAGACGAGCGACCTCGACCTCGGGCTCGAGGAGGGCATCGGTGACGAGAGGTATCTCGCGCTGCTCGAGGAGGCGCTCCCGACCGTGTTCGCGCGGGCGCGACCGGAACTCGTCCTCTACCAAGCCGGCGCGGACCCGTACGAGCAGGATCGGCTCGGCAACCTCGGCATCAGCAAGGCCGGGCTCGCGCGCCGGGACGCAATCGTGCTCGCAGCCTGCAGGGCCCGCTTGCTCCCATGCGCGATCACGTTCGGCGGGGGCTACGCGGTGGATCCGGAGGACACGGTCGACATCCACGTCGCGACCTGTCGCGCCGCGCTCGCCCCGTCCTGAGCCCGGGCTCGCGCGGCCGATCTTGATGGCGCGCGTGTGCGGGCCTACACTGGCGCCGTCCGCGATCCCCGCGGCCTGCCGCGCTCGACCCTCCGGAGGCTCCATGCGACGCCCGTCCCGCCCGTTCGCCCTGCTTGCCGTGCTGCTCGTGTCCATCGTCAGCCGCCCCGCTTTCGCCGAAGACGCTCCCGCCTCGCTCGGGGGCACGCGCGGCGCCGTCGTCAACGCGATCACCGACGCGCGCGACAAGATCCTCGATCTCGCGCAGGCGATGCCCGAGGGCAAGTACGGCTGGCGTCCGGGCAAGGGCGTGCGTTCGGCGGGCGAGGTCTACCAGCACATCGCGCAGGCGAACTACCTGCTTCCGACCATGCTCGGCGTGAAGGTGCCCGAGGGCATCACGCTGCGCGGTCTCGACACCGCGCCGATGACCAAGCCGCAGGTGATCGAGCTGGTCAGGAAGTCATACGTCCACGAGCTCGAGGCGATCGCGAGCGTCCCCGAGTCCGAGCTGGCGGACAGCGTCCAGTTCTTCGCTCACAAGGCCACGAAGCTCGACGTGCTGATGGCGATGGCGACACACAACCACGAGCACCTCGGCCAGTCGATCGCTTATGCGCGCTCGAACGGCGTCGTGCCCCCGTGGACCGCGCGCGCCGAGGCGGAGCAGGCGGCCGCGGCGGCGGCGAAGAAGGCGGGGGGCAAGTAGCGCATGGCGACCGCCTTCGGCCATGCCATGCGCGCCGAGTGGGCGCTCGAACCCGAGACGCTCTACCTCAATCACGGCACGGTGGGTGCGCCGCCCCGGCGCGTGCTCGCGGCGCAGCAGGCGATCCGCGACGAGATCGAGCGCCAGCCGTCGCGCTTCCTCCTTAGGGAACTCTCGAGCGTCACGTTCGGACTGCCCCGGGACCAGCCGCCGCGCATGCGCCAGGCGGCCGAGCCGGTGGCCGCATTCCTCGGGGCGCGCGGCGACGACCTGGTGTTCGTCGATAATGTCACCGCCGGCGTGAACGCGGTCCTGCGCTCGCTCGAGTTCCTGCCCGGCGATGAGATCGTGATCACGAACGAGGTCTACGGCGCGGTCGCGAAGACTGCGCAGTACGTCGCGCGGCGCGCGGGTGCGCACGTGCGCATTGCCACGCTGCCCGGGATCGCCGGCGATCCGCAGGAATTCGTCGACGCGGTCGCTGCCGGGCTCACGCCTCGCACACGTCTCGCGATCGTCGAGCATGTCGCCGCCGAGAGCGCGCTCGTGCTTCCGCTGGCCGCGATCGCGGCGCGCTGCCGCGCGGCGGGCGTGCCGGTGCTCGCCGACGGCGCGCACGCGCCGGGCGCGATCGCGTTCGACGTGACCGCGCTCGGCGTCGACTGGTATGCGGCGAATCTACACAAGTGGGCGTGGTCGCCGCGCAGCTGCGGCATCCTGTGGGCGCCGCCCGAACGGCAGGTCGACCTGCATCCGCCCGTGATTTCGTGGGGACTCGACGAGGGCTTCACGCGCGAGTTCGACTGGGTCGGCACGCGCGACCCGTCCGCCGCGCTCGCCGCGCCGGTCGGTCTCGCGTTCATGCAGGAGCTCGGGTTGGACGCGGTGCGCGGGTACAACCACGCGCTCGCCTGGGACGGCGCGCGCCGGCTCGCCGAGCGCTGGGGCACGACTCTCGCCATGACCGAGCCCTGGGTCGGCACCATGGCCACGGTCCCGCTGCCCGCGGCTGCGGGGAGCACCGGGGACGATGCGACCCGGCTACGCGACCGGCTGCTGTTCGAGGACCACATCGAGGCCCCGATTCACGCGCGGGACGGTGGCTTGCGCACCCGGATCTCCGGGCAGATCTACAATGAAATGGCGGATCTCGACCGCCTGGCCGCGGCCGTGGAGCGGGCGGTGACGACGGCCGGCGCTGGACGCGGTGGCGGGGGCGTGGCATCCTGAAGGGCCTGTTTCCCCATTCGGCACTCTTTTCCATGACCCGATCGGAGCGGTCCCCGTGCATGCACTGCCTGTGATTATCCGTGTCCTTCCGCGCGTCGCGCTCGCGACTTTCGCCGCGCTCGCGCTTGCCTCGTCGGCGCATGCGGCCAGCGTCCCGACGCTCGATCGCGTGGTCATCGTCGTGATGGAGAACAAGAGCTACGACGTGGCGCGCGCCCAGCCGTACACCGCGAGCCTCCAGCCGCAGGGCGCGACGCTCGCGCGCTCGTTCGGCGTGGCGCACCCTTCGCAGCCGAACTACTTCGGGCTGTTCGCGGGCTGGGACGTCAACATCGTCAACAACAACTGCCCGCCGGCCGGAGCCCCGTTCGCGCTCGAGAACCTCGGACACGCGCTCGAGGCCTCGGGCAGGACGTGGCGCGCATACAGCGAGAATCTGCCGAGCGCGGGCGCGACCGGCTGCTCCTATGACGGGGACGTCTCGACCGGCTTGTACACGAAGAAGCACGACCCGTGGACGTACTTCACGAACGTCACCCACGCGAACGAGCGGCCATACTCGGACCTCGCGGCCGACATCGCCGCGAATACGTTGCCGAACCTCTCGTATGTCATTCCGAACAACTGCCACAACAGCCACAACAGCTCGACGCCCGGATGTAATGCGGCCGGGGGCGACGCGTGGCTGTCGACCGCGCTGCCCCCGATCATCGCGGCGCTCGGGCCGAACGGCCTCTTGATCCTGACCTGGGACGAGGACGACAGCGCCTCGGGCAACCACATCCTGACGCTCTTCCTGGGGCCGAAGGTGCTACCGGGCGCGGTGTCGAACGTCTCGGTCTCGCACTACTCCGTGGTGCGCACGATTTGCGAGGCGATGGGACTGACCGCCTTCAACCAGGCGGTGTTCGCGGCCCCGATCACCGATGTGTGGATCACGCCGACGCCGTCGCAACGGGCGAGCTGGGGTTCGCTCAAAGCCACGTACCGCTAGGGCACACGGAGGTGTCTTGAACTACCGTCGACTGGGCCGCACCGGCCTCAAGGTCTCGGAGATCGCGCTCGGATCGTGGACCACGTATGGCGGGTCGGTGGACAGCGCCGACGCCGTGGCGATCGTGCGGCGCGCGTTCGAGCTCGGCATCAACCTGTTCGACACCGCCGACGTGTATGTCCGCGGCGCGGCCGAGACCGTGCTCGGCCTCGCGCTCGAAGCGTTGCCGCGCGAACAGGTCGTGATCGCGACCAAGTGCATGGGCCGCGTCTGGGACGGGCCGCTCGGCGCGGGGCTGTCGCGCAAGCACATCTTCGACGCGGTCGAGCAGAGCCTGCGCCGCCTGCGCACGGACTACATCGATCTCTACCAGCTCCACGCGCCGGACAAGGACACTCCGATCGAGGAAACCCTGCGCGCGTTCGAGGACCTCGTGCGCTCCGGCAAGGTGCGCTACATCGGTTACTCGAACTTCGATCGCTCGGCGCCGCTCGACCGGAGAGTGCTCGAACACCAGAAGCAGAGCGGCTACGACGTCATGGTCTCGAGCCAGCCGCGCTGGAACCTGCTCGACCGCCATGTCGAGCAGGGGCACGCCGCCCTGTGCGCGAAGTGGGGCGTCGGCCTGATCGTCTATTCGCCGCTGGCGCAGGGCGTGCTCACGAACAAGTACGCCGGCATGGCCAAGCCCGAGGGCAGCCGCGCCACCTCGAAGTTCGCGCACTTCCTCGAGTCCGAACAGGCGCTCACGCCCGACCACGTGGCGAAGACCGAGCGCTTCGCGGCCTGGGCGCAGGCGCACGGCGGCGGAACCACCGCGCAGCTCGCGCTGGCGTGGGTGCTCGAGCACGACGTGGTCTCGAGCGCGATCATCGGCGCGACCCGCATCTCGCAACTCGAGGAGAACGTCAAGGCGAGTGAGCTCAAGCTCGGCGCGGCCGAGTGGAAGCGGGCCGAGGCGGCCGTCGCCGGCCGGGCCGCACGCGCGCCGGGAGCGGGTGCGGCCAAAGCTCGCACCCCGAAGGCCGCCCCGAAGGCCGCCCCGAAGCGCGGCAAGAAGCGGTGACCTCCGGGCCGCGCGCGCCCGCGCCGCGCGGCTGGCCGGCCGCGGTCACGGCGCTGTACCTCCTCGGCGCCGCGCTCCTCGTCACGTTCTACACGCTGCGCACCGTGTGGGTGCTGCCTTACGGCATGGACGGTTTCACCTACGGGGAGCCGCCCTTCCCGTTTCGTTACCGCATGCTCGTGCCGCTGCTCGCGCGCGGCCTGGTGGCCGTGGCGCACATCCCGCTCGCCTGGGCGTATGCGGCGCTCGCGACGCTCTCCGTGTTCGCGCTGCTGCTGGTGTTCGACCGCACGCTCGCGCAGTACGCGCGGCGCGATACCGCGCGGGTGCTCGCGCCATTCGTGCTCTACCCGCTGGCTTGGAACTACTGCGGCCTGAACCTGCTGTACTTCCCGTTCGACCTGCCCGGCGTGTTCTTCTTCGCGGCGGCGCTGCTGGCGATCACGCGCCGGCAGTTTCGCTTCTACTATCCCGTGTTCGCGCTCGCGACCCTGAACCGCGAGACCACGTGGTTCTACTCGGTCGTCTTCCTGTTCGTCCTCTACCGGCGTATGCCGGCGCGGGCGCTCGCGCTGCACGTGCTCGCGCAGGCCGCGCTATGGATCGGAATCAAGGCCGCGCTCTACCGGGCGTTCCCGTCAGCCGAGCCGCACCTGTTCGCGAACATGCTCGCCCAGAACGCCTCGACCTGGCGCGGCATGCTCACGCTCCACGGCAGCGGGCTCAAGGACTGGGCGAAGCTCTTCCTCATGTTCGGCGGGCTCTGGCTCGCGCTGCCGTTCACGGGGCGGGGGCGACCGGAGCCGGTGCGGCGCGCGCTGTTCGCGGCGCCGGTGTTCGTCCTGCCGATGCTGGTCGTGGGCACGATCGACGAGGCGCGGGTGTACGGCGAATTGATCCCGCTGGTCGCGCTTCCCTCGCTGTTGTGGCTCGCGGCGCGGCTGGAGGGGGACCCGGTCACGGGTCTGGTTCCGGGCATCCCGGGCCCGTGAGGCGCGCCGGATCAGGGGAGACTAGGACTTCGGCTTCGGCAGCGCCTTTTCGATCTCCTTGATCACGGCCGGGTCGAGCGGATCGAGCTTCGGGTCGAAGCGCGCGACGATGCGCCCGTCCGGCGCGACCAGGAACTTCGCGAAGTTCCAGCCGATGTCGCCCGGGAAGGGCGAGTCCCTGGTCAGGTAGTGGTAGAGCGGGGCGATGTCCTTGCCCTTGACGCTGATCTTCGCGAACACCGGGAAGGTCACGCCGTAGTTGACCGCGCAAAACGTCTGGATGTCCGCGTCGCTGCCCGGCTCCTGCCACAGGAAGTTGTTCGCCGGGAACGCGACCACCTCGAGCCCCTTGTCCTTGAAGCGCTCGTACAGCGTCTCGAGCGACTCGTACTGCGGCGTGAGCCCGCACTTCGATGCGCTGTTGACGATCAAGAGCGCCTTGCCCCTGAACTCCGAGAGCGAGCGCTCCGGCCCGGCCGCGGTCTTCACGTTGAAATCGTAGACGCTGTTCGCCACGCGGGTCTTCTCCTTGGGCGCGCGCGCGGCGGGGGCCGCCGGGGCGCCGGGGGGCAATGCGAGCATCACCGCGAGCGCGGCGAGCGTGACCACGGCTCTCATCTGGAAATCTCCGGATCGAGTCGCAAGAGGGATGGCCGCAGTGTGCCACGAATCGACGTCCGCCGGAACCCCCCGCTCGAAGCGGACGATCAAATCCGCGTGAACCGCGAGGATCTCCGGGCAGCCCGGCCATTGGTCTCGTCGGTGACCTCGAGCACGAGTTCGTAGGATCCCGGCGGCAATCCGCGCAGAGGCGCCGTCACGAACTGCCTCCGGTGCGAACCCAGGTTCGATTCCTCGCGCACGGCGTCGTATACCGGTCCCGCGTTCGTGCGCCGCTTCCCGGATCGATCGAGTGCGTACATCGCCGTGCGATAACGGAATCGCGCCGGGCGCGCCGGATCCGAGAGCAGGCGATCGATCTCGCAGTAGAGCGTGAGCTGGCCCCCGGAGACACGGCCGCCGATCGCGGGTTCGAGTCGCCTCGGGTCCGGCGATGATCCGGCGCGCACGTCGGCGCAGAGCAGGAGCAGGTCGCTGAGCGTCGGGCCGATCGGGGGTGCTTCGACCACCAGGGCGCGATGCTCGACCCCCCGCTTGCCGCGTCCGTCCCACGCCGCGAAGTCCACCCGGTAGCGGCCCGGAGCGACGTTGGTCGTAAACGTCCCGGCGCGGTCGCGCGCCGGTTCGCAGGTCGATGCGTCGAGCCGGGCCGTCGCGGTCGCCACGACATGCCCCGTCGAGTCCGCCACCGCCCACGAGCCCCACAACGAGTCGCTGCTGTTGCCCGTTGCGCGAATGCTCCCGACGACCCGGGCGTCCGCGCCCGAGGGAAAGCGATCGCACTCCGCTTCGAGGGGGAGCCGCTTCAGCCCCGGGGCCATCGCGCGGTAGACGCCGCGCCCGTCACCGAACGGGACGAGGTCATCCCGCCCCGCCAGCGTCGCGGGGTCGGGACGGGGGTCCTGCTCGCGTTGCTTCGAGTAGGGGAGATCATACGTGCTGGTGAGGAAGCGGTCCCACAGCGTCACGTCCATGCCGAGTTCGGGGTAGTGCCAGACCTGCATGTCATACGGGAACCCGATCGGGCCCGGGGCGTAGAGCGGGCGCTGCGCATCCGGTGCATAATGGAATTCCAGTTCCTGCTCCCATCCGAGCTGGGCCCATGCCGGGCCAAACTCGATGCCCGACGGCGGCCCGTAGCGCACGAACAGCTCGGCGCGCATGTCCCAGTGCATGGCGCCCTGGTCCGAGAACAGGAAGAGCGCGAGCGCGAAGCGCGCGAGGTAGTCGAGCTCGGCTTCGTTTTCCGGCGTCGTGAGGTCGGGATCGTGGCCGGCCCACACGAAGCCGGCTCGTTCGACACGGGCCGCGAGCGAATCGGGGAGGTGCCGGCGCGCTTCGCGGAACGCGCTGTCCGCGTAGGCCAGCGACCCGAGTCTGAACAGCGAAGCGCCGAGCATCCACATGGGCTGCGGCGCGCGCGGGTCCGTCTCGTTGGCGCGCAATGCCGCGCGGAGCCCGGCGCGCGGGTCGCCCCGCAGGAGAGCGCAGGCGGCGAGCGACGCCCACGGCTCCGCATCCTCCGGCGCGAGCACGGTCGCCTGCTCGTAGGATGCGCGTGCCTGGTCGAGCGCGGCGCGATCCACGCGGCGCAGCCACTCGTCTTTCCACGCATCACCGAGCGACGTCCAGGCTTCGGCGGCCGCCGGGGCGGCCCGCGCCGCGCGCTCGAAGCACGCCTTCGCGCGCTCGTGGTGACCAGCCCGGGCGCACGCGCGGCCGAACGCGAGCCACAGGTCCGCGCGCCGGGGCGCGAGGCGACACGCCTCCTCGAGTGCCCGCAACGCGCGCGCGCGCGATTCCGGGTCGGACCAACTGACTGGATCGGCGGAGCGGCGGGGGAGGGAATCGGCGCCGGTGCCGGACGGGGGCGTCGCCAGCATGAGGACGAACAGGATCGGAACCATCCGCAAAACGCTAGCACCGAACCAGTCGGATTCGAAATTCGAGTTTCCGGCCCCGGGTTGACGGGTCGGGTGCGCGCGGCCCTCTTCGCCGCGAGGGCCGCCGACGGCGCGCCCAGCGAGTCGAACTTCGTCCACCTGTACGCAAATGGCGCGCGCTACACGGAAAAGCCAGCAGGCGCGCGGTTATCGACGTCGTAGGCAAACCGGCCTGCGGACGCGGCACCACGCGCGCCCGCGGACCGCTTGTTCCCGCTGGCAGGGGCGTGCGGCGGCGTGTGCTACGTTCGGCAGTGGCCCCAGGCCAAGGAGGTGCTGTATGTCGAAACACATGACGCGGGCAGGGATGCTGTTGCTCCTGTCAGCGATCCCCGCAGCGGCACAGGATTCCGGTCCCACCCCGCTCGCGACCATCATCCAGGCGATGCAGCTCCCGACGCAGGCGAAGCAGTCGCGCGCGCTTGGCGTCCCGGAATCGGACCTGTCGGCGATCCTCACGCACGCCCGCCAGAACCAGGTCCCGGCGGCGACGATCAGCGACCTGCTGTGGCAGGAGAACGACGCCATCCGCAAGCACGGCCGGATCGACAACTTCGGTTCGTTCGTGCAATCGAAGCTCGACCAGGGCCTGCGCGGCAAGGAGCTGGCGGCGGCGATTCACGCCGAGCATGCCGCGCGCGGCATGGGCAAGGGCAATGGCAAGGGTGAGGGCAAAATGAAGTCCGGCATGAAGGGCGGGATGCCCGATATGCCCGACAAGCCCGGCATGAAGGGCCGCAAGCCCGAGTCCCCCGGTCAATCGGGCAAGAAGGGAGGCGGGCGATGAACTCCATCCGTTCGATGCAGGTTTCGGCCTGGGCGGCGCTGGCGCTGGGCCTCACCCTCGTCGCGTCCGGCTGCGCCCAGAAGGCCGGGGAGGACTCGACCGTCGAGAAGACGTCGACGACCGAGACCGTCGCCGCCACGGAGACGCCGGCCGCCGCCACGACGCTCGAGGGGGCCCGCCAGGCGGGGGCGATCGCCGCCGAGATCGCGAAGGAGCCCGCGCGTTCGGTCGAGATTCTCAAGGCCCATGGAATGACGACCGAGTCGTACCAGGCCGTCCTCTATGACATTGCCGCGGACGCTGCGCTGACCGACGCCTATGAGGACGCCCGCACCAGTTCGTAGCACGGGGTTTTCGGACCAAAGGGGAGGGCGAATCGTCCCCGGAGCCCGGTCCGGGCGTGCGCTCGCTCCCCGGACCGGGGCCGGGCACCCCCGGGGACGCTATCCCGAAATTTTGGAGCTTCGTCCGGTCACAATATGTTGACTCCCAAGCGCTGGGGTGGGATTCTACCTGTCGCCCTATCACCTGCCTTCCCCCAAGGTAGTGAGGACCGGGTTGAGTCACATCCAGCCCGCAGACTCGGCGGCGCACGGACATTGCTTGAAAGCGCCCACGGTATATCCGAGGCCATCCCACGACGCGCAAGAGGACCAGGAGGGGCAACCATGAAGTTGGTACGGAGTTTCCTTAGCATTGCGGGGCTGCTGTTGATTGCGACGAGTGCGACTGCCTTGCCGCTGCGCTCGCCGCAGGTGGTCTTCAACTACGGGCCTCTCCAGGGCTACCTGAACGTCGTCGACGCCGGCATCAATGTCGCGACGGACCAGCTCGCCGCGCAGGCCTGGTCGGTCTCGATCACGGGCAACACCGACTTCACGCTCGCGCTCAAGGGCGGGGCGGGTGGCGGCAATTCGGTCGGCGTGTACAACGGCGCCGCCGGCCCCGCCCCGGCGCTGTTCCAGGTGTTCCCGCCGGCGGCCGCGCCGGACTGGTACGCCACGCTGCACTTCGCCGGCGGCAACCTGACCGTGACCCTGTTCGACCAGAACTCGAACATCATGGGCCAGTCGTTCTACCCCGGGGTGGACAAGAACAACTTCGGCTTCTACACGAATGGCCCGTGCGGACTGTGGTATTCGCAGGACTTCCGCAACCCGGCGCCGCAGATGCTCTCGTACGCCAGCAACACGCTGCCGGGCGACTACTGGCTGTGCTGGTCGGCCTGCCAGTACAACGCGGCGAGCACGTTCGACAACATCGTGATCAACGTCCAGTCGGTCCGTCCGACGCCGGCCGCGACCACGACGTGGGGCAAGCTGAAGGATTCGTACCGCTAGGCATTTCCGACGGCTGCCCCCCTCCGGCGGTCGCCCGGCATGTGAGCCCCCGCGTGGCAGCACGCGGGGGCTCTCTGCATCCGATCCCCTCGATCGGCCCGGATTCGGTATCATTGAAGCTGCTCCATCCATTGAGTGTGCCCGTCGTCGCCCCTCGCTCCATCCCCCGGCGCGTCGTGGGCGACCGCGGGCGAACCCAGGCCCAGGAATCCTCGCGATGAGCCTCGAGCTCGCCTTCCCCACACGTCGCTCCAGGCGCGCCGTCCGGCTCGGCGTCGTCCTCGTGCTCGCCATGCTGGCCGGGCCCCGGATGGCCGCGGCGCAGACCGTGCGCGGGGACCTGGCGATCACGAACGGGCAGGTCAACGCCGAGATCGCGTGGGGCGGCAAGCTCTTCCTGGGCGGCAGCTTCACGAACATCGGGCCGCGCACCGGCGGCGGCGTCCCCGTCGACACGACGGCCGGCGCCGTCGTCCCGGGCTTCCCGATGGTCACCGGCGTGGTCAACACCGCCGCCTCGGACAGTGCGGGCGGCTGGTACATCGGCGGATCGTTCACCAGCGTCGGGGGCCAGGCGCGCAATAACCTCGCGCACGTGAGATCCGACCTGAGCGTGGCCGCGTGGAATCCCGCTCCCAACCAGCCGGTGCTCGCGCTCGCGCTCCGGGGCGGCGTGCTCTACGCCGGCGGAGAGTTCACGACCATCGGCGGCCAGGCCCGCGCCCGCATCGCCGCGATCGACACCGCGAGCGGCCTCGCGAATGTGTGGAACCCGGGCGCCGACCAGCGCGTGCGCGCACTGGTCGCGACCGACAGCGTGGTCTATGCCGGCGGCGACTTCCTGAACATCGGCGGCGTGGGGCGCACGCGC
Source organism: Candidatus Eiseniibacteriota bacterium (assembly GCA_046598045.1). Lineage (GTDB taxonomy): Bacteria > Eisenbacteria > RBG-16-71-46 > RBG-16-71-46 > DASYSL01 > JANPEF01. The sequence continues at coordinate 18,394 of JBKJJJ010000215.1, forward strand.
CTGGCCGCGCTCGACGCGGGCACGGGCGCGACGTCACCGTGGAACCCGGCCGTGAACGGCAGCGTGTTCGCGCTCGAAGTGGGCGGGGGGATCGTCTACGCGGGCGGATTCTTCAGCGTGATCGGGGGCCAGCCGCGCATCGATCTCGCGGCGGTGAGCGCGACCACGGGGCTCGTGACCTCGTGGAACCCGAAGCCCGACAACCAGGTGTTCGCGCTCGCGCTCTCTGGCAGCCGGCTCTACGTCGGCGGGGCGTTCACGAAGTTCAACCTCCTCACGGCGCGCAATCGCATCGCGGCGCTCGACGTGGCGACCGGCGTCCCGGTCGTGGGTTTCGATCCCAATGCCAACAATACGGTGCTTGCGCTCTGGACCAGCGGTTCGACGGTCTACGCCGGGGGCGGGTTCACGACCATCGGCGGGCAGCCGCGCACGTTCCTGGCCGCGGTCACGGCGGCCTCCGGCACGCTCACGGCGTGGAACCCGACCGCGTACGGCACGGTCAACGCGCTCGCTCCGGGCGGCGCCGCGCTGTTCGTCGGCGGTTCGTTCAACGGCATCGGCGGCGCGGCGCGGCGCAACATTGCCCAGGTCGACCTCACGAGCGGGGCGGTCACGGCGTGGGACCCGGACGCGAACGGCCAGGTGTTCGCGTTCGCGCCGCACGGCGGGACGATGGTCGTCGGCGGGCAGTTCACGAGCCTCGGCGGCCAGGCTCGCAACAACCTCGCCGCCGTGGACGTCGCCTCGGGCGCGGTCACGTCGTGGAACCCGAACGTCAACGGCGCCGTCTCCGCGCTCGCGATGAACGCGGGCACGGTCTACGCGGGCGGCGTGTTCTCGAACGTCGGCGGGCAGTTGCGCAACAACCTCGCCGCGGTCGACACCACGACCGGACTGCCGACCGCGTGGAACCCGGACGTCGACGGGCAGGTCTTCACCATCGCCCCGAGCGGCAACGCGATCTACATCGGTGGTTTCTTCTTCACGGTGAGCGGACAGGCGCGCAACGAGGCCGCCGCCGTCGATGCGGGCACGGGGGCGCTGCTGCCCTGGAACCCGAACTCGAACGGCACCGTGCGCGCGCTCGTGCCGACGTGCGGATCGATGTTCGCCTGCGGCTTCTTCACCTCGCTCGGCGGTCAGCCGCGCAGCCGCATTGCCCAGCTCGACCTGACGACCGGCGCGGCCACCTCGTGGAACGCGAATGCCGACGGACCCACGCTCGCGCTCGCGCTCACGGGCGGGGCGCTCTACGCGAGCGGCCTGTTCAGCAACATCGGCGGCCAGTCGCGCGCGCGCCTTGCCGCGCTCAATCCGGTCACCGGCTCCGCCACCGCATGGAATCCGGGCGCGGACAACATCGTGCGCGCGTTCGCGATCGACGGCACGACGATCTACGTGGGTGGAGGCTTCGGTGTGATCGCAGGCGTGAGTGCGTCGAATCTCGCCGGGCTCACCGCGGACACGACCCTGACCTGTCCCGCGATCGCCCTCTCGCCGGCCACGCTGCCCGACGGGCGCTTGGGTGTGGCGTACGCGCAGGGCCTCTCGGCGAGCGGCGGGAGCGCGCCCTATTGCTGGGCGATCAGCGCCGGCGCGCTGCCGGCCGGCATCTCCCTCAACCCCGCGAACGGCCAGCTCGCCGGGACGCCGACGGTCAGCGGCGACTTCTCTTTCCGCGTGAGCGCGAGCACGGTGAGCGGCTGCAAGGGCAGCCAGACCTACGCGCTGCACCTCTTCCCGGCCTGCCCGGTGATCGCGGTCACGCCATCCCCGCTTCCGCTCGCGCACCGCACCGAGGCCTACTCGGTGACGCTCCTGGCGAGCGCGGGCGTCGCGCCGTTCGTCTTCAGCGTGACCGCAGGCGCGCTGCCCCCGGGCCTGACGCTCACGCCGGGCGGACTGCTTGCGGGCACGCCGAGCACGCTCGGCACTTCGAACTTCACGGTGACGGTCGTCGATTCCTCGGGTTGCGCCGGCGCGACCGCGCTCTCGATCCCCGTGTTCCCCGCGTGCACGCCGCTCGCCGTCGCTCCCGAACTCGTCCCCGACGGCGTGGTCGGCGCGAGCTTCGATCAGGCGCTGACCGTGACCGGCGGCCGAGCCCCTTACGCCTGGACGGTGACGGGGGGGAGCCTGCCCTCAGGCCTCGTGCTCGACGCGCTCACCGGCCACGTGCATGGGACGCCCGCGCTGGCGGACACGTTCCCGGTGGTGATCACGGCAACCGACTCGATCGGCTGCGTCGGGAGCCGTGCGTACACGATCGCGATCTTCGGCGCGGCACCGACGTCGTTCGTCTCGGCGAACACCGCCGGGCTGATGATCACGAACGGTGCGACGTGCGTCCGGGTGCCGGTCGACTTCACGCGGACGATCCCGGACTCGATGCGCGTGCTGCACGTGGTCGTCCAGCTCGACGCCGCGCAGCTCGCGCTGTGCACTCCGGCGCAGCCGGACTCGAGCATCCGCCCGGGCAGCGCGCTCGTGGGCGCCGGCGCCGCCTCTTTCACGGTGACGGACCGCGGCGCGGGCGCGTATGCCGTCGACTTCGCGTTCACCGGCTCGCCCTGCGGGCTCGGCGCCGGCGGGTCGCTGTTCACGCTCGACCTGGTGGCCGCGGGCGCGGACGGCGGCGGCACGATCGCCGTGACCGCGCTCCGGGCGCGCGGGTGCGACGACGCGATCCTGCCCGTCAGCCCCGGCGGCCCGGCGTTGCTCACGATCAATCGCACACCGCTCGTGCTCCGGCCGGCCGCGCTGCCCGGTGGCGCGGTGGGAGACGCCTACGCGTTCACGCTCTCGACCAACGCCGGGACCGCGCCGTTCGCCTGGAGCGTCGTTTCGGGCGCCTTGCCCGCCGGGCTCACTCTCGACGGCTCGACCGGCGCGCTCACGGGCGTGCCGACGACCGTCGAGACCGCGAACTTCACGCTGTCGGCCGCCGACGTCAACGGCCGCACCGGCACGCGCAGCTATGGCGTGCCGGTCTTCGCCACCACGCCGACCTCGTTCGTCAACGCGACCGCCGCGGGGCTCTGCATCACGACCTCGCAACCGTTCGTCGTCCTGCCGTTCGACCTCGTGCGAACGGACGCCACGCCGACGCGCGCGTTGAGTGTCACCTTCCAGCTCGACCCGGCGCGCCTGGCGCTCAGGACGCCCTTGACGCCGTCGGCGAGCATCCATGTCGGCACGTGGTTCGCGGGCTTCGGCAACACGAGCTTCTTCGTGACCGACAATGGCGGCGGCTCGTACACGGTCGATCTCGCGTTGCTCGGCCAGCCGTGCGGCATCACCACCGGCGGCCGCCTGTTCACGGTCGACGTGGCCGGTCCCGGCCCGGACGGCCCGGGAGCGGTCGACGTCATCGCCGTGCGCGCGCGCGACTGCTCGAACGGGGCGATCGCGCTCGCGGGCGGGCCCGAGGCGACGATCCCGGTCGACCGGACCGGCCCGGCCGGCGTGACCGACCTCGCCGCGGCGCAGCGGGCCGTCGATGGCAGCACGACGCAGACCACGCGCATCGCTCTCACGTGGACCCCGGCGGGGACGCCGGCGAATCTCTACCGCGCACCGCGCGGCGCGCACCCGCTGTACCTCGGCGCCGCGGCGCGGCCCGATTCCTCGCTCGTGCCCGGCGGGCCGTGGGTGTTGGTCGCGACCAACCCCGCGCCGGGCGTGATCGATCAGCCGGCGACGCGCGGCGTATGGTGTTACGTGCTCCTGGCCTCCGACTCGTGCGGGGTGCGCGCGCTCTCGAACGAGACCGAGGGCACGCTCGACTACTTCCTCGCCGACGTCTCGGACGAGACCACGCCGGGCACGGGTAACAACTCGGTCAATGTCGAGGACATGTCGCTGCTCGGCGCGCATTACGGTCTCACCGGGGCGGGCGCGGTCGATCCGTTCGGCTACCTCGACGTCGGCCCGACCGCGGACGCCACGCCGAACTCGCGGCCGCTGCCCGATCACAACATCGACTTCGAGGACCTGTTCGTGTTCGCGGGCAGCTACGGGATCGTGACCGGTCCGCCCGCCGCGATGATCGAGCTCGCGGCGCTCGGCCGGCCGCGCGCCGGCGCGACCAGCGACGCCCCCGAGCGCTTCTCCGTCATCGGGCCGGGACGCGCCGAGGTCGGGAGCGAGATCACGGCCACGCTCCACCTGTCGGCGGCGGGGCGCATGCAGGGCTTCTCGGTGCGCCTCGCGTGGGACAACACGGTGCTCGCGCCGATCGCGTGGGAGAGCGCGGGCGGGCTCGAGGGCGCGGGCGCGATCGTGCTGGCCCCGAGCCTCGGCACCGTCGACGCGGCGATGCTCGGCCGCGCGCGCGGCGGCATGGCGATCGACGGCGACGTCGCGCGCGTGCGCTTCCGGGTGCTCAAGAGCGGCTTGACCGGCCTCGGCGTCGCCATGGTCGACGCGCGAGACGCGGCGAACCACCGCATCGACGGCGTGGCCCTCGCGGCTGAGCTCGCGGCGCCCGCACAGACGGTGCTGTTCGCGCCCGCCCCGAACCCGACGAGCGGCGAGGCGGGGATCGCGTTCGCGCTGGCGCACGCGGGCCCGGTGCGGCTCGGCATTTACTCGGTCTCGGGCCGGCTCGTGCGCGCGCTGGTCTCGGGCGTACAGCCGGCCGGGGAACACCAGGTGGCCTGGGACGGCCGGGACGGCGACGGGCGACTGGCGGCTGCCGGCGTCTATTATTTCCATCTCGAAGCGGACGGCCTGCGAATGAATCGCTCGGTCGTCCTGTTGAGGTAGCGCATCATGCGTCGACGCATTCTCGTTCTCGTCGCCCTCGGGCTCGCGCTCGCATCACCCCGGGCACGTGCCCAGGGGATCCACGCGTCGCTCTCGCCGCACGTGCAGTACGTCGGGGCGGGGAGCGGCTTCGACGTCGACCTCGTGGTCACCAGCGCGGGATCGGCGTTCAACGGGTTCAAGGGCGTCGTGCGCTACGACCCGGCACTGCTGACGTTCGTGCCGACCTCTCCGACCTCGCTCCAGCAGGGCTCGTACATGACCGGCGCGTGCGGCAGCACGTTCCACCAGTTCTCCCAGACCGGCGACTCGCTCAACGTGACCGATGTCCTCCTGTGCAACGGCGTCTCGCTGACCGGCCCGGGACAGCTCTATCGCCTCCACTTCGTCGCGGCGAACGCGCCCAACACGAGCACGATCATTCGCGTGCAGTCGCTCGCGTTCTACAACGCGGGCGTCAAGGTCACGCCGGTCTTCACCCAGGACGACACGGTCTTCATCGACAACCCGGTCGGGGTCGGGCCTTCCGGCGCCGTGGCCTTGCAGCTGCGTGCGGCGCCGAATCCCGCAATGGGCGGGACGACGCTGCTCTTGAGCGCGCCGGTGGCGGGGGAGCAGAGCCTGCTCGTCCAGGACGTGGCGGGCCGGGTCGTGCGGCACCTCGAGGCAGGTCGCTTCGAGGCCGGAGCGCGCGCCGTGGCGTGGGATGGGCGGGATGATCGCGGGCGCGCTGTGTCGCCCGGCGTGTACCTGGCGCGCTACGTCACGCCGGCGGGGATGAGACAGACGCGTGTGGTGTTGCTTCGATAGTCGGAGACGATCCGGGACCGCGGTCCCGCGCCGCTTGTCGCAACCCCCGTAAGTTGTTATCCTGCCGCCGTGAGGCGGCATAGCCAAGTGGCTAAGGCGACGGTCTGCAAAACCGTTATTCCCGAGTTCGACTCTCGGTGCCGCCTCCACACCTCAAGCCCAGCACGGCAGCGGTAGTGCGCGATACGCCCTCGGGTTGGCCCCTCGAGGGCGTTCGCATTTGTGGGGGACAGCGATCGCCTCTCCCGACATGGTGGGAAGGCCGAGGGCATGAAGTCGAGCGCTTCGAAGCAGCGCGGGTACAGAGCGGAGGCTGGGGCACATGCGCAAAACGAGTCTGCAAAAGTGGATCGGCCAGGAAATGAAATTCTGGCCCGGGTTTTTCCTCGAGGACGAGAATGGTCAGTTGGAGCACCTCGATGAGAAGTGGCTGGTGGAGAAAGTCCAGACCGTTTCGGGAGTGCTCAAGATGTTCGTGCGGTCCGTGCCATCGGATCGGTATCTCGGCGTCCCGGCGTACTGGATCTGGGAAGACGTCCCGAGGGACGCGGGCCAGAGCGCAATCAACGCGAGTGCGCTGGGCGCTCTCCGGCACGAAATCCTCATTTCCCCCGACGGCAAGCTCAGGCCAGGCAGATCGACAAGGCCCAAGGACCTTCGACCGGGTGCAACCTGGGGGTATCTTCGGTCCGATGGCAAGGCGGTGCTCAGGCTCAACAAACTGCGGAACGACATGAAGGTCGAGGCAGGCCTTCGCCCGTTGATTCCCGCCGGCAGGTCGGGGGTTCGGCGCGTGACAAAACCCTGACCACGAGCTTGCACGGCTCCCGTGCAGGCGGCCCCTGCCATGTCCGGTGAGCCTCTCCGGTGCTCCCCCGGCACGCTGCGCGCTTCGATTCTCCACCGGGGGATCCTCCATGATGCGCATCCCACAGTTCCGAATGTCCGACGGCGTCAAGCAGTTCGACATCCCGGTGGGGGCGTGCGCGACCGCTGTTGGGCGCGCTATACTGCGCCCATGATCGAGGTCCTTCCCGAGCACGTCTATGCCGTAGCCGCCACCACCACCCGCCGCGTCCGCGCGGGGCTCGAACGAGCCCGCGCGGACGCGCGCGCGTTCGCGGACGACCCGGCCGCTGCGCTCGCCGCCGCGCGCGCATCTGCGGGCAAACCGCGTGAGCCCGCTGCCCTCGCGGTCGCGATGGGCGACCCGCAGGCGCCGCTCGCGCGCGTGCTCGAGGTGCTCGACCGCCACGACCTGCTCTCGGACGACGGCCGAATCCACGAACGCGCCGCGCTGGTCTCGATGGGCGACCACTTCGACTGGGGCGCGCCCGAGCAGAGCGCGTTCGCGGCCGAGAGCGGCTTCGCGCTGCTCGCCTGGCTCGCCGCGCACCCCGACGATCATGTCACGATCCTGGTCGGCAATCACGACCTCGCGCGTGTCGGCGAACTCGCGCCCTTCGACGACGAGACGTTCGCCGAGGCGCGGACCGAGGCGCGCGCCCTGCGCTCGATCCGCATCGGCGCGCCCGGCCGAGCGGAGCGCCGCCATGCGTTCCTCGCGCGCTTCCCGTCGCTGCCCTCGGTCGGGGTCGCGGTGCGCGACCTTTCGACGTTCGAGGCGCGGCAGAAGGATCTCGTGGGCATGCTGCTCAGGGAGGGCCGCCTGCGGGCATCGAAGGCCGCCGCGCCGGACCTGCTCCTGATCCACGCCGCGGTCACGCCGGACGACCTCGACGCCATCGACTTCCCCGAAGGCGCCGCGCGCGCCGACGCGTTCGCGCTCGAGCGCGCGCTCGATACGAGGTTCCAGCGCGCGATCGCTTCGTGGGACGGCGCGACACCGCTCGCGATCGGTCCGCTCTATCGCCCGGGCAATTACGAGGAAGGGGAGTCGCGCGGGGTGTTCGTCCAACGGCCGGCCGACCCCGCGGTGGGGGAGCTCCCGCTGTTCGACGGCCCGCCGAGGCGGCGCTTCGATCCGCGCGGGCTCACACCCGGCCTGACGCAGGTGACGGGGCACATCAGGGACCAGAAGTGCCGCGACCTGATGCCCGTCTGGTCCGATGACGATCCGCCGCGCGACGGCCCGCTGCGCCACCTGTGGACCGACGGCCGCCGCATTCGCTACCGGGTGGGATTGCCTCGAGGGGACGAGGGCGGTGCGCTGCTGCTGTTCGCCGATGGCGGCATGAACCACGCCGCGCCGGCCGACTACGAGCTGCTCGACCTCGGGACCCGGCAGCCGTTCGGCAAGCGCGGCGCATGAGAACGGCCGGTCCTCTGCCAGCGACCGGCCGAAGGTCGACCGCCCACGGTTCGCGGTGGCGACCCAGCCCTCCCTTGCGGAACGGCTACTTCTTCTTGGCCGGCCGGCCGCGCTTGCGGCCTGGTTTCGGGCCCGGCTTGCGTCCCCGCCGCGCGCCCGGGGCACGACCCAGGATCTCGGCGAGGTAGGCGGTGACCTCCTGGCGGATGACATCCGGCAGGACTCGCTGGATGCCCGCGCGCACTTCGTTCCGGATCACGTCGGCGCTGATTCCGCCGCCCGGGGGCCGCCCCGGCCCCGCCCCCGCACGACGGCCCCGGACCGGGCCGCGCCAGCGGTAGAACGTGAGCTGGGCGATTCCGAAGCGCTGCTGCACCTGCGCGCCCGTGAGGCCTTCCTTTGCCGCCGTGGTCAGGATGTTCTTCTTCTCCGCGGCGGTATAACGTTTGCGACCTGCCTTACGAGCCACCGATAGCCTCCATGGCGCCGGAGTGTAGCCTCTCGTTGCGCGGCGCCTGCACGCGCGAGCACGCCGATGCCGGATTGTTAGAAACACTGGCCCCGGATGTTGCATCGACGTCACTTCCAAGCTAGCACATTGCCAACCCTGCAACTATTTCGTCCTGAGCGGCTTTTCGGACAGGGAAGCCTGCGCCCGATGAATTTGCTTGCGTCACGCAAATATATGCCGGAGACTGCATCCAACCCCGCGAAGGGAGGCACCATGACGAGCCGGGTTCAGCGATTCGAACAGTGCTGTTGGGACCTGCGGGGCGTGCTGGCGACGCTCGGCCCCGACGAGGTGTGCTGCGAGGGCCTCACGCCGCGGCAGTGCCGCGTGCTGCGCGCGATCGGCGGCGACGGGGAGCTGAATCTCTCGGCGCTCGCCGGGCGGGAGGGGCTGAGCGTGAGCGGCATGAGCCGGCGCGTCGATCCGCTGGTCGAGCGGGGCTATCTCGACCGCAGCAAGGGAGCACCCGAGGACGGCCGGGCGATCCGGCTCGAGTTGACGCGCAAGGGCCGCGAGGCGCTCGACTCGGTCGAGGAGACGATCTACGGCGGCATCGCGAAGTTATGGAAGGCCGTGCCCGCTACGGAGCGGGGCACGGTGTTGGAGGCGTTGGAGATCCTGGTGCGCGCCGGGCGCGCGCTGAACGAGGGGAAGCCATGAGCGAGATCGTCGAGCAGGTACGGGAGCGCTACGCCGCCACGGCGCGCCGCGCTGCGGAAAAGCAGGCGCAGGGACACGAGGACGCGTGCGGTTGCGATTGTGCGTCGAGCGGGTGTTGCGGGGAGGGCCAGCCGGGCGTGACCGCCTCGGGCCTGGCACGCGCGATCGGCTACAGCGATGCGGAGCTCGCGCAGGCGGGGGAAGGAAACCTCGGCCTCGGTTGCGGCAATCCGCTCGCGCTGGCCGCGATCGCTCCCGGGATGACGGTGCTCGACCTGGGCAGCGGGGCCGGCTTCGACGCGTTCCTCGCAGCGGCGCGCGTGGGGCCGACCGGGCGCGTGATCGGCGTCGACATGACGCCCGACATGCTCGCGCTGGCGCGCCAGAACGCCGCCGCGCGCGGGGCGACGAACGTCGAGTTCCGCGAGGGCGTCATCGAAGCGCTCCCGGTCGAGGACGCGTCGGTCGACCTCGTGATCTCCAATTGCGTGATCAACCTGAGCGTCGACAAGCCGGCGGTGTTCCGCGAGGTGCTGCGCGTGCTCAAGCCCGGCGGGGCGCTGAGCGTGAGCGATCTCGTGCTCGCCGCGCCGCTGCCCGAGAGCGTGCAGACCAGCGTCGAGGCCTACGTCGGCTGCATCGCCGGCGCGTCGCCGATCGGCGACTACCTCGGCTGGCTCTTCGCGGCCGGGTTCACCCAGGTCGCTTTGCCGAGCGTCACCTCGGCGGGGTTGATGGTCGCGGGCCTGGACGCGGGCGGCGGGGACGCCGGGAGCGGTTGCTGCGGCGCGTCGACCGACACGATCCCGGCCGCCGACGTTGCGCAGGCGGGTCGCGCGCTGGTCTCCGCCACGTTCTTCGCGCGCAAGGCGGGCTGATTTGGGAAGGGGGCCGGATCGTGTTACATTCGCACGACTCCGGCCCGCCCCGGCGGCGGGCGCTGTCCCACTCCCACCCGACGGATGGCGATGAGCCCGACCTCTTCTTCCAACGCCTTTGACTCGTTGCGCGCCCTCGCCACTCCGCAGGGCGATGTCTGGATTCACCGCCTCGACCTCATGGCCCAGGACCTCGGCCTCGACGTCGCGCGGCTCCCGATCACGATCAAGATCCTGCTCGAGGCCGCGCTGCGCAACGTGGACGGTTTCCGCGTGCGCGCCGAGGACGTCGACCGCCTCGCGCGCTGGGACGCCCGGAAGAAATCCGAGTCCGAGTTCCCGTTCCTGCCCGGCCGTGTCGTGCTCCAGGACTTCACCGGCGTGCCCTGCGTCGTCGACCTCGCCGCCATGCGCGACGCGATGAAGGCGCTCGGCGGTGATCCTGCGCGCATCAACCCGCTCGTGCCGGTCGACCTCGTGATCGACCACTCGGTGCAGGTCGACTTCTTCGGCACGCCCGACGCGCTGCCGAAGAACGCCGCGATCGAGTTCGAGCGCAACCGCGAGCGCTACGAGTTCCTGCGCTGGGGCCAGACCGCGTTCCGGAACTTCCGTGTCGTGCCGCCGGCGACCGGCATCGTGCACCAGGTGAACCTCGAGTTTCTCGCCAGCGTGGTGCGCGTCGACCAGGCCGCGGGCAAGCGGCTCGCGTTCCCGGACACGCTGGTCGGGACCGATTCGCACACCACGATGGTCAACGGACTCGGCGTGCTGGGTTGGGGCGTGGGCGGGATCGAGGCCGAGGCCGCGATGCTCGGCCAGCCGCTCTACATGATCGCGCCCGAGGTCGTCGGCTTCCGCCTGCACGGCCGCCTCCGCGAGGGTGTGACCGCGACCGACCTCGTCCTGACCGTCACCCAGATGCTGCGCAAGAAGGGCGTGGTCGACAAGTTCGTCGAGTTCTACGGCGACGGGCTGTCCGGTCTCGCGCTCGCGGACCGGGCGACGGTCGCGAACATGGCGCCCGAGTACGGCGCGACCTGCGGGTTCTTTCCGGTCGACGACGAGGCGCTGCGCTACCTGCGCGCGACCAATCGCGCTGCCGACGCCGCGGTGACCGAGGCCTACTGCAAGGAGCAGGGGATGTTCCGCGTCGACGGCGCGCCCGCGCCGCTGTTCAGCGACACGATCGAGCTCGACCTCGCGGACGTCGTGCCCTCGCTCGCGGGCCCGAAGCGGCCGCAGGACCGGGTCGCGCTCTCCGCCATGAAGTCGACGTTTCAGAGCGCGCTCACCGCCCCGACGAAGGACCGCGGCTACGGCCTCGCCGAGGCTGACCTGGCGAAGACCGGCACGTTCGTGCGCGACGGCCAGAGCACGACGCTCGGCCACGGCGCGGTCGTGATCGCGGCCATCACCTCGTGCACGAACACCTCGAACCCATCGGTCATGCTCGCGGCGGGACTGCTCGCGCAGAAGGCGCAGGCGAAAGGGCTCCGGGTGCCGGCGCACGTGAAGACCAGCCTCGCGCCGGGCTCGAAGGTGGTGACCGAGTACCTGACGCGCGCCGGCGTCCTGGGCGCGCTCGAGGCGCTCGGCTTCGACGTCGTGGGCTACGGCTGCACGACCTGTATCGGCAATTCGGGCCCGCTCGAGGCCGACGTCACGAAGGCGGTGAGCGACGCCGGGGTCGTCGCGGCGGCCGTGCTCTCGGGCAACCGCAATTTCGAGGGCCGCGTCCACCCCTTGACGCGCGCGAACTGGCTGGCCTCGCCGCCGCTGGTCGTGGCCTACGCGCTCGCGGGCACGACCGATCGCGACCTGACGACCGAGCCGCTGGGCAGGGGCGCGGACGGGCAGGACGTGTACCTCAAGGAGGTGTGGCCGACGCAGGAGGAGGTCGCGCGCGCGGTCACGGAATCGCTCCAGCCCGAGATGTTCGCGCGCTCGTATGGGAATGTGTTCGACGGCAACCCGACGTGGAACGCGATCCCGACCGGCGGCGGCGAGCTTTACGGCTGGGACGCCGCGTCGACCTACATCCGGAATCCGCCCTATTTCGAGGGCCTCACCAGGACCCCCGTGCCGACGAAGGACCTCGTGGGCGCGCGCGTGCTGGTGATGGTGGGCGACTCGGTGACAACCGATCACATCTCCCCGGCGGGCGACATCGCCGAGGGCAGCCCGGCCGGGCGCTATCTGAACGAGCATGGCATCACGAAGCAGGACTTCAACTCGTACGGCGCGCGGCGGGGCAACCACGAGGTGATGATGCGCGGCACGTTCGCGAACATCCGTCTCAAGAACCTGCTGGTGCCGGGCAGCGAGGGCAACGTCACCCGCCACCTGCCCGGCGGGGAGACCATGGCGATCTTCGACGCGGCCGAGCGCTACCGGGGGAGCGGCACCCCGCTGGTTGTGCTGGCGGGGAAGGAATACGGCACGGGCAGCTCGCGCGACTGGGCGGCGAAGGGGCCGCTCCTGCTCGGCGTGCGCGCGGTCATCGCCGAGTCGTTCGAGCGCATCCACCGTTCGAACCTCGCCGGCATGGGCGTGCTGCCCCTGACCTACCTGCCGGGGGAGAGCGCCGAGACGCTCGGCTTGACGGGCGCGGAGACGTTCGCGATCGCCGGGATCTCGGCCGACATCTCGCCGCGCCAGAGGGTCACGGTGACCGCAACCAGGGACGGCGGTGAGAAGGTCCCGTTCCAGGCAATCGTGCGCCTCGACACGCCGGTCGAGGTGGGGTACTACCGGAACGGCGGCATCCTGCAGACGGTCCTGCGCTCACTGGCCGGCGGCAACTGAGACTGCGGCCCGGCGTCACGACGGAGGGGGAGCATGCTAGGGGAATTCAAGAAGTTCCTGCTGCAGACCAACGCCCTCGCGCTGGCCGTGGGGGTCGTGATCGGCGCAGCGATCGGCAAGGTCGTGAGCTCGCTGGTGAGCGACGTGCTGATGCCGGTGATCAGCCTCGGGATCCCGGGCGGCGCCTGGCGCGACGCGAAGATCGTGCTCGCGTCGAATCCGGACGGCACGGTCAAGAATGCGATCGCGTCCGGGCAGTTCCTGGGCAACATCATCGACTTCGTCATCATCGCGGCGGCGGTGTTCTTCATCACCAGGGCGCTGATCAAGCCCCCGCCACCCGGCCCGCCGGCAAAGCATTGCCCCGAATGCACCGAGGCGATCCCGATCGCCGCGAAGCGCTGCAAGTACTGCACGGCGCCGGTCTGAGACCCGGCGGGGGCCGCCCGCATGGCGTGGCGACCCCCCTCAAGTCGGCGCCGCGAACGTCCGATCACAAGGCCAGTCGAACCCCGTCCGGCGCCCGCTTGTGAAGGGCTCAACCGGGCGGTATCCTCGCGCTTGAAATCTCCCTCGACCTCCGCCCCGGAGCCAGCGCAATGCCCGACGAACGCTCGACCGTCCCGCCCGCCACGACCCATGCCACGGAGCACGAAGCCCGTGCCATCGCGGAAGCCTCGCGCGAGACCGAGTGGGACAAGCCGAGTTTCGTGCGCGAGTTGTTCGACGGCAAGCTCGACCTCTCCCTGATCCACCCGTTCCCGACGCCCGATCCCGAGGAGGAGCGCCGCGGCAAGGAGTGGATCGCGCGGCTCGAGACCTTCCTCAGGGACCACGTCGACGGCGAGCAGATCGAGCGCGAGGGCAGGATCCCGCCCGAGGTGATCCAGGGGCTGCGCGAGCTGGGCGCGTTCGGGATCAAGATCCCGGTCGAGTACGGCGGCCTCGGGCTGTCGCAGCGCAGCTACGGCCACGCGGTCGCGCTCGCGGGGTCGGAATCGGCGGCGCTGGTCACGCTCCTGTCCGCGCACCAGTCGATCGGGCTGCCGCAGCCGGTCAAGCTGTTCGGCACCGAGGCGCAGAAGAGGAAGTACCTGACGCGCTGCGCGGCGGGGGCGATCTCGGCGTTCGCGCTGACCGAGAGCGACGTGGGCTCGGATCCCGCGCGCATGTCGACGCTCGCCACGCCGCTGCCCGACGGGTCCGGCTGGTCGCTCTCCGGCGAGAAGCTCTGGTGCACGAACGGCGCGATCGCGGAGTTGCTGGTCGTCATGGCGCGCACGCCCGGCACGACGCCCGGCAAGCCCGGGCCGATCTCGGCGTTCATCGTCGAGGCCGACACGCCCGGCGTCCACGTCACGCACCGGCTCGAGTTCATGGGGCTCAGGGGCATCGAGAACGCGGTCATCCGTTTCGACGACGTCAGGGTCCCGCGCGAGAACCTGCTGTGGGACGAGGGCAAGGGGCTCAAGCTCGCGCTGGTCACGCTCAACACGGGCCGGCTCACGCTGCCCGCGTCCTGCGCGGCCGCCGGCAAGTGGTGCCTCAACGTGGTGCGCCACTGGGCGAACGACCGCGTGCAGTGGGGCAAGCCCGTGGGCAAGCACGACGCGGTGGCGCAGATGATCGCCGACATCGCCTCGAAGACCTACGCCATGGACGCGATCAGCGAGCTGGGCTCGATGCTCGCCGACCGCCACGCCTCGGACATCCGGCTCGAGGCCGCGGTCGCCAAGCTGTGGAATTCGGACACCGCGTGGCACCTCGCCGACATGACGCTCCAGATCCGCGGCGGCCGCGGCTACGAGACCGCGCCCTCGCTCGCCTCGCGCGGCGAGACCCCCGTCCCGATGGAGCGCGTACTGCGCGACCTGCGCATCAACCGCATCTTCGAGGGCACGAACGAGATCCTGCACCTGTTCATCGCGCGCGAGGCGGTCGACACCCATCTCAAGGTGGCGGGGGACCTGATCGACCCGAAGGCGCCGATGGGCAGGAAGCTGTCCGCGCTGGTCAAGGCGGGGCTGTTCTACGCGGTGTGGTACCCGTCGAAGTGGCTGGGCTACGCGGGCTGGCCGAAGTACTCCGAGTTCGGGCCGCTGGCGACCCACCTCCGGTTCGTCGAGCGCACGTCGCGCCGGCTGGCGCGGGCGCAGTTCCACGCCATGATGCGCTACCAGGGCGGGCTCGAGCGCAAGCAGTCGATCCTGTTCCGCTTCGTGGACGTGGCGGCCGAGCTGTATGCCATGAGCGCCGCGGTGACCATGGCGCATGCGCAGTCCCGCGCCGGCGCCGCGGCCGGGGAGGACCCGATCGCGCTCGCCGACCTGTTCTGCAGGAACGCGCGCCGCCGGGTGGCGGAGTCGTTCCGCCGTGTCTCGGACAATGACGACGAGGCCGGCTACCGGTTGGCGAAGGACGTGCTCGCGGGCAATCTCACGTGGCTCGAGCAGGGCGTGTTCAACGTCGACGACCTGCTCAGCGCCGCCGAGGCCGCGGCGGTGGCGAAGAGCGCAAGCTAGTCCCTCCGGGGCTGCTCGAGCACCGGCGCCATCGCGGCCCGCATCATCCCGAGCTTCATCCGTTCGGTGGGGCGCATCTCCCCCCGATGCGGCGCCCGTCCGTCCGCGAACACCTGCTGCAACTGCCCCGCCGGCACCATGCCCATGTCGTGCCTCCCCGCCATCACGTGGACCGTGCCCTCGAGCACGCAGACGCAGGTTCCCATCGGCTCCTCGATCACGGCCAGCGTCGTCCCGGTCATCGTCGCCGAGGCCTGGGGCGTGGCGATGGTGAGGGTCGCGCCGTGGAAGCGCGTACCCGAGGTGAGGCGGACTTCGCCCGCCTCGACGCGGCCCTCGCTGTGCCGCCCGAACCAGCGCGGCGGGGGGGCCGGGAGCGTCATGCGCGTGCCCGGCGCGATCCCCAGCGCGACCTGACCGCGCGAGACCAGCTCGAGATCGCCGGACCCGTTCCACTCGATCGTGGCGCCGGCGACCAGCGCCTCGTTGATGCTCTCGAAATCATCCGCCGGGATCGCCTCGTCGTTGATCAGCACATTGCCGTGCGCGTTCTGGAGCGCGGCCACCCGCCAGCGCGGGCCCGGGTTGAACACCCAGGCGAACCCGGCGACGAGCAGGAGCGCGGCGGTCGCGAGCGCCAGCCGGAGCAGGCGCGAGCCGGGACGCCGGGCCGCGATCGGGCGCTCGGCGGGGGTCGCCGCCGCCGGGTCGATCGCGCCGGAAGCGAACGCCGCGCCGAGCCGCGCCCGGAACTCCGGGTCGGCCGCGACCCCCGGCAGCGCGCGCACCGCGTCCTGCGCCCGCAGCGCATCGGGGTCGAGCGGTTCGTCCATGATGTCGCGACCGTCGTCGTGGGTCATGCCAGCCGTTCCCGAAGCGCCTTGCCGAGTGCGGCGAGTGCGCGTGAGTGCCGCTTCCGAGCCGCGTCGTGCGTGATGCCCAGCGACGCGGCGATCTCCTCGTGCGTGAGGCCGGAGTAGTCGTACAGCAACACCGACTCGCGCAGGTCCTCCGGGAGCGCGGCGATCGCATCCTGCACGGCCCGCTCCCGCTCCCCGCGCACGAAGTCGCGCTCGGGGTCGTTCGTGCCCGCCGTGAGCGTCTCGCGCACGGCGGGATCGTCGACCGGCATCGCCGCCCGGCGCATGCGCTCGGCGCCCGAGCGCCAGTGATCGCGGCAGACGTTGCTCGCGATCGTCACCAGCCAGGGCATCGGGTCGCGCGCCGGGTCGAGCCGGTCGATCGCGCGATGCACCTTGAGGAACACCTCCGAGACCGCGTCCTCGGCCTGAGTCCGGTCGCCGAGCAGCCGATGCACCAGGGAGAAGACCCGGTCGAAATACGCCTCGAAGAACCCTGCCAGCGCTTCCGGATCCCGGGAGCGCACCCGCTCGAGCACGGCCGGATCGAGACGGGGCCCGGCCTCCACTCCCCGTACGGACGGGGGCGGGACGAGTGTCTCCGATTCGGCGGGTGGGGTCGGGCGGTCGGGGCTCAACTGGGATGTCTCCGGGGCCGGGAAGGGGTCGGGCGGGCAGCTTAGCACAGGCCGGCCAGGGGGTTGGCGCGTCCGGCCGGCCTTGCCCGCCCGCCCAGCGGACACTACACTGCGCCGCATGCAAGGACGCGTTGCGCTCTCCCTGACCGCGATCTTCACCCTCCTGGCCATCGGCCTGTCGTTCACTTCCGCAGCACCGCTCCTGGTTTTCGGCGTGGCGGCGCTCGCGATCCTCGGCCTGGCGGCCGTGCTCGGCGGGGCGACCGAGGAACTCGGCGCCCATCTCGGGCATCGCGTCGGCGGCATCCTCAACGCGACCGTGGGCAACGTGGGCGAGATCATCATCGCCGTGTTCGCGCTCAAGGCCGGCCTGATCGACCTGGTCAAAGCCTCGATCACGGGCTCGATCATCGGCAACGTGCTGCTCGTGTTCGGCGCGAGCGTCACGGTGGGCGGGCTCAAGCACGGGATCCAGCGCTTCGACGCGCGCTCGGCCGGGATGAACGCCGTGCAGCTCGTGCTCGCCACGATCGGCCTGGTCGTGCCCGCGATGTTCGCCTTGAGCGTCGGCGGCGAGCACGTGGCGCAGAACTTCCTGCCGATCGAGAGCGTGACGCTCGGGGTCGCGGGGCTCCTGGTCGTGCTCTACGGACTGTCGGTCTACTATGACCTGACGCGGCCCATGGGCGCCGTCCGCTCGGGCGACGAGATGCACACCGCCGACGCCGCGGAGGCGGCCGCGCGCCGCCACTGGTCGCGTCCGCTCGGGATGCTGGTGGTCGCGGCCGCGGCGCTGGCGTGGGTTTCGGAGATCCTGGTCGGGGCGGTCGAGCCGGTCGTGCATGAACTGGGCGTCAGCCAGTTCTTCCTCGGCATCGTCGTGATCCCGATCATCGGCAACCTCGCCGAGCACCTGGTCGCGCTCCAACTCGCGCGCAAGAACCAGATGGATTTCGCGATCGCGGTCTCGCTCGGCTCGGCGACCCAGGTGGCATTGTTCGCGGCGCCGCTCCTGGTCTTCCTCTCGATCCCGCTCGGCCACCCGCTGACGCTCGTGTTCACGCCCCTGGAGGTGATCGCGGTCGGCATGGCCGCGCTCATCGCGGCGCTGATCGCCATCGACGGCGAATCGAACTGGCTTGAGGGCGTGCAGCTGATCGCGGTCTACCTGATCCTCGCGGTGGCGTTCTTCTTCCTGCCTTTCGGCCCCGCGCCGGTGCACCCTTAACCATGAGTTCGGCAAGGGTTTGCGGTCAGGAGCTCCACTGAATCGCGAAGCCGCGGCCCCGGGAGCGGTAAACGATTCCCACGCCGGGGGCGTCTCCCATGCCGAGGACGTGGCGCTCGCGCGCCGCGCCGCCGCCAGGGACGAGGCGGCGTGGCGGACGATCTACGAGCGCACCCGGCAGCGCCTGTTCGCGCTGCTCGCCTACCAGACGGGCGACCGCGAGGAGGCGCTCGAGCTCCTGCAGGAGGTCTACCTGCACGCCTACCAGGGGCTCGCGCGCTATCGTGGGGACGGCCCGCTCGAGGCCTGGTTCGCGATCATGGCGATCCGCCGCGCGCGCGACTGGAAGCGCAAGCTGGTGCGGCGGCGACGGCACGAGCGGGATGATGCGGAGATCGGCCGGGCCATGGAGGCGGAGGGACCGCGCGGACCCGACCCGAGCGCGCTGCCGCTGCGGATCGTGCTCGACCGGGCGCTGGCGCAACTGCCCGAGCGGCAACGCGCCGCGTTCCTCCTGCGCGAGGTCGAGGACCTTCCATTCCGCGAGGTCGCGGAGGCGCTCGGCGTCAACGAGGCGACGGCGCGTGTCCACCACTTGAGGGCCCGGCGCGGGCTCCAGGAATTGCTGAAGGACGAGCCGCGTGCCGCGGTGTTCATCGCCGAGGACCGGGAGGCCCCATGAGCGACCTGTTCAAGGACGGGCGACCGCAGCTGTCGGACGACGAGGACCGTCGTCTCTGGCAGCGCGTGCGCGCGATCCCGGGCGAGGTCGAGGGCGTCGCTCCCGCGCGCGCGCCGCGCCTGCCGTGGTGGCGTGCCCTGTGGGCGATGCCCGCCGTGCGCTATGGGGCCCCCGCGCTCGCGGTGCTGCTGGTCGCCGTGGTCTGGGTCGCCGAGCGTTCCCCGGTGCCGCCGGCACGCGTGAACGCGCAGAAAGTCCTCGACCGCGCGCGGTCCCAGGAGGCCACCCCGTCGCCCGCGCCGATGCCCACGTCGGTGACCGCGTCCGCGCCCACAGCCGCCAACGAGTTGAAGAAGGCGACCCCCGAGCTCGCGAGCAGCGCCGACAAGGAGCGGGACGCGAAGGAGGCCCCGATGCCAACGGGCGTGGACGCGCCGGCCGTCGTGCAGAGCGAGGAGTCCCGGCGGACGTTCGCCGCCGAGCCGGTGCCCGTGCGCGAGGCGGCCAAGGCCCGCACCGAGGAGCGCGCACAAGCGCAGAAGGCCACGCCCGTCGCGCCGCCACCCGCCGTGCGCGGGGGCCGGGCGAATGAAGATCAGTTCAAGGTCGACGGGTTGCCGGTGAACCCGCCGAAGGACGCTTTGAGCGGCGGGGCGGCGAAGGCGCCGGCATCGACACCGGCCCCGGGCGCGAACGGGGGAGCGGTCCAATCCCGGTATCGAGACTCGGGGCCCGGAGCCGGTTTGGTCCTGCCTCCGACCGGTGTGACCGATCGCCTCGCGGCGGGCACGCTGCCCGGAGCTGCCGACCTCGCGCAACACCCGATCGTCCGCGACATCACGAGCGGAAGAGCCTTCAAGGCGTTTGTCGCGATCTCTGAGCCCACACTGTGGGCGCCAGAAGGCAACGCGAGCTACAAGGTCTTCCTCTTGGGGTTCCCCGGCGGGGTTTCGGTGGAGGCTGGCTCGATTTCCGTCACCGGCGAACATCCGGTGCCCTTTGAAAACGCAACTGCCCCGGCAAGACTCGCCGTGCTGGCCTCGCTGTTCGAGCAGGCGCTCGTTCAGACGCCGCCCTCGCGCGCGCGCATCGAGGCCCTGCGCGAGGAAGTCCGGCGGATCGACGCCGCCGAGGGCGGCTATGGCCGCACGCGCCTGCTCGCGCTGCTCGCCGGCGCGCTGAAGGCGCTGCCCGCGCGTTAGAACCGGTTGGCGGCGGGCGTGGGCCGGGTGTATACGGAGTCGTTTACGGCGCGCTCGACGATGCGCAAATCCCCGTCCACGCCGAAGCGCAGGAACTCGTCCCGCACCAGCAACTCGGGCCGGAACGCGACCACGGCCACCCGCACATCGCCCTGCTCGTACACGTCCGCGAACGAGACCGGCAACTCGAACGCCGGGATCAGGTCGGCGGGCAGGCGCACGTTCACGCCCTTGAGGCCGATCCGCCGGAGCAGGACAACCATCGAGTCCGGGTGCATCGCGATCCCGCAGCGGCCGAAGCGGTTCTGCTCCTCGAACACGGCGCGCACCTTGGCCCACGACTTTTCGTCGAGATCGAACGCGAGACGGATCTGGTCGCGGCGCATGAGCGGGCGCCCGACGATCCTGCTGTCCCCGAGCGTGAAGTGGATGGTGGCCTGCGCCTCGTGCGTTTGTGGGCGGATGACCCCGGTGAGCGTCTGCCGGGTCGAGAAGCCCCGGCACACCACCGAGGCCAGCGCCGTTGGTTCCCACGAGGCCGCGAACGTCGCTGCGCCCCCGGCCCCGGTGATGTGGACCGGCAGCGTGACATCGAGGGCGTCCGGCGGCTTGAAGCGGACCTTCGGCTCCCCGGGCGTCTCGAGCCGGCCGACGAGGTGCCGCACGCGCACGTCCACCCGGATCCGGCCCGCGCCGACACGCTTGCCCAGCAGCTTGACCTTGATCTCCTGGTCGATGGTCTCATGGATCTCCGGCTTGAAGTCCACGCGCGCCCCGGTGCGGTACCGGCGCGCGACCCGGTAGGCCAGCTCGGCCAGCACCGACCGCGGGGTGAGGATCACGAGGTCGCGGTCGGCGAGCAGAATCGCGCGCCAGATCGAATCCTGCGCGGCGAACGCGCGCACGCTGTCGCCCAGCGCCTCGACGGTGGCGGCGGTGGCGCGCTCGGGGCGTTGGCCCTCCCGCAGCGAAGGAAGCTCCCAGGGCGCGCGGGGCGCGCGCGGGCCGACGCCCGTTGAGTCGGTCTCGGGCAGGAGGCTCAGGTTGACGACCAGGCGGTTCTCGAGCGCGACCACCGAGCTCAGGCGGATCGACAACGGGACGAGCGCCTCGGGCAGCGCGAGGTCGCCCTCGACCGGGGGCAAGCGCAGGCGGGATTCGATCTTGAGTGGCAGATGAATGGCCGACTGTAAATCGTTCCACTCCTGCAGTTTCTGGATGCTGAAAAAGCGGATTGCGGGGTTCGTCACCACCGCCAGCGCTCCGGTGCCCGTGCGCACCACCTGGAGGTCCGTGATCTCGAGCCGCGGCTTGAGCTGCCCCGTGCTGTCGTCCACGCCCGCGATGCCGAGCCGGCCGCTGAGGACGAGTTCGGCGAACAGCGTCGAGTCGGAAGCGACCATGCCGCGGCCTCTCAGCGTCACCACCGCGAGTCCGTCGAGCAGGTCCACCTTCGCCGAGTCGAGCCGCGCGACATAGCGACCACCGTCGAACGCGCGCGTGAACGGCAGGGAGGAGGCGACGATCTTCTGCAGGAAGTCGTCGCGCACGGCGATCGTGACGTCGTTCGCCGGCAGGAGCGTGCCCTGGGTGCGGCGGGAGAGGTAACGCCTGAGCGCGGCGACCTGCTCGCCGCGGCGCTCGGCTTCGACTACGGAGGCGGGGCGCGCGAGGCTCGAGCTCAGCCGCTGGAAGAGCACCAGCCCGACTGCGAGCGCGATCAGGAGCAGCAGGCCCAGCACCAGCGGGAAGCGTCGCATGGCCGCAGCATGTCACACCCGGAGCGGCGCGTCAGCCCCCGGTCGGGGGCGTGAAGACGAACGGGATGTCGAACAGGAACCGGCTCTCGGAAGAGTGCGGGAAGCGCCACTCGCGGGCCTGGCCCAGCACGCAGTTGTCGAGATCGGAATCGCCCAGGGTCGAGCGCACGACCGAGGCCTCGCTCACGCTACCGTCGCCGGCCACCGTGAGGCGGATCACGATCTGGCCGCTCGCGCCCGCGCGCTTGGTGAGCAGGCGGTTGTAGCAGAAGCGCACCGCCGCCGCGTGGCGCTGAACGACCGCCATGAGCGCCCCGGCCGTGCGGCCCTCGGCCGCCGCGTCGCCGCCGCCGGCGACCGCCGCGGGCGCCGCGATGCGCACCTGCGCGCGGCCCACGCCGCCACCGCCGCCTCCCGCCCCCGCGCCCGCCGTGCCGCGGCCGCCGAGCCCGCCCCTGTCCGCGTTGCCCAGGATCTCGTCCACGCCGCCGAGGTCGGCGCCCGAGCGCGCGTGCGCGCCCGGCGTGCCCTCGCGGCGGGAAATGCCGCTGCCGGCGGCGCCCTCCCTCAGGGCGCGGCCGCCGCGATTGCTCGCCACCACGCCCGTGAAGTCGCCGACGATGCGGTCCACCTCGGCCAGCGTGCCCGTGGCGGCCATCGCCTGCGCGACTCCTGCCGCCATCTGCGCGCCCTTGACGCCCGCGTTGCTTCCGCCGCCGCCACGGGGTCCGCCGGAGCCCGGCTCGTTGGTCGGCACGCCGCTCGCGTCGGGCGGCGGCGCCTGGTGCGAGATGCGGGTCTCGGGCGCCGTGGGCTTGGGCTCCTCGGTCGGATCGGCCGAGCGCGGGGCGATGCCCTCGGCCGGGACGGCGGCGCGCTCGGGCGTCGACAGCTTCGCGAGGTCCGACTGGTTGAGCAGGAGGCGCGATACGCGCTTGGGCAACTGGTCGAAGGTCATCGACTCGATCGGGCGGATCGGCGTATTGGAAACCAGCCACAGGAACAGCGCGCCCAGGGTCAGGAAGACCAGGTGGCTGACCATCGCCGGTTTGTCGAGGGTCTCGAACGGGCCGGGCCGGAAGTCGTCGAAGAGCTCGTTCTGGGCGGCGCGTGCGCGGGTCGTCATTTCTGGATCACCGCCAGCGTGATGTCGTAGAAGCCGACGGTCTGGCTCGTGTACATGACCTTCTGCAGGACCTGGAAGGGGATCGTCTCGTCCGCCTGCAGGATCAGCTTGCCTTCGAACTTGCGGGCACTGCCGGCGCGCTCGGCCAACCCTTCGGTCTTCTGGCGCACCGCGGCGAGCGCCTGCTCGAGCGCCGGTACCTTGAGCTCGCCGAGCTGCACCACGTCCTCGGTCGGGCACACGGCCTCGCCGTCGACCACGACCTGGCTCTTGGTCACGACCACCACGGGCGCCTCCTTGAACGAAGCGGTCGAGGTGGACGGCGGGAGCGTCACGCCCGGGAACGGCGACACCACGGCGCCGCCCACGACCAGGCTCTTGAGCAGGAACAAAAGCAGCACCGTGAAGATGTCGATCAGCGAGGTCAGCTGGAGCCGCGCGACCGCGGCCTGCTCGCTGCCGCGGCGCTTGCGCTCGCGAATCGCCGTGCCGACGAGGTAGCCCCTCATTGCTGGGCCCCCAGCAGCGTGGAGTTGCCGAAGCCGGCCTCGCGCACCTGGTCCATGACCTGGACCACGTCGCGGTAGGGCACCTGCGGCGACACCACGAGGATCGCGCCGCCCGAGGTCGGGAAGCGGGCATGCACGTTGTCGAGCTGGGCGCGCAGTTGCTGGATCGGATCGGACCCGGCGGCCATCCGATCGATCGGCGCATAGGCGCTGTCGGGCACGCCCTCGACCGCGTAGGTCGAGTCGGCCAGGCGCACCGCGAGTGCAAGCGGGCTCGCGCTCGCCGCGCCGCCCGTGCCCGGAAAGTCGAGCCCGAGCGCCGACACCGGCACGAAGACCGCCGAGTACAGGAGCGCCGGCACGAGCGCGACGAACAGGCTCATGAGCGGCAGGAGGTTCAACTCCTCCGGCTCGGCCGGTCCGCGCTTCTTCTTACGAAGAGGCATGGCCGCCGTTCGCCGGGGTGCTCGTGGCGGTGGTCATCGGGATCACGTTCTTCGGCTGGTCCAGGCCCGACATGGCGTGGATCAGCTTGACCGACGTGGCCTCGACGTCGTCGGTGATCGAGGTCACCTGCGACGAGAAGAACGAGTGGATGAACAGCGTCGGGACGGCGACGATCAGGCCGAACGCGGTGCAGTTGAGCGCCTCCGCGATGCCGGCCGCGAGGAACGCCGATCGCTGCGCCGGGTCGGCCTGGCCGACCGCGCTGAACGAGTAGATCAGCCCCGACACCGTGCCCAGCAGGCCGAGCAGCGTCGACGCATTGGCGAGCATCGCGATGTAGAGGATGCGCTTGGAGAGCGGCGGCAGCGCAACCGAGGCGGCCGAATCCGCGGTGGCGAACAGCTCGGCCTCGACCTCGAGCGCGTTCGAGCCGCGCGTCGGGCGCTCGAGGATCGCGGTCGCGACCTGCGCCAGCGGGGCCTCGGAATCATGGCAGAAGCGCGCCGCCTCGTCCTTGCGCCCGCCGCGGATCAGCGGTACGACGCGCTCGGTCAAGCGCTTGCTCGAGATGCGGGCCTTGACCATGATCACCCACCAGCGCTCGGCCGTGATCGCCAGCGTGATCACGGCGATGCCGAAGATGGGGTACATGAACGGGCCGCCCGCCTTGAAGAACGTGGCGAACATGGTCAACGGATTCATCGGCTCCCTCCGGGTGTCGGTATGGCGCGCAGGGGTTCGATCCTCCGCACGCGCACGGTTACGGGCGACGACAGGGCCGCCGTGAAATCATCTCTCAGGTAGGACGGGTGCTTGGGCGCGGCCTCGAGCGCGAGCGTCGGACCCGTGTGGACGAACAGGACGCGCGGCGCCTCGGAGCGGCCCTCGATCGTCTGCGCCGCGAGCGTGAGCGGGCGGTGCGGCGCGGCGGTCGCGAGTCGCGCGGACTTCACGGCCGGCCTCGCGGCCGGCTTCGCGGTGGGCGCCGGCGGGGGGGCCGCGGACGCACCGGGGGCGAAGCGTCCCGCGCTGCACACGATCAGCGCGAGGGCGACGAACGATCCAGGGCGCAGTCGGCTCACGGTTGCTTCTCCTCGGCCATGCGATCGGCCAGGGTCTCGTCGAAGGACGCGCCCAACGTCAGGAAGCGTTCGAAATCACGGCGCGCGGCCGCGCGATCGAGGCGATAGAAACGCCCGAAGAGCGCCCGGTTCATGAGCGCTCCCGGCTGGCGGGGATCGAGCTCGAGGGCCTTGTTCCAAGCCCGCTCGGCCTCGCCCCACGACCCCCGAAGTTGGCGCACCACTCCCAGATCATTCCAGATTTCGGCCCGCGTCGGGTACA
Organism: Candidatus Eiseniibacteriota bacterium; assembly: GCA_046598045.1. Lineage (GTDB taxonomy): Bacteria > Eisenbacteria > RBG-16-71-46 > RBG-16-71-46 > DASYSL01 > JANPEF01. The sequence continues at coordinate 43,421 of JBKJJJ010000215.1, forward strand.
ACTTGAGGGCCGCCTCGCACCATTGCGCGGCAAGATCAACCTGCTGATCTGCAACGTATTGCGAGATCCATCGCAAGCGGTTTCGAAGGTCCTCGAGCGCACCGGCGTCGAGCGCCGTCGAATCGACCGCCCCGACGTGTGGCTCGGCCCCGGCGACCAGCCCGCCGGAACCATCCTGCCCCGGAAGGTCGGTGGCCGCAAGCCGCCATGGCAGGTGCTGCTGGAGCCGGGGCTCGAGCCGCTCCCAGATCCGGCCCCGCCAGCCGCCCTGCGGCCGGCGCGCGCGCGCCACCGAGTCCGTGTCCGCGGATGCAGGCAGGCCCTCGAGCGTCGCGATCCAGAGGTCCTCGGCGCGCGTGTAAAAGCCGCGGGCCTGGGCGCCGATCGCGGCCCTGTACCCGGCGCTGTCGGCCGACGCCATGACCGAGGGCGGCGGTAGCGCCCCGAGGCGCGCACCCAGGTCGTCGAGCAGGAGCCCGGCGAAATACCCGCTCTCGGCCCAGTAGGGGCTCTCCACGGTGCGGGCCGCAGCCTTGAGGTTCTCGAGCGCCGGGCCGAGCGCGGCCAGCTTGCGATCGAGCGCCGGCTTGATCGGGTGCGCGATCGGGATCGCGAGGCACGAGTCGGCGAGTACGCGTCCGAGCACGAAGCGCGCGCGCACGTCGGCCTCGGCGTCGGGCGCGAAGCCGTCGGGCAGGCGCCCGCCGACGCGCCAGGGCGCGAGTGTCTGCGCCAGCTCGGCGCGGCGGCCGAGCTCGTATTGCAGCGTCGCCAGGTCGGCGAGCGCGCGCGTGCGCGCACGGCCGTCGGGAGACTGCTTGATCAGGCGCCGGTAGGTCGCCTCCGCGTCGGTGTAGCCGCCCGCCGCGCGGAATAGTCGGCCCGCCTGCTCCAGCGCCTCGACGCCGAGGGTCCCGCCCTCGGCCAGGCGGCCGCCGGCGAGGACCTGCGCTGCGCCCAGCGTGTCGCGCGCCGCGAGCGCCGCGTCGCCGCGCTTGAGCAGCGCGTCGTCGACCAGCTTGGATGCAGGGTAGCGCTCGCGCAGCGTCGCGAGGTGCTCGTCGGCCAGGCGGGGCTGGCCGCCCTGGAGCGCGGCCAGCCCGGCGCGGTAGAGCGCGACGTCGGCGCGCGCGAAGTTCGGGTAGCGGTCGGCCACGGTGCGGAACGTGCTGGCGGCCCGGGCACTGTCCGGCCCGGCCGCCTGGTCCTCGGCGGCCTTGAAGCGCGCCGAGGCCGCGAGGTCCGACAGGCGCGTCTCTTCGGCACGATCGCCCGCGGCCAGGTAGCCCGCGGCCGCCTCGGCGTAGGCCTTCTCGGCATCGAGCCAGCGGCTCTCCGCGAGCGCCACGCGCCCGAGCTCGGCCTGCGCGCGACGCGAGGCCTCGCTGGTGTCCCGGCCGGCGACGTGCTCGAACACGCGGCGGGCACGCGCGGGGTCCTCGTGCTCCTTCGCCCCGAGGGCGAGCGAGAGCCACAGCGGCGGTACGCGCGCGTCCCCGGGGGACTCGCTCTCGAGGCGGGTCACCGCGCGCTCGAGCGAGTCGCGAACGCCCGCGCTCCGGTAACCGTCGGCGGCGGCCACGCGCTCCCGGGCGAGCGCCGCGCCGAACGCGGCCTCGCGCTTGACGTCCGCCGGCGCGCCGGGGATCGCGAGCGCGCGCTCGTGCGCCCGGGCGGACTCGTCGAACCGTCCGAGGTCGAACAGCGCCTCGCCCTCGGACGAAGCGGCGAGCGCGAGCGAGTCGCTCTGCGGGTAGAGCCGGGCGAGCTCGCGGTAGAGCCCGACGGCGCGGGTGAGCGCGGGCATGTCCTTGCGCGTCCGTCCGGCTTCGTGCGCCAGGAACGCAGCCTCGAGCAGCGCGCGCGCGCCCACGTCCTGGGCCTCTGCGCCGAGGCCCACGCCCTTGCCGCCCGGCCCGAAGAAGTGGCCGAGGTCGACGCGCGTGAGCTCGCGTTCGTCCGGCCGCGAACGCGCGTCCCACGCGCCCAGGACCTTCTGCGCCAGCGCGAGGTTCTCGGGCCGCGTCGGTTCGCGCTCCATTGCGAGCCGCCACGCGCGCGCGGCGGCGTCGAACGCGCCGTCGTCGAAGTCCTGCTCGGCCATCGCGACCAGCAGCGCGTGGGCGTAGGGCGGGTTCGGGTGCCCGCTCAGGAAGCGGTCGGCCGCCGACGCGCCGCCCCCCTGGCGGAGCGCCTTCGCGAGCTGGGCGAGGCCGTCGTCGGCGATCTCGGGCGGCAGGTCGGGCAGCGCGAGCAGGCCGGCGAATGCCTCCGTGGCGGCGGCCGCGTCGCCGCGCTTGAGCGCCGCGAAGCCCTGCTTGTAGCGCGCGAGCGAGGCCAGTGGCCCGCCGCCCGCGGCGACCGCGCCGAAGTGCCCCTCGGCCTCGGCCCAGCGCTCGCCGTCGAGCGCGCGATCGCCGAGCTCGATGTGCGCCTCGCGTGCCAAGTCGGTCCCGGGCGCGGTCGCGAGCAGCTCGGCGAGGCGGCGGTCGGAGGTGGCGGGATCCCCCGCCTCGCGCGCCAGCGCCGCGAGGTTGAACAGCACTGCGTCGCGTCGCGCGAACGGCGGCGTTCCCGTGAGCAGCCGCTCGTAGCGCGCGACTGCCGGGGCGAAGTCGGGGGCGCCGCCGTGCGCGCGGGCCCGCGCGTAGGCGAGGCGGACCTCGAGGTCGGCGCGATTGAATTCGGTCGCGCCCACGTACTGGCTCTGCGGGAAGCGCGCCAGGAAGTCGTCGCACGCGGAGATCGCCGGGCGCAGGTCGGCCTCGGTCGAATCGGATTCGTCGAGGGCGATCGCCGACCAGGCCCCGCGCTCGAACAGCGCGACCTCGTAGTCCGCGCGCGCGCGCTCGGCCATCTGTGCGGTGTGGGCCCGCGCGCGCGCATCGTCGTCGCGCACGGCGGCGAGGCGGGCGAGCGAATCGGCCGAAGTCACCTCGACCGCCGCGCGGTCCGCCGCGGAGGCGCGCTCTGCGAGGTCCGCCAGCGGCGCGTCCCGGCCGGCGTCCGCCGCGGCGCCGCGCGCGTCTGCCGCAAGCCGGCGCGCCTCGGCCTGGCGCCGGGCGAGGCCTGCGGCGGCGCCCGCGTTGAGCGCGATCGAGCGCGCTCCGCGCCAGGCGGCGGCATCGCGGGCGGCGCGCGCCTCGGCGCTGTCGGCGAGCGCCTCGAGCCCGGCGGCCTCGCGCACGAGCGCGGCACGATCGATGGCCTCGAAGGGCTCCTCCCGGCGCTCGGGCGCGGGGGCGGTCAGTGCGGCCAGGGCGCGCGCCCGCCCGGCCCGGGCGCGCGCGCGCGCGGCGGTGGCGCGGCCCTGTTGCTCGGTGGCGCGCGCGGCGGCCTCGCCCAACGCGCCGGCCCGCCGCCTCGCCCCGGACACCCAGGCCGCGCTGTCGGCGGGGGAGAGTGTCGCGTTGCGCAGGGAGTCGGACATCGCCGCCAGGTCGCGCGTCACCGCCGCGACCAGCCCGGCGCGGTCGGCGACCCGGTCGTCCGCGGCGTACGCGTCGAGCCGCGCCGAGCGCGACGCCGGGGACTCGATCTCGCGCGTCGCCTGCTCGCGGCCGCTCGCCTTGTTCTCGGCGCGCGCGGCCTCGCCCGCGCCGGTGCGCACCAGCCGGAACGGGAAGGCGGCCTGGTTCGGCGCGTCCGGCATGGGCGGCATCCAGCCCTCGCGCGCGGCCTGCGCGAGGAAGAACTCCCGCGCCAGGCGGGGGCGGTCGACGTCGAGTTCGAGCGCGCCCTCGAGCACGTCGGTGGCGTCGGTGAGCAGCGCGACGCCCACGCCCTCGCCGCGCGAGGCGGCCTCGAGATCGGCGGCGCCGTCGCCCGCGACCGCAGCCGCGATCCGGTACTCGCCCGACTGCGCGCGGCAGCGCGCCTCGAGCGCGAGCAGGCGCCCGCGCTCGCCGCGGTCACGCGTGCAGGCCTGGGCGTAGTTGAACGCCGCCGCCGCCTCGTGGGCGTGGCCGAGACGGTAATGCGCATAGCCCGTCAGGATCGCCGCCGGGCAGGAGAGCGTGCGGCTCTTGTCGGTACCGACGCGCTCGACCCAGTGCAGCGCCGTGGCGGCGTTGCCCTGGTAGTAGGCGAGCGCCGCGCGCCTGAGCGCGGCTTCGGAGACGAGGTCGCCGTCGCCGCGCGCGGCCGCCCGCTCGACCGCGCGCTCGAGCGCCGCCTGCGCCGCGGCGGTGTCGCCCGCCGCAAGGTGCGCGTGCCCCAGCAGGAGCGACCAGAACGGCCCGGCGGCGGTGGCCTCGAGCGGCTTGCCCCAAGCCTCGGCCGCGCGCGCGCCGCGGGAGCGTGCGATGCGCTCACCCTGCGCCACCGCGGCGACGAGCCCGAGCGGCCCGCGCGTCGCCGCGGTGGCGGGATCGAGCGCGTCGGCGCATGGCGCGTCCTCGAGCGCGCACAGGTCGAGCACGGCGCGCGCCCAGGGCGTACCTGCAAACTGGCGCATCAGGAGGTCGCGCTCGCGCTCGGCGGCCTCGGGCTGGCCGGCTTGCCGCAACGCCTCGGTGCGCGCGAAGCGCAGGGCCGTGGCGGGGATCGACCCGCTCCCGGCAGCGAGCGCCAGCCCCGCGAGCCGCGCCGCGCGATCCGGCCGGCCGGCCGTGTACTCGAAGAGCGCAGCCCTCGCCCACGCCTCCCCGGGCATCGCGGCGCGCGCAGGCGCGGCGGAGGCAGCGGCAGCAGGGCGGGCCGGGGCGGCGGGCGCCCCTGCGCATACGGGCGCGACCCACGCCCCCAAGGCCGCGCCCGCGAGGATCAAGGCGCGGTGGAACGGCGTTCGACAACGCGGCGTCATGGAGCGGTGGCCGTCACGAAATCGAGCGCCGGCGCCGCGCCGGCGCGTTCGCCGCCGCTGAGCTTGAGGCGCAACAGCGTCAATTGGCGGAGCGCGAGCGCGCCGCGCCAGGTCACGCTCTGGGTCTTGTGGTCCACGCCCTCGATGTCGACCCTGATCTCGCGCGTCCCGGGGCGCACCGTGCGGCGCGCGACCTCGGCCCACGCGCCCGCGTCGAGCGCGCGCCATTCGGCGTCGCCGTAGGCGGCGCGCGCGATCTCCGCGCCGTCGACCGACAGCTTGATCAGCGCGGGGCGCGCCCGCGCATCGAGCGCGAGGTAGAGTGCGAGCTCGGTCGGGCGCTCGGACGCGAGATCGCGACGCGCAGCCTCGATCCGCTGGGCGCTGCGCGCGAGCAGGCTGTCGGATTGCGCGGTGCCGGCGCGCGCGCTGGCGAGTGCGGCGGCCTGCGCCTCGACGTCGTTCCCGGCGACGAGCACGTCCCCGTGGCCGAGCGTGTCGAGGGCGGCGTCCTGGGCGGCGAGGCGCTCGAGCGCCGCGGCCTCGCGCGCCACCAACCAGAGCGGGCGCTCGTCGCCCGGCTTGCCCCATGTGCCCGTGCCGCCGCCCGAGCGCGCGAGCGCGGCCGCGCCGTGCGCGGACAGCCAGGGCGAGAGCTTAGCGCGTCCGCCCGCGAGTTCGCCGACCGTCTCCGGCACCTCGCCTTCGCGTTCGAGGATGAGCGTGCCACGCAGCGCGTCGCCGATCCACTCGCGGCCCACGCTCGACCCGGTGCCGAATCCGAACAGCCAGGTGGTACGCCGGGGGCCGTCGGGCAGCGACAGGCCGTTCGACAGCATCGCGATGCGCAGCGGGCCGGTCGCCCGGGCGCGCACGAACTCCGGGTCCTTGCCGGCACGCTGGATCGCGTTGAACCCGTCCAACCAGCCATCCTCGAGCGCCGGCGGCGAGAACGGAAACGCGAGCTCGAACCACATCGCCGCACCGCCACGCCGCACCGTCCAGCCGCGCGTCCGCCGGCCCTGCGGCGACCAGAACAGGTAGGTCCACGACTCGGCCGTCCCGTCCGCCCACAGCGAAGCGGAGGCCTCGAGGTACACGAGCGTGGCGTCGGGTTGCCAGCCGCGGGCGAGCGCGCGCGCGGTCTCGAGCCCATCGCGCGCCTTGAGCCCGATGCCCTCGGGTTTGGGCACGAGCGAGAGGCTCGCCGCGCCGGCATGCGGCGCCACGGCGAGCGCGCCGAGAAGAGCCAGCACGGGGAGCAACGCGCGGCGCTGGCGTGCGAAGGGCAAGTGGGGCGACATCGGACACTCCGATCCCTGGGGTTTGCGAGCCGACGGAAGACGCTCTCCATTATCGGCGGCAACGGCTTCGCGCTGAACCGTCACGGAACGGCTCAAGTGCCGTGGCCAAAACCTCTTATCGCTAAATTGCACGACTGGCCGCGGGTCCCGACGCATGGCATACTGCCGGGCCGACACCGGAGTTCCGCCGGTCAGGGAGGGTTCGTGGGACGAAAGCTGTTGGGCTTCTCGATCGTGCTGCTGGCGCTCCTGACCATGCTCGGCATGTACGCCGCGTGGTCGGTGCGCGCCACCCTGCCGCCCGCAGAGGAGTCCCTCGCGCTCAAGGCGCCGCCGGGCCTCCCGGGCGGGACGGTCACGCTCGTGTACGACGCGCTCGGCGTGCCCACGATCCAAGCCCACAATGAGATCGGCGTCGCGTTCGGTCAAGGCTGGGCGCATGCCCGGGACCGGCGCTTCCAGATGGAGCTCTACCGCCGAACCGCCCTCGGTCGCCTGTCGGAGTGGGTGGGCCCGGGGCTCCTGTCCTCCGACCGGCAGTTCCGTGCGTTCGGGTTCGCGGAGGTCGCCGACTCGGCCGTGGCCCGGCTCACGCCGGCGCGGCGCGCCCTGTTCGACGCCTACGCCGCGGGGGTCAACGCCTACGACGCGGGGCATCGACCCGCGCCCGAGTTCCTCGTGTTCGGCGCGCCGGCGCCGTGGAGCGCGCGCGACATCGTGCTCACGACCATGCTCATGCTCGAGGACCTGACCTGGGACCAGGCGGACGAGGAGCGAATCACCGAGCGCATGGACGCCACGCTTCCGCCCTCGGTGGTCGCGTTCCTGCGCCCCGTGACCACGCCGATCGACGAGCCGCTCGCCGCCGGACCGGCGCCCCCGGTCCCGCCCACGCCGACGCCAGCCGAGTTCGACACCCGCGCGCCGCGTGCGAGCGGGCCGAGGCCAGGCGGCAACGGGATCGACCAGCGGCTCGCGGTCGTGGTCGACCGCCACGACAAGGGCAGCAACAACTGGGCGATCGCAGGCGCTCGCACGGCGAGCGGCCGGGCGCTGGTCGCAGGCGATCCCCACCTCTCGCTGCGCGTTCCCGTGATCTGGCACCGCCAGCGGCTCGAGGGGCCCGGGCTCGCCGTGACCGGGGTCACGCTGCCCGGCGTGCCCGGCGTGGTGTTCGGCAGCAACGGCCGGATCGCGTGGACCGGCACGAACGTCGAGGGCGACTTCGTGGACCTCGTGCGCTGCGTGCCACTCGCGTCCGACAGCAGCCGCTACGCCGGCCCGGCCGGGCCGGAGCGCTTCGGTGAGCGGCGCGAGGTGATCGCGGTGCGCGGCGCGCGCGCGGACACACTGCTCGTGCGCACGACGCGGTTCGGACCGGTGGTGGCGCGCTCGGCGCGCGGCGGGTGGCTCGCCGCGCAATGGATCGCGCTCGACCCGACGATGTACGACACGGACCTGTTCGGCCTCGATCGCGCCGGGAGCGCGCGCGAGTTCATCACGGCGCTCCTGGGCTATGGCGGCCCGCCGCTCAATTTCGTGGTCGGAGACACGAGCGGGACGATCGCGTGGCAGATCGGCGGCCGCGTCCCGCGCCGCACGGGCTACGACCCCGCTCGTCCGCGCGAGGCCGACGACGCCTCGGGCGGGTGGACGGGCTCGGATCCCGCGGACTCCGCGCTCGGCTCCTTCGCCCCCGGGGCGGGCTACGTTGCCACCTCGAACCAGCGCACGACGGGCGGCGCCGCGTGGTCGCGCCTGGCCGGCATGCCGGCGATGCCGTGGCGCGCCCACCGCGTCTCCTCCGTCCTCGCCGCCCGCACGGGCTGGACCGCAGCCGAATGCGCGCGGTTGCAGATCGACGTCGACGACGCGTTCCTGGGGACCACGGCGCAGGCGCTCGCGCGCGCGCTCACGCCCGGGGCGGTGCGCGGCGACTCGACGCTCGAGGACGCGCGGCGCATCGTCGCCGCGTGGGAGCATCGCGCGGACACGACCTCGGTCGCGCACGCCTACCTGCGTTACGCGCGGGGCGAGCTGACGCGGCTCCTGGTCGAGCCTATGATCGCGCCGTGCCTTGCGGCGGACAGCCTGTTCGAGTACGACTGGGCGCTGTCCGACGAGGTGGCGCGCCGGATGCTCCTGGAGCGACCGCTCCACCTGCTCGATCCGCGCTACGAGGATTACGACGCGCTCGTGCGCGACGCCGCTCGCGGCGCCGCCCGGCTGCTGCGCGCGCGGGCTCCCGGAGCGCCCCTGGGCCGCATCGCGTGGGGCCGCGTCAATCGCGCCGACATCGCGCATCCGCTCGGGCTCGCCGTGCCCGCGCTCGGGCGCTGGCTGGACCTGCCGCGCGTCGCGCTCGCGGGCGGTTCGAATTGCGTGCGGGTCGCGCGGCCGCGCTCGGGCGCGTCCATGCGCATGGTGGCCGATCTCTCGGACCGGGCGCGTTCGACGTTCGCGCTGCCCGGCGGGCAGAGCGGGCACTTTCTCTCGCCCCACTACGCGGACGAGTTCCCGGACTGGGTGGCGGGCCGCACCACGCCGCTCGAGCCCGGCGCCCCCGCGCACCGGGTCACGCTCCAGCTTCGTTAGGCGGACCGCGTCAGGCGAAGGCGAGCAGCGTCGCGATCAGGAGTACGAGCGCGAACCAGCCAAGCGGATCGCCCGTCCCCGCGCCCGCCAGCAGCGGCCACAATTGCGCGAAAAAGAACCACACCAGCCATCCCGTCGGCAGCAGCAACTCGGCCGTCGACGCCCAGGCGCGCGGTCTGAGCGCCCGCGGCGAACTGGGCTCGGGCCGCCAGTCCCCCTGGATCGCGGCGAGGATGCCGTCGAGCACGACCGCCTGGTCGAGGTACCCGAGGTGCGTGCTGAACGGGTTCGGCAGCGGCCCGCAGGCGACCGCGACGTTGCGCACCGGGGCGGCCATCGCGCGGTCATTCGGACTCTCGAGGCGACCAGCGACGAAGTCGGCCGGGTCGTAGTAGTTGTCCCACGCGAGCCCGCCGGGCCGCTCGTCGAACGGTGCGGCGCGCGTGTCGGAGCGCTGGGCCTCGAGCACGCGCGCAAACGTCGGGTCGTTCTTGTCGTCCATGAAGTGGAAGAATCGGATCTTGTCGACCGGCGAGCCGTAGGTCACCACCCGCGCCAGCTTGAGCAACGCAGGCTTCGACATCGGGCCACCGGCCGCGGCCTCGAGCGTGAGCGCGCGCAGCGCGTCCCACGCCACGACCGAGCCCAGGCTGTGCCCGACCAGCACCACGCGATCGCAATCGGGATCGTCGAGCGCGCGGCGCAGCGCGCCCATGGTCTCGGCGAGCACGGCCGCGTGCGCGCGGTGGCGCTCCGACGCCTCGGTGTAGGTCGCGTACACCTCGACGTCGCCGAGCGTGTTGACGAGCATGCGGGCGAACGGAAACGCGCCCAGCCAGGCGGCGAGCGTGGCGAGCGTCACCAGCAGCGCCCCGGCGCTGGTGGGTGGATGGAGCAGCCGCTGCGCCAGCCATGCCGCGGTCAGCGGGGTGGCGAGCAGCGCCGCCGCGAGCGCGAGCAGCAGTGGCGCCGCGCGCACGAGCGTGACCAGCATGAGGGAGCGGAAGCGGGCGAGCCAGCGCCGGGCCGCGCGCTCCTTGGCCTCGAGCTCGGCCGGTCCGCCCGCGCCGCCCGCCGCCGAGTGGCGCCGCTCGAGGTCGGAAAGGAACGCGCCGAAGTGCCCGGCCGCGCCCCATCCCATGTGCGCGCGCGACTGCGCCGCGAACGCGAGGTAATCGTCGATCAGGCGGCGCTCGAGATCGTCGAGCCCGCTCCTGTCCTCCTGCAACGCGGTGATCTTGAGTTCGGGGTGGCTCGACCAGCGCGCGGCAAGGTAGCGGAGCGGACGCAGGCCCCGGCCGCGCAACCAGCGCACGAGCGACCGGAAGTTCGTCTGCCCGGCCACCAGCGGAGCCCAGTACGCGTCGTGGAAGACGACCCGCCGCCCGGCGAGCTCGGCGGTGAGCATGGCGCGCGCCCGCGGTGCGGACGGCCCGTCGTCGCGCCACGCGAGTCCGACCCCGGGGTCGGGCGCGCCCGCATGCCAGGCCAGGCGCGTCGCGAGTTGCGCGGCATCGGCATAGCGACGCTGCTCGCCCATGCCGTGCACGAACACGACCGCGACGGATTTCGGGGGCGTCCCGGGCGTATCCATCCGCCGGTGGTACTCCGCCCGGAGTGCCGCGTCAATCCCCTCCTCCGGGGGCGCGGGGCAGGCGGACGGGACTTTGTGCTAGATTTCATCCCCGGGGCCGCCCTTGCGGCCGCACGGAGGTCCATGAACCGTCGCACCAAGATCGTCTGCACCCTCGGCCCGGCCACATCCTCGCGCGAAAGGATCGAAGAACTCGTGCGCGCGGGCATGGATGTGGCCCGCCTGAACCTGTCCCACGGCACCCACGACGACCATCGCGCCGTCTACAACCACCTGCGGGACGTCTCCGACTCGACCGGCCGGGCCATCGGGATCCTGCTCGACCTGCAGGGGCCCAAGATCCGCCTCGGCGAGTTCGCCGGCGGCGAGGCCGAGCTCGAGCCCGGTGCGACGTTCACCATCACCACCCGCAGCGACGAGGCCGAGCACGGCAACGCGCGGCTGGCCGCGACCACCTATGCCGACCTCGCGCGCGACGTGAAGCCGGGCGATGCGCTGCTGATCGACGACGGCAACATCCGCCTCGAGGTCCTCGAGACCGATGGCGTGCGGGTCACCACGCGCGTGGTCGAGGGCGGGCCGGTCAAGGACCACAAGGGCATCAACCTGCCGGGCGCGAACGTGTCCGCGCCCGCGCTCTCCGACAAGGACAAGGCCGATCTCGAGTTCGGGCTCTCGCTGCGCGTCGACCTGGTCGCGCTCTCGTTCGTGCGCCGGCCGGAGGACGTGATCGAGGTGCGCGAGTTCATGGCCGCCCGCGGCGCGGAGCTGCCGATCATCGTCAAGCTCGAGAAACCCGAGGCGGTGGTGCGCCTGCGCGAGATCCTCGAGGTCGCGGACGCGCTGATGGTCGCGCGCGGCGACCTCGGCGTGGAGATGCCGCTCGAGCGCGTGCCCGCGATCCAGAAGCAGTCGATCCTGCTCGCACGCCGCATGGGCAAGCCGGTGATCGTCGCCACCCAGATGCTCGAGTCCATGATCGAGCACTCGCGCCCGACGCGCGCCGAGGCGTCGGACGTGGCGAACGCGATCCTCGACGGCGCGGACGCGGTCATGCTCTCGGGCGAGACCAGCGTCGGCGAGCACCCGATCGAGGCCGTGCGCGTGATGTCGCGCATCATCGACGCCACCGAGTCGGGTGCGGTCGAGGCCCTGCGCGACCGGCGCCAGCCGCCGGCGACGACCAAGCAGGAGGCGGTCGCCGAGTCCGCGGTGCGCGCGGCCCAGGAGCTGCAGGCCGCGGCGGTCGCGGTGTTCACGCAGACCGGGGTCGCGGTGCGCCTGGTCGCGAAGTACCGGCCCGGCCCGCCGCTGCTCGCGTTCACCACCGAGTCCGCGGTGCGCAGCCAGCTCACGTTGGTGTGGGGGGCGGAGACGTTCGTCGTGCCCACGGTCGGCCACACCGACGAGATGGTGCGGCAGGTCGAGCGCGCGTTGATCGACCTCGGGCGGGCGAAGGAGGGCGACCTCGTGGTGATCGTCGCCGGCACGCCGCCGGGTCGCCGCGGGACCACGAACATGATGAAGATCCACCGGCTCGGCGAACCGAGCTAGCATCCCAGTCCCCGGAGGAACCATGGCGCGCTTTCCGGTTTCGCTCCAGCGTCGCGAGGAGATCGCGGCCGGCACGTGGGCGTTCACGTTCGGACTCGAGGGGCGCGAGTTCTGGTTCAACCCGGGCCAGGCGATCGACCTGTTCCTGATCGATCCGCCGCACCCCGATCCGCGCGGCGCGCAGCACGCGTTCAGCATTGCGGGCACGGCCGGGCCGGGCGCGATCCAGATCGCGACCCGCATCCGCGAGAGCGTGTGGAAGCAGAACCTGCTCGAGATGCCGCTCGGCACGAAGCTCGAGGCCGACGGTCCCTGGGGCGAGTTCACGCTACCGGGCGAGCCGGGGGACATCGTCATGCTCGCGGGCGGGATCGGCATCACCCCGTTCCGCGCGATGGCGCAGGACGCGACCGCGCGCTCGCTGCCGCACGAGCTCTCGCTCATCCATGCGAACCGCACGCCCGAGGAGACGCCGTTCCTCGCCGAACTGAGGCGCTGGACGACCGCGCATCACCGCTTCACCTACCTGCCGACCATGACCCGGATGGAGGAGTCGCGCGCCCCGTGGGTGGGGGCCCTGGGCCGCATCGACGCCGCGTTCCTCAACGATGTGCTGGACGACGCGCGGAACGAAGCGCGCTACATGGTGGCCGGGCCGGCGGCGTTCGTTGCGGCGGTCGTCGCCGCGCTGGGCGAGGTGGGCGTCGCGCCGGAGCGGATCCAGTCCGAGGACTTCCCCGGGTACTGACCCGACAATGAACATTGAACCGGAGAGACTCGGGGAATACGCTGAAAGCGCCCCGTGTAGAAACGCTCCCGGGGAGGGGCTCCGTGCCCCGAATTTCCGAGTTCTACGGAATCATCATCGCCATGTACTTTGCAGACCACGCCCCGCCGCACTTCCACGCCATTTACGGTGAGTACCGGGCTGCGATTCGAATCTCCGATCTCGGACTACAGGCACGGAGGTTGCCCATGAACGCGCTTCGCCTGGTCCGGGAATGGGCGGCACTTCACCGCGAGGAGCTGAACGACAACTGGTACCGGGCCGGAATCGGGGAGCCTCTTCGCAGAATCGATCCCCTGTCATGAGTGCCGCAAAACAACCGGGTATCATGCGGGTCGTCGATGTGGCGGTTGCGGGGCCGCACGCTTTGCGTCTCCGTTTCGACGACGGCCTCGAGGGCGAAGTCGATCTGCGCTCCCACCTCATCGGCCCGGTGTTCGTCCCGCTCCGGGAGAGCGCCTACTTCGCGCGCGTACGGCTCGATGAACGCTGCGGCACAGTCGTGTGGCCCAACGAAGCGGACTTCGCCCCGGAATTCCTGCACGACCTCGTGCGCAAGAACTCCGCTTCGGGCTAGGTTCCCGCGCGAAGGCGCTCCGCGAATTCCACCCGGTCGGCGCTGCCGATAGAGGACGAGCCGTTTACCGGCTACTTTTCGGTGACGGCGTGACCGCCGAACTCGTTGCGCAGCGCGGCCAGGACCTTGCCCGCGAATGAGTCGTCCTGGCGCGAGCGGAAGCGCATCTGCAGCGAGAGCGCGAGCACCGGCATCGGGACCGCGCGGTCGATCGACTCGGCGAGCGTCCAGCGGCCCTCGCCCGAGTCCTGCACCACGCCCTTGAGCTGCGCCAGGTCCGGGTCCTTCTTGAACGCGCGGCCCGCGAGCTCGAGCAGCCACGAGCGCACGACCGAGCCCTGCATCCACAGGTCCGACAGGTCGGACAGGTCGTACTGGTAATCGCTCGCGCGCAGAATCTCGAAGCCCTCGGCGTAGGCCTGCATCATGCCGTACTCGATCGCGTTGTGGACCATCTTCGAGTAGTGGCCGGCGCCTGACGGCCCGAGCCAGCGGTAGCCGCTCGGCGGGGCGAGGGTCTTGAGCGCGGGCTCGACGAGGTCGAACGCCGCGCGCTCGCCGCCGAGCATCATGCAGTAGCCCTCGGTCAGTCCCCAAACCCCGCCGGAGGTTCCCTGGTCGAGGAAGCGCAGCCCCTTCGCGGCCATCATCGCGGCGCGGCGGACCGAATCTTTGTAGTAGGAGTTGCCGCCGTCGACGATCACGTCCCCGGGCGAACAGGCGGCGAGGAGCTGGTTGAGCACCTGCTCGGTGGCATCCCCGGCCGGCACCATCAGCCAGATCGCGCGCGGGGCCTCGAGCTTCGCGACCAGCGCGGGGACGTCCGGCGCGCCCTCGCCGCCGTGCGACTCGAGGTCCCGGATCGAGTCCGCGTCGCGCGCCGTGCCGACCACCGCGTGGCCCCCGCGCAGGAGCCGCGTGGCCATGTTGCCGCCCATCTTGCCGAGACCGATCATGCCGACGCGCATCAGGAGACTCCGGGAAGGGGAAACGCCGCGCCCCGGGACGGGGCCGGCCCGCGGGCAGAATACCGCAATCTGCGGTATCCTGCGGCCCGTATGGATACCGGGGGGACACCGCTGACTGACGGCTTCGTGGGCGAAGAGGTCGCGCGCCGTTTCGAGGCGCTCGACGCCGATTATGCCGCCCGCATGGTGACGCTGCGCGCGGTGATGGCGCCCGAGGGCGGCGCCGAGGCGCTCGTCGTCGGCGGCGCGACCTGCGCCTGGTTCGCCCCCGAGTCCGTGCTGTCGCACGTCTACGGTCTCGGCCTCTTCGCCGAGGCGACCGACTCCGACCTCGAGGCGATCGAGGCGTTCTATCGCTCCAAGGGCGATGCCCGCCTGCAGGTCGAACTCTGCCCGTTCGCACGCACGTCCACGCTCCAGCGTCTCGGCGCGCGTGGCTACTTCGTGACCGGGTTCGAGCACGTCCTGGCGCGGCCGCTCCGCCTGCCCCTGTCTGCCGCGCCTGCCGGGAGCGACGCGCGCATCACCGTGCGCGCCGTGGACGCGCGCTCGGAGACGGCGCGGGCGGAGTGGTCGCAGCTCGCCGGCGAGGCGTTCTTCGCGCCCGACCTCGTGCCGCGTTCGCTCGAGGGCGTGTTCGAGGTGACGCCGCAGCTCCCGGACACGACCGTCTTTTTCGCGGACGTGGACGGGCGCCCGGCCGCGGTCGCGGGGTTGACGGTTTCCGCGGGGATCGGAGTCCTGTTCGCCGCGGCGACCCTGCGCGCGGCGCGGCGCCTGGGGGCACAAGGGGCGCTGCTCAAGGCCCGTCTCGAGGCCGCCGCGGCCGCGGGAGCCGCGTGGGCCACCGCCGGGGCGACCCCCGGCAGCGGGTCCCATCACAATATGGAACGCCAAGGATTTCGGGTGGCGTACACTCGGGCCGTCCTCTTGAAACGTCTCTGAGTTCGCGGAGGAGCCGACGGTGAAGATCCCGCACGATCCCGCCGATTCGCAAGGGCCGCGCCGGCGCGGGCGACCCCCGCGCGACGCGTCGCTCGCGCCGGGCGATCCGGGCGTGCTCGGCGGCCCGGGCGCGGAGACGTTCGCGCGCGCAATCCTGCACTCCCTCCCGGCGCACCTCGCGGTGATCGAAACCGACGGCCGCATCGTCGCCGTCAACAAGGCGTGGGAGAAATTCTCGCAGGAGGTCTCGGACACCTGGCCGGACATTCCGGGCCTGGGCGAGAACTACCTCGACGCCCTGGAAGAGGGGCGCGCGCTCGAGCGCGAGCGCGCGCGCGAGGCCGCGTCCGGCATCCAGGAGGTGCTCGATCGCCGGCGCGCGCGCTTCGAGCTCGAATACGGGATCGAGACCGTCGGCGGCGTGCGCTGGTTCCTGCTGTGTGTCACGCCGCTGCTCGGGGCCGAGGGCGGCGCCGTGATCGCCCACACCGAGATCACCGCCCGCAAGCAGGCGGAGGTCACCGCCAACCAGAAGCACGAGATCCTGCACGCGGTGCTAGAGAGCAGCGCCGACGGCATCGTCGTCGCCGGTGCGGACGGAGAGTTCCTGCTGTTCAATGCCGCCGCGCGAGAGATCGCGGGCGTGGGCCTGATCGAGAGCCCGCCCGAAAAGTGGAACGAGGACTTCGGCATCTTCCATCCGGGCGGCCCGATGATGCGCCTCGAGGAGCTGCCGCTCTATCGCGCGATGCTGGGCCAGTCCACCGACCGCGTGCGCATGCACCTCAGGAACCCCGCCGTTCCCGAAGGGCACGACATCGAGATTTCCGGTCGCCCGTGGAGCGTGCCGGGCGCCAGGCTCTCGGGTGGCGTGGTGGTCTTCCGCGACGTCACGAGCGAGGCCCTCGCACAGGCGAAGGTGCGCTTTCAGGCCGGCGTGCTCGACGCCGTGCCGAACGCGGTGCTGGCGCTCGATCCCGAAGGCAAGGTCGTGTACTGGAACCGGGGGGCGGAGCGGCTGATCGGCTGGACCTCGGCCGACCTCGTGGGCCGGCGCGGCCGGGACGTGCTGCTGTCCGAGGACGAGCGGGCGCAGGTCGACGGCATCCGCGCGTACTGCGAGGGCGGCGGCATCTTCCGTGGCGAGTTTCCGGCGCGGCGCCCGGACGGCACGCAGGTTCCGATCCTCGCGCTCGCGAGCGCACTGCGCGACGAGGCGGACGCGCTCACCGGTTTCGTCGTCGTCGGCGTGGACCTGACCGATCTGCGCACCACGCAGGACGCATTGCGCGCGCGCGAGGCCGAGTTGCGCCAGTTCCAGAAGATGGAGGCGATCGGACGGCTCGCCGGCGGGGTCGCGCACGACTTCAACAACCTGCTGACCGTGATCCGCGGATACATGGACCTGCTGCTCATGCGGCTGCCCGAAAGCGAGCCCGTGCGCGAGGATGCGTTGCAGGTCGCGCGCGCGGCCGACCGCGCGGCGGAACTGACGGGGCAGCTGCTCGCCTTCAGCCGCAGCCGGCCGATCGCGAGCGCGCTCGTCGACATGAACCAGGTGGTCTCCGAGTTCCTGCCGATGCTCCAGCGCACGCTCGGCGAGAACATCAAGGTTGAGGCCAGGCTCGATTCGGATCTTGGCGTGGTGCGCGCCGACGCGGGCCAGATCGGCCAGGTGCTGCTCAACCTGGCGCTCAACGCGCGCGACGCGATGCCCGAGGGCGGGACGCTCACGATCGGCACCGAGAACGCCGAGCTCGACGCGAGCTACCCCGGCACGCACGTCCCGCTGCCACCCGGGTCGTATGTCCGGCTGTCGGTCGGGGACACGGGCATCGGCATGGACGAGGAGACGCGCGCGCGCGTGTTCGAGCCGTTCTTCACGACCAAGGGGCCGGGACAGGGGACGGGCCTCGGGCTTTCGACCGCCTACGGCATCGTGCGCCAGCATGACGGCGCGATCTGGATCTACAGCGAGTTGGGCCACGGCACGACCGTGCGGCTCTACCTGCCGCGCGTGCACGATGCGTTCACCGCGCCCGCGCCGCCGGCGCCGGAGTCCGTCGCCGCACCCGGCGGCGAGACCATCCTGCTGGTCGAGGACGAGAGCGCCGTGCGCCAGGTCGCGCGCCGGCTGCTCGAGACGCGCGGTTACCACGTGCTCGAGGCCGAGGGCGGCGAAACCGCGCTCGCCCATGCACGCGTACGCGCGCTGGGCATCGACCTGCTGTTGACCGACGTGATCATGCCCGGAATGAACGGACGTGAGGTCGCGGAAGCCGTGCGGGCGCTGCGCCCCGGGCTGCGCGTGCTCTACGTGTCCGGGCACTCGGGCGAGGTGCTCAATCGCCTGGGCGGCCTCGGGCCCGGTGCGCATTTCCTGACGAAACCGTTTTCCACGAACGAGCTGTGCGATGCCGTGCGCAAGGCCCTCGATGGTCCGGCCGGGCCCGGCACCGCGTCTTCCTGACGTCATCGATTCCCGGAGGCAACGCATGGAGTTCCCCGCCGAACCATTTCGCATCAAGGTCGTCGAGACACTCCGCCCGACCACGCGCGAGGAGCGCGTCGGGTGGCTCGAGGCGGCCGGATACAACCTGTTCCAGGTCCCGGCGGAGTCGATCTACATCGACCTCCTGACCGACAGCGGCACGTCGGCCATGAGCGACAAACAGTGGGCCGCGCTGATGGTGGGGGACGAGTCCTACGCCGGCAGCCGCAGCTTCTACCGCTTCGAATCCGTCGTGCGCGATCTGTTCGGATTCCACCACGTGATCCCCACGCACCAGGGGCGCATGGCCGAGAACCTGCTGTTCCATGCGGTGGTCAGCCCGGGCGACATCGTCCCGAACAACATCCACTTCGACACCACCCGCGCGAACGCCGAGCAGGCGGGCGCGGAGGCGCTCGATCTGGTCGTGCCGGAGGGCCTCGATCCCCAGCACCGGGGCCTGTTCAAGGGCAACATGGACGTGGCCCGGCTCGACCACGTGCTCACCGAGCACAAGGGCCGCGTGCCGGTCGTGATGCTGACGATCACGAACAACTCGGGCGGCGGCCAGCCGGTCTCGATGGCGAACGTGCGCGCCACCTCCGAGGTCTGCCGCCGCCACGGCGTCCCGTTGTTCTTCGACGCGTGCCGCTTCGCCGAGAACTGCTGGTTCATCCAGCAGCGCGAACCGGGCTATGCCGGCAAGAGCGTGAAGCAGATCGCGCAGGAACTGTTCGCCTTCGGCGAAGGCTGCACCATGAGCGCGAAGAAGGACGGCCTCGTCAACATCGGCGGTTTCGTCGCGATGAACGACGCGTCCTGGGCGGAGAAGATCACGCACCGCCTGATCCTGGTCGAAGGTTTTTCGACCTACGGCGGCCTCGCCGGCCGCGATCTCGAAGCGATCGCCCAGGGGCTCACCGAGGTGCTCGACGAACACTACCTTGCGTTCCGCATCGGCCAGGTCCGGCGGTTGGCCGAGACGCTGACCGATGCGGGCGTGCCGATCATCCAGCCGCCGGGCGGGCACGCGGTCTATCTCGACGCCCGCGCGATTGCGCCTCATATCCCGCCGGCCGGGTTCCCGGGGCAGGCGATCGCGGTCGCGCTCTACCGCGACTACGGCATCCGCGGCGTGGAGATCGGGAGCCTCATGTTCGGCGGCGCCGACCCCCGCACGGGCAAGGAAACCGCGCCGGCGCTCGAGCTGGTGCGGCTCGCGATCCCGCGGCGCGTCTACACCGAGGCGCAGCTCGGTTACGTGGCGAAAAGCGTGATCGAGGTCCACCAGAACGCTTCCGGGCTGCGCGGGCTCCGGATCACGCACGGTGCGCCGTTCCTGCGCCATTTCACGGCCTCCCTTGAGGAGCTCCCGGAGGGCGTCCCGGCGGTCGGCTGAACTTTCCGGCCGTTCCGGGGTATGCTGGTGGGGTCCCGCCCGGGACTCGGGCGTTCCAATGCACGCATTCAGGGGGATTGAAATTGGCGACTCGTTTTCACGTCATGCGGTCCGCAGGGGCCACGCTCGGGGCGCTCGTCGCGCTGCTCGGCGCCGCCGGTTGCGGCGCGTCGCGGCACGACGCGGTGACGAATCTGTCTTCGGTGCGCACGGGTCCGATCGCGGCCACCGGGGCGCCGGTGAACCCCGCGCTCACCGACGCGGCGGCCCTGCTCGCCGCGCGCAAGCAGAAGCTCGGCCATCCCTGGTTCCCGATGGTTCCGGGCGCGTACGTTGACTACCGCGTGACGCGCCTCGGCGTGGGGCTGCGCTACGTGCGCGTCGCGGTCGGCGCGCCGGAGCTCTTCTTCGGGCGGCTCGCGACGCCGTTCGTCTACGACGACGTCCCCGGCCAGGTGCGCGACTCCACCCTGTACGGCCTGCACCAGTACTTCTCGATCTCGCCGCGGGGCGACGTCTGGTTCCACGGCGCGCAGAACAACGGCTTCATGTCCCACACCGATCCGCCCGTGCGGCAGTTGCTCGCCTCGCCGACGCCGGGGGAGACGTGGGCGGACACGGTCCAGTTCGAGAGCTTCTTTCCGGGGATGGTCCTGTTCGTGCGCGACAACTACCTGTACTCGTGGACGCTCTCGGATCCGGCGAAACTCGTGCTGCCGGGCGGCGTCTTCCGGGCGGTGCGTGCCGGCGCGAGCATCGACGATGCGCCGGTCGCGGGCGTGCGCTCGCCCATGCACACCGAGGTCGGTGGGCTCACGCCCGGGAACGCCGCGCTCGAGGCGTTCGCGCGACTCGGATTGACGCCGCTGCCCGAGCCGTTGCGCGGCTCATGGTTCTCGCGCCACGACGGCATGGTCGCGCGCGATTGGCCCTCGGGTGCGGGCGTGGTCAATCTCAACTCGGTGACGTTGGAGCGCATCGGGAGCGGGACCGGGCCGGTGCCGCCGCCCACGCCACCACCCCTTCCGCCGGGTACCGGCTAAGCCGCGGCGGAGAGCGGCCCGGCGTCGCTCATCGCGGCGGGATCCTCGGCGAGTCCGAGGATGCGCTCCGATGCGTTCGCGTGATCGAACCCCAGGCGCGCCTCCTCCGACAACCACACCGACTCGTAGTGCCCCGGCTCGCCCGCGAGCGTGACGAACATCGCGCCCAGGAACAGCGCCCGTGCCCGCGTGTTCTGCGCCGCGCGTGCGAGCAGCGTGCGGAAGTCGGGCGTTGGCTCGCAGGCCACGACGAGGCAGCGCGCGGCCGCGTGCGCCATGGTTGACGCACGCACGCCGCGGACGAGGTCGAGCACGACGACCGAGGCGCCTTCGTGCAGCGCCTGGCGCAGGTCGGAGTCCAGGCGCTCGGCGGAGGTCGCGCGCAACGAGAGCGGGCCCTGCGCGGCCTCGGTGATGTCCTCGCCGAGCACCACGGTGAAGCGTCCGCGCACCGCGAACTCCTCGGCGAGCGCGCGCGCGGTCACGCTTCGGCCCGCGGCCGGCGGCGCGCCGAGCCAGACCAGGCCGCGGGGCGCGCCCGCCGCCTCGTCGAGCCACTCCTCGGGCAGGCCGGCGCTCGACCAGTCCATCACCGGCGGCACGCCGCGCAGGAACAGCGCCTCGCCGCCGGCCTCGTGCAACAGCGCGACGACGAACGCGCCGGCCGAGGAGGTCCGCCGCTGCGCGCCCACGCTCGCACCCAGCGCCGCGATCGCCATCGTCACGGTGTCGGGCGAGAGCACGCTCGGCAACGCGGTCATGTGGCCGTCCCTGAGGCCGAGCGCCGGCTCGCCGGGGCGCACCAGCACGGCCGAGTGCCCCGACGCGCGCGCCTCCTCCCACAGCCGCCCGAGCGGATCGTCGCTGCCGGTCGTGCCACCGCGCTCGCCGCGCAACGTCTGGAAGAGCTGGCGCAGTTCGTCGCCGGACTCCGAACGCTTGCGAATCGCCTCCTCGTGCGTCCACTGCTCCGGCCGGTCGCCCTCGGGGCCTTCGCCTCTCTGCGCGCGCTCCTCGCGGTGCTCGTCCATGAAGCGTGCGATGTCGAGGATCAGGGACTCGGTGCCGGTCTGGATGCTGCGCAGCGGCGGGGGCGGCTGGAGGCGGAACATGAAGGTGCCGCCGGTCCACGCGAAGATGCGGTAGGCGGCCTGCTCGCCGTCGGCGAGCGCGTCGTCCACCGCGTTGACGATCTGGCCGTGGTCGAAGTAGATCGCGCCGCGCTTGCCCAGGGCTTCGATCTCGAGCACGCCCGTCTTCTGTCCGAGCAGCAGGAACTGGCAGATCTCGAACAGGTCGGTCTGGTCGAGCCGCCCCGTCAGCAGGAGATTCTCGGGCACGCCGTGGGCCGTGCCGCCCTCGGCCACCAACCCCCCGCGTCCGCGACTCATCCGCCGTTCCCTCCGACGCGCGCCGCGAGCGAGCCCGGCCGCACCGCGCCCGCGGGTCCGCCATTGTCCGCCGCTCCACCGAGCGCGCCGAGGATCCCCTTGAGCCCGCCGTCGGCGTCCCGGGCCGCGGCCGCCGCGGCCGTCGTGCCGGACTCGGTCGCGCCCGCGCCGTCGTCGCCCATCGCCGCGTCGCCCGCTGCGCGCGCGCCTTCGCGCGACGTGCGTTCGAGCGTGTCGGCGTCGATTCCGTAGCCCGCGGCCTCCTCGGCGGCGACGACGCCCTGGCGCACGAGCGTCAGCACCGAGTCCTCGAACGTGAGCATGCCGTCGCGCTTGCTGCTCTGCATGACGCTCGCGAGCTGGAACGTCTTCTTCTCGCGGATCAGGCTCGAGACCGCCGGCGTGCCGAACAGGATCTCGACCGCGGCCGCGCGTCCCCGGCCGTCGGCGCGCTTCAGGAGGCGCTGCGCGACGATGCCCTTGAGCGATTCCGAGAGCTGGCTGCGCACCTGGTTCTGCTGGTCCGGGGGAAACGCGTCGAGGATGCGATCGACGGTCGCGATCGCGCTCTGCGTGTGCAGCGATCCGAGCACGAGCTGCCCGGTCTCGGCGGCGGAGATCGCGAGTGCGAGCGACTCACGGTCGCGCATCTCGCCCACGAGGATGACGTTCGGATCCTCGCGCAGCGAAGCCCGGAGCGCGTCCGCGAACGAGCGCGTGTTACGCCCGACCTCGCGCTGGTTCATGAGGCAGCGCTGGTTCTGGTGCACGTACTCGATCGGGTCCTCGAGCGTGATCACGTGGCGTTTGCGCGTGCGGTTGATGTGGTCGACGATCGCAGCCAGCGTGGTCGATTTTCCGCTGCCGGGCGGGCCGGTCACGATCACCAGGCCGCGGTTCATCTCCGCGAAGCGCAGGACCTGCGGCGGCAGCCCGAGCTGCTCGACGGTCAGGATGCGCGTGGGGAGCAGGCGGAACGCGGCCGCCATGCCGTTGGTCTGCTGGTACACGTTGCAGCGCAGGCGCACGACGGTCGGGACCTCGTACGCGAAGTCCACCTCCTCGAGGCCCTGGTAGCGCGCCATCTGCTCCTCGGTCATGATCTCGGCAAGCAGGCCGACGATGACCTCCGAGGTCAGCGGCTCGTACTCGATGGGCTGCAAATCACCGTGAATCCGGAGCATCGGGGGCGAGCCCGAGACCAGGTGAAGGTCCGAGGCCCCCTGGGCCTGGACCAGTTGCAGGATCGAATCGATGCGTGGCACGTGACCCCTTCCCCGACGCAGGCGACACCTGAGAACCGGTAAGCGGTTTCGCCACTTGCAAGACAAGTGCCATGCACAACGTGCAACATGCGGCGGAGAATCGCCGCGTCCACGCGCACTCGGAGCGCACGCGATCCGCCCCGGTCCGGATCGTGCGAATTCCCCGTGCGGAGAGCACGGGCGCCCGTGCAGGGCGCACGCACTCCCGCGCGGCCCCTGCCCGAAATCCCGCGCCCAGCGCGATCCGGCGGCTGGCACATGGCCTGCAATGGGAGGAGGGGACCGCTGCAGGAGCTGCCCGTCGGGTGGCGCGCGGCGGATGTCGCTGGAGCCAAGGAGAGCCCCGTGTTCCGCGTCCCCAAGTGTCGAGCCACGGTCAAGCTGTGCGGGATGGATGGGTCGGTCACGCGCGGCGCGCTGTTCGTCGATCCCGCGAGTCCGAGACATGGCGGACAGCAGACGATCCTCGAGCGCCTGAATGGCCCCGAAGGGTTCATCGTTCTCGAGGTGGGGGACGCCGGCCAGATCGAGATCTTTCAGAAGCGCCACCTGCTGCGAGTGACGCCCACGGGCGAGATGCCGATGGACCACGTCTTCGTCCCGGACGGCCTGGTGACGCGCCAGGAGGACGTCGTGCTGACCATGACGAACGGCAGCACGATGCACGGACGGATCTGGATGGGCCTGCCGCATGATCGGTCGCGGCTCTCGGACTTCCTCAACATGGGCGAGGAGTTCTTTCCCCTGCTGATCCCGGGCGGCATTCATCTCGTGCGCACCGACGCCGTGGTCAAGGCCGTGCCGCTGGTGGACGCACCGACCGGCGAGGAAGTGACCAGGGAGGACCTCAACGCGATCCAGAACACGTTCCGGGAATCGTTCGAGCACGCGGGCGGCACCGTGCGCCCCGGGCTCGGCCGCGACTGAATCGTCTTAGGCGGGGATCGTGGCCGCGATCCGTGCCACGACGTCGGCCGGGTCGCGCGCGACTTCGACGAAGCGCGCGAGCTCCGGCGCGACGAGCCCGGGCGCGGTCACGGCGCGCATGAATTCCTCGTAGGGCCCGCCGAGGCAGACCAGCGGCGCCTGGGGGCGACCGTCGACGGCGAGCAGGTTCCAGGTCAGGAAGAGTTCCGCCATCGTGCCCACCGATCCCTCGAGCACCACGAACGCCGCGGCCACGTGCACGAGATAATCGAGCCGCTCGAGCAGCGTCGTCGTGTCCTCGCGATGGCTCAGGTGCGGATTCGCCGGGCGGTGGTTGAACAGCGCGGTGGTCACGCCGATGACCGGCGCGCCGCCCTTCGCGGCGCCCTCGCTCACCGCCTCCATCGCGCCGGCATAGCCCCCGTTCATCACGGCGTATCCGGCGCGCGCGAGGCGCTCTCCCAGTTCCACCGCGACCGCCCAGGCCGGCTTCTCACGCGTCAGCGTGCTCGAGCCGAACACTGCGACGATCTTGCGATCGGTCGGTGGCGTGAAGCGCGGCGGCATCACCCGTGGGGCGGGGGACATGGATCTCTCAGACCGAAAACGACTCGCCGCACGAGCACGAGCGCTTTGCGTTCGGATTGACGAACTTGAAGCCCCTGTCCATGAGCGAGACCGTGTAGTCGAGTGTCGTCCCGGCGAGGAAAAGCTGGCTCTTGATGTCGAGGAACACCCTGAGGCCGTCGACCTCGATCACCTGGTCGCCCTTGCGCGCCTCGCGCTCGAACTCGAGCATGTAGGACAGCCCCGAGCAACCGCCTCCGCGCACGCCGACGCGCAGGCCGTGGTCCTCCTTGCCGTGCTTGGCGAGCATCTCCCGCGCCTTGGTGACCGCGAGGGGCGTGACGGTGATCAGCGGTCGCGTCGGCTTCGTGGCGGCGGCCGGGGTCGTGGTTTCGGACATGCGGCAAAGTCCTCCTGGGTTCAGCGGTCGCGCAGGCGCGCCGGGCCGGCTGCGGTCTCCGCCGCGCGGCGCAGGCCGCCCTCGGCGGTCGCAAGCTCGCGCAGGCGCGTGACGGTCGCGACCACCTGGTCGGCGACGAAATCGACTTCTTCCCCGGTATTGAAGCGCCCGAGGCCAAAACGGATCGAGGCGTGCGCGCGGTCCGCGCCCACGCCCAGCGCGCGGATCACGTGCGAGGGTTCGACCGACGCCGAGCTGCACGCCGAGCCCGACGACACCGCGACGTCGCGCAATGCGAGCAGCAGCGCCTCGCCTTCGACGCCGTCGAACGACAGGTTCAGGTTCCCGGCGAGCCGCGCGCCCACCGACATCGTGCCGTTGACGTGCACGCCGTCCAGCCGCGCGACGATGCGCTCGAGCAGGCGGTCGCGCAGCGCGGCGACGCGCGGCGCCTCGGCCGGCATGGTCTCGAGCGCGAGCGCGCAAGCGGCGCCGAGCCCGACGATTCCCGGCACATCGAGCGTCCCGGAGCGCATGCCCTTCTCGTGGCCCCCGCCATCGAACAGGGGCGTCAGCCGGACCTTCGGGCGACGGCGCACGTAGAGCGCGCCGACACCCTTCGGCCCGTACAGCTTGTGTCCCGACAGCGCGAGCAGGTCGACCTGCGCGGCCTCGACGTCGATCGGGATCCTGCCCACCGCCTGCGTGGCGTCGACCGCGAACAGCGCGCCTTTCGCACGCGCGATGCGGCCGATCTCGGCGATCGGCTGGATCGTGCCGATCTCGTTGTTCGCCCACATCACCGACACCACGGTCGTCCGGTCGTCGATCGCGTCCGCCAGCCGGGCGAGGTCGACGAGCCCGTCCGGACGGACCGAAAGCACCGTGACGCGAAAACCCTCGGCCTCGAGCGCGTGCACCGGATCGAGGACCGCCTTGTGCTCGGTCGCGAGCGTGACCACGTGGTCGCCGCGCTCCTTGTAGTGCCGGGCCGCGCCCTTGAGCATGAGGTTGTCGCTCTCGGTCGCGCCCGAGGTGAACACGATCTCGGCGGGCGACGCCCCGATCGCGCGCGCCACCTGCTCGCGCGCGTCGTTCACCGCCTGCTCGGCCTTCCAGCCGAAGACGTGGCTCTTGCTCGCGGCGTTGCCGTAGTGCGTCGTGAAATAGGGCAGCATCGCCTCGAGCACCCGCGGGTCGCAGGCGGTCGTGGCGTGGTTGTCCATGTAGACGGGCAGTTGCAGCACGGCGGCACCTCCGGACGTCGCCCCATCTTAACCCACCTGCCCGTTGGATGCGCACCGGCCTCCGGGATTGCACGGAGTTGGCCGAATGGGAGACCTCCCCGATTGCGCGCCGGCCGCCGCGCCCCTAGGGTGCGAACATGCGCCGCGCCGCCATGCTCGCCCTCGCCGTCCTATCCGCCGCTCCCACAGGCGCCTCCGGGCACGTGGGCGAGGTGCTGCTGTCCGAGCGCGCCGCCCTGGCGCTCGGCGTCGCGCGGGGCGACACGGTCGACGCCGCGCCCACCGCCGCGTTCGCCGCGCCCGAGCGCTACGTGGTCTCGGGCATTTACCGTCCGCAAGCCGACCCGGTCGAGGTCGGCCGCGACAGCCGCTACGCGCGCTTTCATGCGGACGATCTCGAGCGCCTCTCGGGCCAGCGCGACGCGGTCCAGCGCTTCGTGTTGCGGATCTCCAATCCCGCCCGCGCCGCCCTCGTGCGCGACCGGCTCCAGCGCAGCGCGGTCGGGTTCGACGCGTGGACCAGCCAGGACCTCGCCGACCGCGCCTCGGGCACGTTCGTCGTGATCTCGCGCTTCCAGCGCGCGATCGCCTGGCTCGCGCTCGCGGCGGGCTCGATCTTCCTGGTCACGCTCATGGTCCTCAAGGTCGAGGAGCGGCGGCGCGAGCTCGCCTCGCTCACCCTGATGGGTATCTCGCGGCGGACGATCCTGAGCAGCCTCGCGCTCGAATCGCTCGTGGTGGCGGCGGTGGGTGGCGTGCTCGGAGTCCTGCTCGGGCTCCTCGCACAGGCCGGGATCAACGGCTACTTCCAGCGCTACTACGCGACCGACCTCCTGTTCTCGCGGGTCAGCCCCACGGTCGCGCTCACCGCGGTCCTGCTCGCGCTGCCGCTCGGGGTCGCCGCCGCGGCGGTCGCCGCGTGGCGGCTGCTCAAGACGCGCGGGCTGACGCGGGGCGCGCGGTGATCGCCTTCCTCGCGCGGCGGAATCTCGTGCGCCAGCGAGCGCGCACGCTGCTGTGCGCGCTCGGGCTCGCGGTCTCGACCGCGCTGCTCTACGACATGGCGCTGCTCGCCTCGGGGCTCAAGGCGAGTCTCGCGCACGTGCTCGAGCAGATCGGCTACGACCTGCGCGTGTTGCCCCGCGGTGGGCTGCCGTTCTCGAGCGACGCCGTGCTGCCCGGCGGCCACGCGCTGGCGAACGACCTCGCCGGGATCCCGGGCGTCGCCGGGGTGGAACCGCTGTGGGCGACCACGCTCTATCTCGAGCCGCGCGCCGGGGCCGGCCCCACCCGGCGGGCGGTGAGCGCATTCGCGCTCGGCCTCGAGCCCGCGCGCCAGACCATGTACCGCATCGAGCAGGGCGCCGCGATCGCGCCCCGCGACTCCACGCGCCCGCCGGGCGATGACGACGCGACGCCGGTCGTGCTCAACGCGCTCGCGGCGCGCGCGCTCGGCGCGGGGCCGGGCGACACGCTCCTCGCCTCGGCCACGCTCGACGCGGTCCAAGGCGGCGCCGCGCGGCCCGTGCACCTCGTGGTCACGGGCATCGCGCAGTTTCGCTTCGACATGCGCACGCAGCGCTCGCTCTCGCTCCGCCCTGGAGACCTCGCGCGCCTCGCCGGGCGAGGCGACGACCCGGCGTCGTTCCTGCTCGGGCGCCTCGCGCCCGGCGGTTCGGCGCGCGCGGTGGGCGCGCGCTGGGAGGCGCTCCACCCGGAGACCGAGTTTCACGAGGTGAGCGAGATGCTCGCCGAGGTGCGTGGGCAGCTCTCCTACTTCCGGCAATTCTCGCTCATCCTCGGCACGGTCAGCCTGCTGGTCACCTTCCTGCTCGTGCTCACGCTGCAGACGCTGTCGGTCAACGAACGCCAGGGCGAGATCGCGATCCTGCGCGCGCTCGGCCTGCGCTCGTCGCGCGTCGTCCGGCTCGTGCTGGCCGAGGGCCTTGCGCTCGCCCTGCTCGCGCTCGGACCGGGGATCGCGCTCGGCGCGCTCGCCGCGCGCGGCCTCGATAAGATCCTCACCAGTTCGCCGGGGCTGCCGGTCGGGCTGTCGTTCTTCGTGTTCACGCCCGGCGCGCTCGCGCGCACCGCCCTGCTCGTGCTCGTCACCGCGACGCTTGCCGGCGCCTACCCGGCGTGGCTCGCCGCGCGGACGAACGTCGCGCTCACGCTACACCGGGAGGTGACTTGAACGCATCCCAGGTCGTGGTCGAGGCACGCCACGCGACCAAGCTCTACCCGATGCCCGCAGGCGACGTGCGCGCGCTCAGCGACGTGTCGCTCGCCGTGCCGTCGGGCGACTACCTCGCGCTGATGGGCCCGAGCGGCTGCGGCAAGAGCACGCTCCTCAACCTCTTCGGCGCGGTCGATCTCCCGAGCACCGGCAAGGTCGTGCTCGAAGGTCAGGATACCGGTGTGCTCGGGGACGGCGAGCGCACCGCGCTACGGCTCACGCGCGTCGGGTTCGTGTTCCAGCGCTTCTTCCTCCTGCCCATGCTGACGGCGTACGAGAACGTGCTGCTGCCCATGCTCGAGGCGCGCATGCCGCGCGCCGAGCGCGAGGCGCGCGCGCTCGAGCTGCTCGAGTACGTCGGCCTCGCCGGCCGCCGGGACCACCGCACCGCGCAGCTCTCGGGCGGGGAGATGCAGCGTGTCGCGATCGCGCGCGCGCTCGCGAACCGGCCGCGCCTGCTGCTCGCCGACGAGCCGACCGGGGAACTCGACGAGGCCACCGGCGACGTCATCGCCCGCCTGCTCGCGCGCCTCTCGGCCGACGGGCTGACGATCGTGCTCGTGACCCACAACCCCGTGCTCGCGGCGCAGGCGCGTCGCACGCTCCACCTGCGCGACGGGCGCGTGGTCGAGGAGACCTACAGCTGATGTGGCTCCTCGCGCGCCGCAACCTCGCCGTCCGGCCCGGACGGACCGCGCTGTTCCTGCTCGGCTTCGCGCTCGCGGTGGGCGTGATGATCGCGCTCCTGTCGGTCGGCGAGGCGATCGTCGAGCAGGCGCGCGACAAGGACCTCGTCGGCGGCGGGGACATCGTGCTCGTGCCGCAGGGCACCGACGTCGACGTGCTCAAGCTCGGCGGCGTGACCGCGATGTTCTCGACCGTGCCGAACGCACGTTTTCTGTACCGCCAGTTGCTGCGCGGCCCGCGCTTCGTGCGCGACGTCGAAGCCGCCGCGCCGACCTGGGCCGGACGCCCGGTCTACCTGCGCGCGCGCGGCAGGGTGATCCAATCCCTCGCGAGCGCCGAGGTCCCCGCGCTCACGCGCGCGCTCCGGGGCAAGTCCCGGCTGCCGAAGGAATGGCGCGACAGCCCCGGGGAGACGGCATTCGCGCGCCTCGAAGGTCCCGAGCTCTACGCCGAGATGGATCACTGGCACCGGCCTCCGGCCGCGGCCAGGGAGGCCGGGCACTGGGCCGAGTGGTACTACTTCAACCTCGCCGATCCGGTGACCGGCGCGTATGCGTATCTCTCGTTCTTCGTCGCCGGCGACCCGTGGAGCGGCCGCGCGCTCGGCAGCCTGTCGCTGCAGCTCGGCGGCCGCGGCCGGCCGCCCCGGCGCTACGTGTGCGCGGTCCCGATCGACTCGAGCGCGGTTCCGCTCGACGGCGTGGGCGCGCGCCTCGGCCCCGCGACGGTCACGTTCGAGGACGGGCGATACCGACTGCGCGCGCGCTTCAGCGACCTGCTCGGCGGGGGACCGGTCGACGTCGACCTCACGGTGACGCCCGCGCCGCGCGCCTACTACCCGCCGATCACGATCGCCGGCGCGGACGGCTTCGAGTCGGGCTACGTCGTGCCTGCCGCGATCGCACGGGGCGACGGCACGGTGAGCGTCTCCGGCACGCGCGTCGTGTTCGCCGGCGTGCCCGCGTACCACGACCACAACTGGGGCGTGTGGAAGAGCACGCGTTGGGACTGGGGCCAGGTCCAGAGCACGGACCGTGCGTTCGCCCTGGTCTACGGCGCCGTGCACGCGCCCGAGCTCGAGCGCGCCGGCAACAGCGGACGCCGCTTCGTACTGGTGACCGCGCACGACGGCTTCCTCGGCTTCCTCGAGCCGCGCGCGTTCGTGTACTCGGGCTGGCGCCCCGGCCCGCGCGTCGGCGCGACCCAGGTGGCGGCCCCCTCCGAGATCCGCTTCGACGCGGTGAGCGAGGACGATTCACTCACGGTGCGCTTTCGCGTGGAGGACGTGGTCGCCTCGCGGCCACCGGGCGACGCGGGCGAGCCGGTCGCCATGCGGCTCGGGGCGGGGCGGGCGTTCCTGCAGATGCGCGGCACGTACGAGGTGCGGGGGAGGGTGGGCGGTCGCGCGGTCGCATTCGACGCGCCGGGCGCGGCGGAGACGTTCGTCGAGCTCGACCGACATCCTGATTGACGAATGACCGGGAGTGGCGCGAGGCTCCCGGTGCTCGCCGCACGCGGCCGCGAAGTGTGAAACCGGATTCCACCCGAGGAGGTCGTTCGTGATCACGGTTGCTCCCATCCAGCTCGAGGGCCATGGCGTGCGCCTCGAGCCCCTGACCGTCGAGCACTCCGAGGGCCTTGCCGCCGCGGCGTCCGACGGTCACCTGTGGGAACTCTGGTACACCTCGGTGCCGGCGCCGGGGGAGGAGGCCGGGTACGTCGCGACCGCGCTCGAGGGGCAACAGGCCGGTCACATGCTCCCGTGGGCCGTGCGCGACCTCGCGTCGGGCAGGATCGCGGGGACGACGCGCTACCACGACATCGTGCCGGAGATCGATCGCGTCGAGATCGGGTGGACGTGGTACGGCGCGTCGTGGCAGCGCACGCACGTCAACACCGCGTGCAAGCTGCTCCTGCTGGGCCACGCGTTCGACACGCTCGGCTGCCGGGTGGTCGGCCTGCGCACGGACAATTTCAATTTCGCGTCGCAGCGCGCGATCGCCGCGCTCGGCGCGAAGCCGGACGGCGTGCTGCGCCACCACACCGCGCGGCGGGATGGAACGGTGCGCGACTCAGTCCTGTTCAGCATCCTGGCGGCGGAGTGGTCGGACGTGAAGCGGCACCTCGCCGTGCGGTTCGCCCGCGCGGCCGCGCGGGCGCTGCGGTAGGTCCGCGCGCCCGCGATTGGCGCGGCCTCCGGGCCGGTCGCGGATTCCCTGAAAATCACGCTCGACAAGCGAGGTCCCTCCGGGGCATTCTGCGGAGTCTATTGAGACTGAGTCTCAATTGCAGCGCGAGCGGGGGGCGACGGCCGCCGCCCGCTCGGGTCCTCGCCACTCGGGCTCCCCGCCCGCACGGAGGTCGTCGTGAGATTGCGCCTCGCCTCGCTGATCGCAGTCCTTTCCCTTGCCGCACTCCCCAGGGGCGTCCCGGCCGCGGAGGCGACGAGTCCCGCGATCAACGCGCCCGCAAGCGTCACCGTCGAACGCGAGCGCGTGCTCATGGGCACGCGCTGCTCGATCGTCCTCCAGGGCGACGACGTTGCGGCGCTCGAGTCGGCGGCGACCGCCGCCTTCGAGACCATCGCCCGCCTCGAGGCGGTGGCGAGCAACTGGCGCCCGGACTCCGAGCTCGCCCGCTTCACGCGCGCGTCCTCCGCACGCTCCGGCCGGGCGGTCCCCGTCTCTCCGGACCTGTTCGACGTGCTCGACCGCTCGACCGCGTGGTGCATTCGTACCGGCGGTGCGTTCGACGCCACGGTCGAGCCCCTGACCCGCGCGTACGACCTCCGCGGCGACGGACGCATTCCCGGCGAGGCCGAGCGCGTCGCGGCGTCGAAGCTGGTGCGCGGCGCCGACGTGATGCTCGATGCCGAAGCGAAGACGGTGTCGCTGCCCGCGCGCGGCATGGCGTTCGATCTCGGCGGCATCGCGAAGGGTTGGGCGCTCGATCGCGCCGTCGGGACGCTGCGCGCGCACGGCGTGACGCGAGCGCTGGTCAATTTCGGCGGGCAGGTCTACGCACTCGGCGCGCCCGTCGGCGCCGACGCGTGGGCGGTCGAGATCGCCTCGCCCGACGAGCGCGGGCAGGGCGTGGTGACGCTGCGGCTCAAGGATCGTTCGCTCGCGACCAGCGCGGCGTCCGAGCATGCGCTCCAGGTGGGCGGCACATCGATCAACCACATCCTCGATCCACGCACCGGACGCCCGGCGGCTTCATGGGGCTCGGCGAGCGCGATCGCGGCCACGGCGACCGATGCCGACTGCGCCTCGACCGCGCTCTACGTGATGGGTGCCGCGATGGGGCTGGCGTGGGCCAAGGGCCAGCCCGACCTCGAGGCGGTGATGCTCACGCCCGACCCGTCCGCCCCCGGCGGCGTGCGCGTGGAGCGCTCGAGCGGTCCGGTCGCCGCCTTGTTCCCCGCGGCCCCGGCGCTGGCCGCGCAGGCCGGCGATGCCGCGACCCCGGAACCGAGCAATCGCGAGCTGGCGCGCCGGCTGGACGTGCTGGCCGGCGAGGTCGACGATCTCAAGATCGGCGACGCGGCGGCGCCGCCGGTCGAGAGCCACGCCGGCCTCGGCCCTGCGGCGTCGAAGGTCTATGGCGTCAAGCGCGGCGTCTCGATCGGCGGCTACGGCGAGATGAGATACGAGTCGTTCCGCCAGAACGCGGACGGCGGCACGCCCGCGGGCAAGAGCGCGCGCCTCGACTTCGTGCGCGCGATCACCTACGTGGGCTACAAGTTCTCGGATCACGCGCTGTTCAACTCCGAGATCGAGTTCGAGCACGCGTCGACCGAGCTCAGCGGATCGGTCTCGGTCGAGTTCGCGTACCTCGACTTCCTCGCGAAGCCGGCGCTCAACCTGCGGGCGGGCATGCTGCTCGTGCCGATGGGCTTCCTGAACGAGCTGCATGAGCCGCCCACGTTCCTGACGTCGAGCCGACCCGAGGTCGAGCGCAACATCGTGCCGTCGACCTGGCGCGCGAATGGCGCCGGGCTCCATGGCGAGTTCGCCAATGGCCTGTCGTATCGAGCGTTCGTGACCGAGAGCCTGCGCGGCGTCGCCGACCCGGGTGCGGGGATCGAAGGCATCACCGCCGGGAGCGGCCCCTACGAGGCGCGCCAGAACGGCTCCGAGAGCATCTTCGACGAGGTTGCGTTCACCGGCCGGGTCGAGTGGCAGGGCGGCGGCGCGCGCTTCGGCGCATCGGCGTTCACGGGCGGCACCGCCCAGAACGCGACCACGACGCTCGGCGAGGACTTCACCGCGCGCGCGACCATCGTCGAGGCGCATGGCGAATACAAGAACCACGGCCTGTGGGTGCGGGCGCTCGGCGCGCGCGGCATCGTCGATGAGGCCGCGCTGCTCAACGACGCGAACGGCTTCGTGGGCGACGAGTCGGTGGGTTCGAGGAACTACGGGGCGTACCTGAACGTGGGTTACGAGCTGATGCGCCAACTCGGCAAGGGGTCGGGCCTGGCGCTCTGGCCGTTCGTCCAGTACGAGCGCTACGACACGCAGGACGAGGTGCCCGTGGGCTTCACCAAGAACCCGGCGAACGACCGCAAGTCCTGGACGTTCGGCGCCGCGTTCTACCCGGACCCGCAGATCGTGCTCAAGGCGGACTACCAGAACAACTGGACGCCCAACGGCTCCGCCGTCGACCGCCTCGGCGTGTCGCTGGGGTACCTGTTCTGAGAGCCGCTCGCATCGCAGCCCTGCTCGCGTGCCTGCTTGCACTGCTCCCGGCGCTGGCGGGCGCGCGCATCCTGATGACGCGCGAAGCGGCACTGGCGCAGGCGTTCGGGGTCGAGGCGCGCGTCGAGGTGCGCACCGTCTACCTCACGCCCGATCAGGTGACGCGCGTCGAGCGGGCCGCCGGCGCGAAGCTCGCGTCGCCGCGCGTGGTGGCATATCGTGGCGCGGTCGGCGATTCGCTCGTCGGCACCGCGTATCTCGACACTCACCCGGTGCGCAGCCAGATGGAGACGATCATGATCGTGGTCACGGCCGCGGGGAAGGTCGGCGCCGTCGAGGTGCTCGCGTTCAACGAGCCGAACGATTATCTGCCGCCGCCGCGCTGGCTCGAGCGCTTCGACGGGCGTGCATTGTCGAAGGACCTCAAGCCCGGGCTCGCGGTGCCCAGCCTCGCCGGCGCGACGCTGACGGCGCGCGCGGTGTCCGCCGCGGTGCGGCGCACGCTCGCACTGCACGCGGTGCTCGCGCAACTCGCGCCCGCCGCGGCGGGGGTCCGATGAAGTACCTGCAGTCGGGGGGGTTCCGCAACCATCCGCTGATGCGGCTCACGCTCGGCTGCACGCTCTTGCTGCTGGCCGGGCTGTGGGTCACGACCGCGCTCATGTACTTCAAGAACATGACCCTCGATCCGCGAACGGTGATCGCCTACTACCGCGGTGACGAGGCGCGCTTTCTCGAGCCGCGCACCTACGGATCGATGCTCGAGGTCACGCACATGCACCTGCCGATGATGGCGCTCGTGCTGCTCCTGCTGACGCACCTCGCGATCTTCCTGCCGTGGTCCCAGCGGGCGCGCGCCTGGCTCATTGTGAGTACGTTCATGTTCGCGCTGGTGGGCGAGGCAGCCGGGTGGCTGGTGCGGTTCGTCAGCCCGGGGTTCGCGCCGCTGAAAGTGGCGTGTTTCCTTGGTCTCGAGGCCACGCTCGGGGGACTCCTGGTTGGGCTTGCGCTCTACCTGGCCTCCGCCGATCGGCCGGGCGCGCGGGCGCGGACGGCGGGAACCGCGATGCAGGGCGAGGAGTACGGCGAGTAGGGAAGAAGCGGCCGGAATCCCCTGCACAAAACCGCGGGTTTCCGGGCGAATTGATCGGGGACCGGTCCGGGGGTCGCGGCGCCGGGGCCGAATTTCGGGGGACGGGGAGCCGGTGAGTTGTAAACTCCTTGACCCCTCCCGAACGCGGGTTCAAACTCGTTTTGCTTGGAGCTCAACCCGAATTTTTCGACGAGCCGGGGAGCAACGTTGCGTAGCGCGGTCTGACTTGGGACCTCCGGCCGCATGCGCTCGTTCTCCCCGGCCTCTTTTGTATCCGGGGGTGCTGGACGAGCGCCTCAGCGCAGCGCGGGTGGCCCGAACAACCCCGGGTGCCGCGCGATCAATCGCCGCATCGCGCCGCGAAAATTCGCCCGCTGACCGGTCCCCGGGTGCGGGATTCGCTCGCTCACCAACAGCCTCGGCCCGAATCCCCAACGCGTCAGCATCGGCTCCAGCAGGTCGCGCACCGTCGCCTTGACGAGCACGATGTGCTCGGGCTCGAGCGCGCGCAGCTCGCGCCACAGCCAGTGTTCCGCGCAACGCGCGACTGCGGTCTTGCGCGCGTCGTCGTCCGCCACGCCGTTGACCGCGCACTTCGCCGCGTCCACCAGCCACAATCCGCGCGCGCGCAATTCCTCGATCAGCTCGGGTTTCGCCTGACCGCGCGCCCGGAACGCGGTGGCGTAGGTCCACCCGCGCGCCTCGGGAAGCGCAAGCACCTCGGCGAGCGCCCAGAACAGCGTCGAGGCGTCCTCGCCCGGCAGTTTCTCCTGCGGCAGGTAGAAGTAGGACCAGCGCCCGCGCCGGTTGACCTTGGGCGGCGACTCGGCGACGAACAGGACGCGCACATGCTCCGGGCGCGCCGCCTCGGACATCCGCCAGAACGTTTCGCGGCGGGGATCGGGTGCCACCCCCAACTCGGCGCAGCGCGTGCACGCCGCGTACTGCTCGGCGATCGAGCGCAGCGTAGCGCCGGGATCGCTCACGGGTGCGTCAGTAGCGTCGGAGGCTGGGGTCGATCTGCCGGGACCACCCCTCGATCCCGCCCGCGAGACTGCGCGCGCGCGGGAATCCGTGCGCGCGCAGGAACAGCGCGGCGTGGTGCGAGCGCACGCCATGGTGGCAGTAGGCGACGACGTCGGCGGTGGGATCGAGTGCGGCCGTCAGTTCGCCGAGTCGCGCCGCGAGCTCGGACAGCGGCACGAGCCGGCTCGGCTCGAGACGGACGTACGCATGCTCCTCCGGCTGGCGCACGTCGAGCAGCACGGGCGCGCCGGAGGCCCCGGCGAGGCGTGCCGCCAGGTCCGCGGGCGTGATCTCGATCGGCGGCGCCACGCCCGCGGGATCGCTCATGGTCTCACTGGCCGAGCGCGGTCGGGGCGATACGGTTCATCGGGTCCTCCCTGGAAAGGGACACGTGGCGAGCCGCCGGGGACGGTAGGGCTCCGCGTCCCCGGCCGCAACCCGCGATCTTGACGAGTGCACAAATGTGCAGTATCGTCGGCCCGTTCCCCCCGGCGCACCCATCAAGCTTCGAAGCCATCGGAGATCGCATGCGCGTCGAGAAGTTGGACGAGCCCGTCCGCGTGCGCGCGGACTTTGCCGGGGGGCAGGCCACCCCGGTCGTGTTTCGGCGGGGCACCCAGAGTCACCGCATCGCGCGCGTCAACGCGCGCTGGGAGGACCGCGTCGGCCGGCAGCCGCTCTATTATTTCGCGTGCTCGGTCGACTCGGGGGACGTCTACGAGCTGTGCCTCAACGCGCACGAGCTGACCTGGCGCCTGACGTCGGTGATGCTCGATGGCTGATCTCGCCGCTCCACCCGTACCCGATCCTCACGCCACGCCCGTGCTCCACCTCGACATCGACGCGTTCTTCGCGTCGGTCGAGCAGGCGCGCGACCCACGGCTGCGCGGCCAGCCGGTGGTCGTGGGCAAC
Organism: Candidatus Eiseniibacteriota bacterium; assembly: GCA_046598045.1. GTDB lineage: Bacteria > Eisenbacteria > RBG-16-71-46 > RBG-16-71-46 > DASYSL01 > JANPEF01. The sequence goes on from JBKJJJ010000215.1 coordinate 79,933, forward strand.
GGCGTGATCGCGTCGTGCTCGTACGAGGCGCGGCGCTTCGGGCTCAAGGCCGGCATGTCGCTCACCGAGGCGCGGCAGCGCTGCCCCGCGGTCGTGATCCTCGACGGGCACCAGCCCACGTACCGCGCGTTCGCCGACCGGGTGTGGGCGCTGCTCGCCCGGGTCACGCCCGACCTCGACGTCGCGCTCGACGAGGCGTACGGCGACCTCGCCGGCACCGAGCGCCTGCACGGCGACCTCGTCGCGCGCGCCCGCGTGCTGCAGCAGGAGATCGCCGAGGCGACCGGTGGCGTCACGGTGACGATCGGCCTCGGGCCGAACCGCATGCTCGCGAAGCTCGTGGGCAAGACCGCGAAGCCGCGCGGCGTGGCGCGCGTGACCGCGGCCGGGGCCGACGCGTTCCTGCTCGATCGGCCCGCGCGCGACGTGCCCGGCATCGGGCACGTGCACGGCGAGCGCCTGGCCGGGCTCAACGTGCGTACGGTCGCCGACCTGCGGCGCCTGCCGGTCGAGGCGCTGAGCGCGCTGTTCGGCGCGATCGGGCCGCTGCTCTACGAGCGTGCGCGCGGGCGCGACACGCGCGCCCTGTCGGCGCGCGAGATCCCGGCGTCGATCTCGCGCGAGACCGCGTTCCACCGGCCCACTGCCGACCCGAAGGACCTGGACGCGATGCTCTGGTACCTCGCCGAGCGCGCGTGCCGCGCCGCGCGGGCGCTCGGTCTCAAGCCGCGCACGATCGGCGTCAAGCTGCGCTACGCGGACGGGGCCGCGGTCGAGGCGCAGAAGACGCCGCCGCTGCCGACCGCACTCGACCCCGAGGTGCACGCGCTGACGCGCGCGCTGCTCGAGCGGCTGTTCACGCGCCGCGTGCGGCTGACTCATGTCGGCGTCGCGCTGTCGCGTTTCGTGGCGCTCGACGCCGCACAGCTCGACCTGCTCGCGCCGGCGGGGCAGGCGCGCGCGCACAGCCTGATCGAGGGCCTGGACGCGGTGCGCGACCGCTACGGGCACGGGTCGCTGGTGTCGGGCAGCGCGCTCCACATGCTCGGCGCGTTGCCGCAGGACCGCCATGGCTTCGTCCTGCGGACGCCCTCGCTGACCAAATGACCGCCCGCGCGGAACTCGCGCGCAGCGAGGGCGCGGCGCCGCTCGCGGTGCGCTCGACCGGGTCGCTGTTGCGCGGCACGGTGGCGCCGCAGGCGCTCGCCGCGCGCGCGGCCGAGCTCGGCTATCGCGCGCTCGGGCTCGCCGACCGCGACGGGCTCTACGCCGCGGTGCACTTCGCGCGCGCCTGCCAGGACGCGGGCATCGCGCCCGTGCTCGGCGCCGAGCTGTCGGCGGGGCCGGTCGGCAAGGCGCAGGCGCTCGCGCGCGTCGACCCGCCCGCAGCCGCGCTCGTGTTCGCGCGTGATCGCGCGGGCTATTCGGCGCTGTGCCGGCTCCTGAGCGCGCGCCACCTCGAGCCCGCGCTCGCGTGGTCCCAGGCCTGCGCGCGCGAGGCGGCAGCGGGTGGGCTCGCCGTGGTCGCGCTCGGGGCGGACGCGCTGGCGGAGCTCGCCGCGCTCGGCGTGCCGCGCGACCGTCTCGCGCTGGGCGTGGCGCGCCCCGGGGGAGACGGCGCACCGGTGCGCGACGCGCTCGCGTGCGTCGCGCGCATCGCGCCGGGCGCGGGCGTGGTGGCGACCGGGCGCGTGAGCGCGCTGACGTCGGACGCCGGTGGCGCGGCGCGCGCGCGTGTGCTCTCGGCGCTGCGCGCGAACACGCTGGTCGAGCGCGTGGACGCGCGCGGCGCGGGGCGGGACGAGGGCGTGCTCGAGCCGTGCGCGCGCTGGCAGGCGTCGTGGCACGCCGCCGGGCCCGAGGCCGGCGCCGCGCTGGCGGCGAACGCGCGCCTCGTCGCCGATTGCCACGCCGTGCCCGAACTCGGCGTGCCGCGCTTCCCGGTCGCGCCGGTGCCCGACGGCGAGACGCCGTATTCCCACCTCTACGCGCGCTGCCACGAGGGACTCATGCGCCGCTACCGGCCGGTGCCGCGCGCTGCCGTGCACCGCCTCGCGCGCGAGCTCGAGATCATCGACCGGCTGGGCTTCACGCCGTACTTCGTGCTCGTCGCCGACATCGTGGGCTTCGCGCGCGCCGAGGGCATCCCGTCGGTCGGGCGGGGCTCGGGTGCGGCGTCGATCGTGAGCTACGTGCTCGGCATCACCAACGTCGATCCCTTGCGCTACCGCCTCGCGTTCGAGCGCTTCCTGCACGACGAGCGCCGCGACTCACCGGACCTCGACATCGACCTGTGCTGGATCCGGCGCGAGGACGTGATCGCGCACGTGTACCGCACCTATGGCGCGAGCCGCGTGGCGATGATCTCGACCCACTGCACGCTCGGCGCGCGCGGGGCGTTCCGCGAGGCGGCACAGGCGCACGGCGTGCCACCCGACGTGGTGGACAAGCTCGCGCGCTTCGTGCCGCACGACCCCGGGACGCCGCTTTCGGACCTGCTCGCGCGGCCGGCGGCGCGCCTCGGGCTCGATCTCACCGAGCCGTCGTTCGCCGCCACACTCGCCGATGCGCCCACGCTGGTCGGGTTGAGCGACCACCTCGGCGTCCACCCGTGCGGGCTCGTCATCGCCGACACCGCGCTCACCGACTACACGCCACTCGAGGAGGCGACGAAGGGCCTCGTCGTGTCACAGATGGAGATGCGCCAGGTCGAAGCGCTCGGCCTGGTCAAGATGGACCTGCTGGGCAACCGCGCGCTGACCGAGATCGGGGACACCATCGAGCTCGTCCGGCAGGCGAGCGGCGGCGCGGTCACGCCCGTGGTCGAACCCGTGCCCGACGGCGACCCGAAGACGGTCACGATGCTGCGCGCAGGGGATGCGCTCGGCCTGTTCCAGCTCGAGTCGCCCGCGATGCGCAACCTGCTCCAGATGCTCGACCCGCACACGGTGGACGACGCGATCGCCGCGCTCGCGCTGGTGCGGCCCGGCCCGGCGGGGGCGGGCATGAAGGACCTCTACGTGCGCATCCAGCGCGGGCTCGAGCCGCCGCGCGTCGTCCACCCGCGGCTGTCCGCGCTGCTCGCGCCGCAGCACGGCATCCTGCTCTACGAGGAGGACGTGATGGGCGCGGTTGCGCTCCTGACCGACTCGCCGCTGGGGCGCGGCGACCTGTTCCGGCGCGCGCTCGCGGGCACGCGGAGCGCGGCCGAGCGCGCGCCGCTCCGCCGCTGGTTCGTCGCGCGCGCGCGCAAGGGCGGCATGCAGGACGCCGAGGCCGACGCGGCGTGGCGCGAGATCGAGCGCTTCGGCGCCTATGCGTTCTGCCGCGCGCACGCGGCGGGCTACGGCGTGCTGGCGTGGCAGGCCGCGTACCTGCGCGCGCACTGGCCGGCGGCGTGGGCGACCGCCATGGCGAACCACCACGCGGGCATGTACGGGCTGTGGGTGCACGTCGCCGACGCGCAGCGCCACGGGGTGCGCTTCGAGCTGCCGTGTGTCCAGCGCTCCGAGGAGGCGTTCACGCTCGAGGGCGATCCGGCCACGGGCCCGCTGCGCGTCGGGCTCGCGCGCGTGCGCGACCTCACGCAGCGCGCACGGGAGGCGACGCTCGCGTCGCGCGCGGCGGACGGGCCGTTCGCCTCGCTCGCCGACTGGATGGGGCGCGTCCGGCCCGACCCCACCGAGGCCGCGCGGCTCGTCGACGCCGGTGCATTCGACTGGACCGGCCGGGCCCGCGCCTCGCTCCAACTCGAGGTCCAGGCGACGCGCGCGCGCTACCTCAGGGCCGAGCCCGAGGGCGCGTTCCGCGTGCGGCGCTCGCCGATCGCGCTGCCCGACCTGCCCGAGTTCGCGCCCTCCGAGTTGCGCGCGCGCGAGTGGAACGCGCTCGAGCTGGGCGTGCTCGCGCACCCGCTCGCGGCGCACGCGCCGGCGCTGTGGCCGGCGGACCGGCCGGCGGCCGCGCTGGCCGCGGCTGCGCCCGCGGGCTTCGATGCCGCGTGCACGCTGCGCGGATTGCCGGCGGGGCAGCGCGTGCGCGTGGTCGGCCTGATGGCGGCGGCGCGGCGCGTGCCGACAAAGCAGGGGCCGCGCATGCTGTTCCTCACGCTCGACGACGGCACGGGGCTGAGCGAGTGCACGCTGTTTCCCGAGGTCCATGCGCGGGACGGGAGCGGCCTGGCGGGGCCGGGGCCGTTCGTGATCGAGGGGCGGATCGAGAACCAGCACGGATCGGTCACGGTGACGGTCGAGCGCGCCGCGCCCTGGGCCGCGGAAACTCAGGTCAGCAGCGCCGAGAGATCCTGGTAGGGCGTGCTGCAGGGGCGTCCGGCCGCGTGCAGCAGTCGGGTGAGCGACGGGTCGGCCCACGCCAACTGGACGAGCGTGGAGGAGACCGTGCCGTGCCCGTCGGCGTGCAGGCAGATCGCGCGCCCGCCGTCGTGCGACTGGAGCGCGGGCACGAGGTCCTCGAGCGCGCGCGGCGGAGCCTGCCGCAGCAGCGTGAGCGCGAGGTCGGTGCGGGCGTCGAACACGTCGTCGGCGTCCACGTGCGTGAGCGCGTGCCAGCCCGGGCGCAACTCCTCGCTGCGCAACGCGTGGCCGTCCCAGTACGCGCAGTGCACGCCGCGCGCGTCGGCGAGGAAGAGCGTGAACGGCGCATAGCGGCAGGTCAGGACCTCGTCGGCCACCCAGGCGAGCGCGTGGCGTGCGTCGTCCAGGCGCAGCGCATCGAGGCACAGGAGGCCGCGCGAGCGGTCCGGCTCGCCGCCGGTCGCCCAGGCTCCGTCGGGAGCTTCGGCGCGTTCGGGGGCCATGCGATTGAGCAGCGCGACCGCGAGGCGGGTCTCCTGGACCCCGAGCCACGTGCCGCCGGCCAGGGAGTCGCGCCCGGCCACGATGCGAGGTTCGCGCAGCAGCACGTGCGGGGAGAGGGCGGGGCGGGTGAGGGATTCATCGCGGTTCGCGCCCAGCAGCAACATGCCGGGGCGGGGGCGGTCGACGCCGACGAGCAGGGTGCACATGGGGGAAACGTGGCCCGCCGGCGCGGGAACGTCAAGTTGCATGGTCCAACGCAGGGAGTTGACACGGATCCGATGGGGAAACGGGCCGAACCTGCCGAAAACGATTGCGCGCCTGGCCTGGCCCCGGTCAGACTCGGGCGACGTGGTTCCCCGCAGCATCGGAGGCTTCATGCGCGGTTGGGTTCGACTCGTCGGACTGGTGTCGCTCGTCGCGTTCGCCGCATCCCCCCTCGGGGTGGCGGCCGAGGGCTACGTCTGCGCATCCGGCCAGCGCATGGTGCACGACGGCACGGCGAAGACCGCCGCGTGCGCGCACTGCCGCCCGTCGGCCCCTTCGCGCGCCGCCGCGCAGCCGTCGTTCGAGCGCCCGTGCTGCCTTTACGTCGGCTCGACCGCAGTGCCGCCCGTGGCCTCGGCCGCGAGCGCGCCCGCCCTGCATCCGGTCCACCGCGCGCCGCTCGCGATGCCGGGCGTCACCGCGCTGGCCTCATCCGCGCACGTCTTGACCGGAGTCCCGCAGTACGAGTCGGGAGGCAGCGGCGTTCCCCCGTCTCCACTCAAGCTTCGCACCGCCATCCTTCTCAACTGATCCAGCGCCGCCGCGCGGCCTGACCGGCTTCGTCGGTCCGGGCCGTGGCTTTCGCGCGTCCGCACGTCCGTGCGCGACGCGGCGCATTCGATCCATTGCCGAAGGAGTCCCCGCATGCAGTCGATCCGTTCCGCCCTGGCCATGGCGCTGGCGCTCGCGCTCCTGTCCGTGCCGGCGCGCGGGTTCGCGCAGCCCGCGCCGCTGACGCTCCACGACGTCGAGCGCGGCGTGATCGCCGCCAATCCCTCGCTCTCCGCCATGCGCCACGGGGCCGACGCGGCGCGCGCTCGCGCGGCGGGCGCCGGGGCGTGGGCCGACCCGGAGCTCTCCGTCATGGCTGCGCCGCGCAGCTTCGGCACCCGCGTCCCGGGGGACTCCTATCGCGTCGCGCTCACCCAGCGCCTGGCGCCGTTCGGCTCGCGCAGCGCGCAGCGGCTCGAGGCGGGCGCGCGCTTCGACGAGGCCTCGGCGAACGTCGAGTCGGCGCGCCGGGACCTGCTGCGCGAGGCGCGGGTCGCGTTCGCCGAGTACCGGCGTACCACGCGCAGCCGGCTCGCGCATGCCGCGACCGTCGACCTGGCGGCGGAGTTGCGCCAGGTCGCGCTCGCGAGGTACGCGGCGGGGCTGGTCGAGCAACAGGACCCGCTCGCGGCCGGCGTGGAGTCCGCGCGCCTCGCGCACCACGCGGTGCTGCTCGACCGCGAGCGCCGGGTGGCGGTCGCGCGGCTGAACGCGCTGCTCGGTCGCCCGGCCTCGGCCGAACTGCCGCCGCCCGCCGACGACTCGGTGGCGCCCGTCGCGCCCACGATGGCGGCAATGGACACCGACTCGCTGGTGCGCGCCGCACGCACGACGCGGCCCGAGGTGCAGGCGGCGGTGTCGCGCGTCGCCGCTCGTGTTGCGCAGCGCCGGCTCGCACAGCGCTCTCGCTGGCCGGGCCTCATGGTCGGCGTGGCCTACGACACCTACATGGACGAGCCCGAGCGGCGCACGTCGCTCGAGCTCGGGGTCGAATTGCCGCTGTTCGGCGGCCGCTCCGCGCGGCGGCAGGAGGCCGACGCCGAGCTCGCGGTCGCCGAGGCCGAGCACCGTGCGCTCATGCTCGACGTCGAACGCGAGGTGGTCGAGGCGCTCGCGCGCGACGAGGAGGCCGAGCACGACCTCGAGGTGCTCGACCAGGGGGTGCTCCCGGCCGCGGCCCAGAGCGTGGCCGCGATCCGCAATTCGTACGAGGCGAACCGGGCGAGCTTCCTCGCCCTGCTCGATGCCATGCGCTCGCTGGCGGAGGCGCAGATGGACCGGATCGACGCGGTGGCGCAGCGCGATGTCGCGCGCGCGGACCTCGCGCGCGCGCTCGGTGACGACGGCGGCATGTCCGCCCCGAAGGAGATGCGATGAACCGCACCGCAAGATGGGTTCTCGGCGCCGTCGTCGTGATCGGCGTGGCCGCGATCGCGTGGGCCGCTGTGCGTTCGCGCGCGCCCCGGGCGGAGTTCCACGCCGTGGGCCCTTACGCCGTCGCGGTCAGCAACGAGCCTGCCACGCCGCGCACCGGCGAAAACGCATTGCGCGTCGTGGTCAAAGACGCGGACGGCAGGCCGATCCGGGGCGCCCGCGTCGAGCCGGTGGTGAGCATGCCGGCGATGGGCGCGATGCCTTACATGGAGAGCCGCGGCAAGGTCAGCGAGCCCGCGCCCGGCGAGTATCGCGTGGCGTACGGCCTCGCGATGGCGGGGGACTGGGACGTCGTGCTCAAGATCATGGCAAAGGGAGCCGAGCCGGTCGAGGGCCGTTGGCGGCTGTCGACCCACCTGCCGGATGTGGCATTCGCGGACGGGGAGCGGGCCGCGGCGGCGGACACCGGCGCAGCCTCCGCGACCATCGTGCTCGACGACGCGCGGCGGCAGGCGATCGGCGTGCGCACCGCGCTGGTCGAGCTGCGCGACGTCACCGTGCCGGTGCGCGCGCGGGGAACCGTGGTGTTCGACGAGACGGCGCGCGCCGTGGTGTCGATGCGCTACAGCGGGTGGGTCCGCACCATCGCGGCCGACTTCACGGGCAAGGCGATAAGGCGCGGCGACGTGCTGTTCACGGTCGACAGCCCCGAGATCGTGGCCGCCCAGCAGGAATATCTGACCGCGCTGCGCTTCGCGCGCGCGGACTCGACGTCGCACGCAGCTGCGTTCGGCGGCAGCCGCGCGGCCGCGCCGACGCTCACGCTCGCGGACGCCGCGCGGCAGCGGCTCCTGTCCTGGGGCGTGACCGAGGAGCAGGTCGCCCGGGTCGCGCGCACGGGGCGGCCGGTCAACCCGCTCCCCGTACGCTCCCCGGCGAACGGCGTCGTGGTCGAGAAGTCGATCGTTGCCGGCAGCCCGTTTGCGCCCGGGCAGGTGCTGATCGCGATCGCGCGCATCGACCCGATCTGGATCGAGGCCCGCATCTACGAGGCCGACTTGCCGCTCGTCCACGTCGGGCTCGCTGCAAGGGTGGAGGATGCCGGCGGCACGCGCCGCGGGCGCGTCACGTTCGTCGCACCGTCGCTCGATGAAGGCAGCCGCACCGGGGTCGCGCGCATCGAGCTGCCGAACCCGGGCGGCGCGTTCAAGCCGGGCATGTTCGTCGACGTCACGCTCGATGCGGTGCTCGGGCGGCGGCTCGCGGTGCCGGAGGGCGCGGTCGTGCCCACCGGCACGCGACAGGTCGTGTTCGTCGACCGGGGCCGAGGGAGGCTCGAGCCGCGCGAGGTCAAAGTCGGCCCGCACGCCGGGGATTGGATCGTGATCGAGCGCGGCCTCAGCGCGGGCGAGATGGTCGTTTCCTCGGGCAACTTCCTCGTCGCCGCCGACGCGCGCCTGCGCTCGGCGCTCGGCAAGTGGTGAGCGCGCGATGATCGAACGCGTCATCGCCTTCTGCGCGCGCCGGCGCTTCGCGACCCTGATCGGGGTCGCGATCGCGTTCGCGGCGGGGCTGGTCGCGTTGTCCTCGACCACGCTCGACGCGATCCCGGACTTGTCGGACACCCAGGTGATCGTCCAGACCGAGTGGGCGGGCAAGAGCCCCGACCTGATCGAGGACCAGGTCACCTACCCGATCGTCACCACCCTGCGCGCCGCGCCCGGCGTGCGCTACGTGCGCGGGTTCTCGATGCTCGGCGACTCGTACGTCTACGTCGTGTTCAAGGACGGCGTCGACCTTTACTGGGCGCGCAGCCGCGTGCTCGAATTGCTGGCGCAGGTCGCGAGCCGGCTCCCCGAGGGCGCGACTCCGCGCCTCGGGCCCGATGCGACCGGCGTGGGCTGGGTGTTCGAGTACGCGCTGGTCGACACCAGTGGCCGCCACGACCTGGGGGACCTGCGTTCCCTTCAAGATTGGTCGGTGCGCTACCAGCTGCAGAGCGTCGACGGCGTGGCCGAGGTCGCGTCGGTCGGCGGGTTCGTCAAGCGCTTCGAGGTCGTGCTCGATCCCGCGCGGCTCGCGTCCTTCGGCGTGCCGATCTCCGAGGTTGCGGACGCGATCAAGCGCACGAGCGGCGACTCGGGCGCGGGCGTGCTCGAGGTCGCCGAGCACGAGGTGGTCGTGCGCGGGCGTGGCTACGTCACGACGCTCGCGGACCTCGCCGCCACCCCCGTGCGCGTCGGCGCGGGCGGGCAGGCGGTCACGCTCGCGCAGCTCGGCACGGTGCGCATGGGCCCCGAGCCGCGGCGCGGCATCGCGACGCTGGATGACCTGGGCGAGGTCGTCGGCGGCGTCGTGGTCATGCGGCAGGGGCAGAATGCGCTCTCGGTGATCCAGCGGGTCAAGGCGCGGCTGGCCGAGGTCGAGCGCACGCTCCCGCCCGGCGTCAAGCTGGTCGTGACCTACGACCGCTCGACGCTGATCGAGGATGCGGTGCACACGCTGACCAGCCGCTTGATCGAGGAGATGGTGATCGTCAGTCTCGTGATCCTGCTGTTCCTGTTCCACGTCAGGAGCGCGCTGATCCCGATCCTGTCGTTGCCGGTCGCGGTCGTGCTCGCGTTCATTCCCATGCACCTCCAGGGGCTGAACGCGAACCTGATGTCGCTCGGCGGCATCGCGGTCGCAATCGGCGCGATGGTCGACGCCTCGATCATCATGATCGAGAATGTGCACAAGCGGCTCGAGGACTGGGAGCACGGCGGCCGCGCCGGCGCGCGCGAGGCGGTGATCGTGCATGCGCTGCAGGAGGTCGGGCGGCCGGTGTTCTTCGCGCTGCTCGTGATCGCCGTGTCCTTCCTGCCCGTGTTCACGCTCGAGGCGCAGGAGGGGCGGCTGTTCCGCCCGCTGGCGTTCACCAAGACGTGGGCGATGACGTTCGCGGCGCTGCTCGCAGTCACGCTCACCCCGGCGCTCGCGATGCTGCTGGTGCGCGGCAAGATCCGCCCCGAACGCGACCAGCCGGTGGCGCGCTTTTTCATTCGCGTGTATACGCCGGTGCTGCGCTGGACGGTGGAGCGGCGGCGCTGGGTGATCGCGGGCGCGGTGCTGTGCGTGCTGTCGACGATTCCCGCGTTCCTGTCACTTGGCGTCGAGTTCATGCCGCCGCTCAACGAGGGTACGCTGCTCTACATGCCGACCGCGCCGCCCGGCATGTCCGACACCGAGGCGTCGGTCGTGCTCCAGAAGATGGGGCGGCTGATCAAGCAGGTCCCCGAGGTCGAGCGCGTGTTCGGCAAGAGCGGCCGCGCGAAGACCGCGACCGACCCGGCGCCTCCGGGCATGGTCGAGACCGTGATCGCGCTCAAACCCGAGCGCGAGTGGCGGCCCGGCATGACGTGGGAGAAGCTCGTCGCCGAGCTCGATCGCAAGGTGCGCGTCCCCGGCATGCCGAACCTGTGGTGGATGCCGATCCAGACGCGCAACGAGATGCTGTCGACCGGCGTGCGCAGCGCGATCGGCATCAAGGTGTTCGGCCCCGACCTCGCGACCATCGAGCGCCTGTCGCTCGCGGTCGAGGGCGCGGTCAAGGACGTCAAGGGCGTGCGCAGCGCGTTCGCCGAGCGGCTCACGGGCTCGACCTATCTCGACTTCACGGTCAAGCGCGAGGAGGCCGCGCGTTATGGCCTCACGGTCGCCGACGTCGAGGAGGCGGTCGAGGCCGCGGTCGGCGGCATGAACGCCGGCGCGACGGTCCAGGGCCGCGCACGCTACGCGATCGCGCTGCGCTACGCGCCCGAGCTGGCGGACGGGCCCGCGGCGCTCGCGCAGGTGCTCGTGCCGACGAAGGGCGGAGCGCAGGTGCCGCTCTCGCAGGTCGCGACGCTCACCTTCGCGCCCGGGCCGCCGATGATCCAGGACGAGGACGGGCAATTGGTCGGATTGGTGTCGCTCGACGTCGCGGGCCGCCCGCTCGACCAGGTCGTGAAGGACACCAAGCAGCGCGTCGCGGCGCACGTGCAATTGCCCGCCGGCACGCGGCTCGAGTGGGCAGGCCAGTTTCAGCACCTGACGCGCGCGCAGGGCCGGCTCGCGTGGGTCGTGCCGCTGACGCTGCTGCTCGTGTGCCTGCTGCTGTGGCTCAACCTGCGGTCGCTTCCCGAGACCGCGATCGTGCTCATGGCGGTGCCGTTCTCGCTGGTGGGGGCGGTGTGGCTGGTCTGGCTGCTGGGGTTCAACATGAGCGTCGCGGTGTGGGTCGGCATGATCGCGCTCGCGGGGCTCGACGCCGAGACCGGCACGATCATGTTGTTGTACCTGAACCTGGCTTACCGTCACCGCGTGGCCACGGGCCGGCTGCGCGACCGGAACGACCTCGCCGAGGCGATCGTCGAGGGGGCCGCACACCGCATCCGGCCCAAGCACATGACGGTCTTCGCCATCCTGCTCGGGCTCCTGCCGATCCTGTTCGGCCACGGGGCGGGTTCGGACGTCATGCAACGCATTGCCGCCCCCATGGTGGGAGGAGTGGTATCGTCCTTTGTACTGGAGCTGCTCGTCTATCCGGCGGTCTTTGCCTGGTGGAAGGGGCGGCATCTTCCGGAAGGAGCACCCGCATGAACCGCAGCCATTTCAGCATCGCGCTCGTTGCCGCGCTCGCCCTCGCCCTCGCGGGCTGTGGCGGCGCCAAGACCGCTGCCCAGAAGGAGTCCCCCATGCCCATCGCCGCTGCCGGAGCGCAGGAAGTGCACCTCACCGTGACCGACGCCGGCTTCGAGCCGGCCCAGATCACGGTCGCCAAGGACCGCCCGATCACGCTGTCGGTGACGCGCAAGACCGACTCGACCTGCGCGCGCGAGATCGTGTTCAAGGAGATCGACCTGAAGCGCGACCTGCCGCTCAACCAGGAAGTGCGGATCGACCTGCCGGCGCGGGCGTCGGGCACGCTCAACTACGCCTGTGGCATGGACATGATCAAGGGCAGCCTCGTCGTCCAGTAGTCCGTCGGACCGGAGCTCGGCGGGCGTGCTAGAGTGGACGGCATGAGCCTGAACGACGACGAAGACGAGGACCTCGAAGAGCTGCTGGAACAGGCCGAGACCGCGCTCGACGCGGGCGACGTGGACCGCGCGCTCGAGTTGCTCGATGACCCGGCGCACGAGGACGAGGCGCACCCCGACCTGCGCTCGATGTACGGGCTCGCGCTCTATTATGGCGGCGAGTACGAGGAGGCGTTCGACTACCTGCTCGAGGCGGTGGATCACGATCCGGACGACGCCGAGTGCCGTGGCGCGCTCGGCGTCTGTCATTTCTACCGGCTCGAGTTCGTCACCGCCGAGAAGGAACTGCGCCGCGCGATCCTGACCGAGAACGACTGGGCCGAGGCGCATTACTGGCTCGGTCGCGTGCTCGAGTACCGCGGGCGCTACCCCGAGGCGATGATCGCGTTCCAGAAAGCGCAGACGCTCGACAAGGAGCACTACCTCGCGCCGCGCCGGATTCGCGATGAGGATCTCGACGCCGTGATGCAGGAGGCGATCGCCGTGCTGCCGCCGCGCATCAAGTCGGCGGTCGACGACGTCGCGATCCTGGTCGAGGAATATCCGACCGAGGAGCTGCTCAAGGAGACCGACCCGCCGTTCCCGCCCGACATCCTCGGCATGTTCACGGGCACCTCGCGCGCCGAGCGCGGCGCGGGCGTCTCCGGCTCGACCCCGAACACGATCCACGTCTTCCGCCGCAACATCGAGCACTTCGTCGGCGAGCGCGAGGAGGTCGTGGACGAACTCCGCGTCACGCTGCTGCACGAGATCGGGCACTACCTCGGGATGGATGAAGAGGAACTCGAGGCGCTCGGGCTGGAGTGAGGGCATCCCGGCTCGGGATCGTTCGATAGGAGGACCCGTGGCGTACATTCCCTACATACCCGAGGATGGGATTCCGCTGGAGGATCGGGTCCCTGACCGCGATCACATCCTTCGAATCCACGGTGTCCATCCCCGCGTCATGCGCCAGCACTTCGAGCTCTATCGCGAGCTCATGCATCACGCCGGCCCGCTTTCCCGCGAGCAACGGGAGAGCGTAGCAATCGTGATCTCCGGCGCCAATGGGTGCCACTACTGACTCGTCCACCACCGGGCGGGCCTGCGGGGCCTGCTCGAACGGGCCGGTCGGCCTGCAGGGGAGATCGAGGCCCTGGTGAGCGCGCTGGCGCGAGACTATCGGGCAGCCATTCTCACGCCAGCCGATCGGGCGATGCTCGACTACGCGGAGAAACTGACGCTTCGTCCGGGGGCCATGACCGGAGCGGATGTCGATCAGCTTCGAACCGCGGGGTTCGACGATCTCGCAATTCACGATCTGTGCGCGATCGTGGCATACTTCGCTTTCGTCAACCGGATCGCCGACGGTCTGGGCGTCGAATTGGAGGCGCCCCGATAGTCGCCGATCGCAGCGCTCGCAATCGTCGGGCCGAGGCGCTCAGGTGGCCGCAATGGGAGAGCGAACGATGACCGGCGCCTCGTGGGCGATCTTCTTCGCTCGCGGGATCCTCGGGCTGATCTTCTTCATGGCGGGGTGCTGGAAAGTGTTTCAGCTCGGACCCCTCGAGCATGCCCGCCGCCTCTTCGTGGAGCCCTACGCCCATACTCTCCTGCCGACCTGGTCGCTTTGGGCCACGGGTGCTACGGTTCCCATCGTGGAATTGCTCGCCGGTGGGCTCCTGCTCGTAGGCTGGCTCAAGCGTCCGGCGTTGATCGCGCTGGGCTTCGTGCTCCTGCTGGTGACTTTCGGCCACTTGTTGCTCGAGCCCCTCTACGCCTTCCACTCCCACGTCTTCCCGCGAGCCGTACTTCTGTTGTTCCTTCTGCTTGCGCCGAACCGACAGGATCGCCTCTCCCTGGATGACTGGCTCACGCGTCGAGCTTCGCGCGAGACCGATAAATAGTCGTCACTTCGCTCGACCACCCCGCGTAGACCCCCCGGACAGCGGATGGTGGTCCCAGCGCGTCCAACCAACCACCAGTCTCCCTCAGCGGCCGAAGGACCGGGCGCGTCGGCTGATCGGGGACCCGCCGGGCCGTTCGATCGACCCGCGGCGTTTTCTCGCGTTCGTCCACTGGGAAAGCAGGAAACCCAACCATGACATGCACGAACTCTGTTCGTATCGTGAGCGCGATCTTGTCGAGTCTTGCGCTCGCAGGACTCGTCGGCGCAGCCCAGGCGCGCTCTTCCGCCGCCGACCAGCAGGCCGTTGCCCATCGCGGCGATGTTCGCGATCTGCCACCGCCGCTGCGGGATCGGCTCGTGGAACTCGCGGGCCGTCCGCACAGCTACCTTCCGCTCACTGCGTTCGCCGAGGCGAGTTCTCCGAGTCTGCTGACCCAGTATTACCTCCTCGATACGCGGGACTTCCAACCGAACGTGTTCACCAGCCGCGTCGCTGGAATCAATGATCGGGCGATCCCAACGGGAACCGGCGCCAACGGGGGCCTGGCCACGATCGGATCGGTTCGCGTCGTGCTCGAGCCCAAGCCGGGCTTGCCGACCAACCCGAACGACGTGCGGGCTTTCATCGACGTGTTCACCGACGTCTCAGGCCTGTTCGTCATCAACAACGAATCCGGTTGGTACGAGGGTTGGTTGATTCGGGATGTCCGCGTTCCGCCCATCGCTCCGGCGAAGCCGGATGGTTCCGCTCAGTTCGGCACGATGACGGCCGCGGATGCCGTGGCGATCGCGGCCATGGGGTCCGGCAACAACGTCTCCGGGCACATCTTCAGCACGGACGGCAATGCGGTCCACTTCCCCGCCGCGAATGACCGCTTCCCGGAGCTGCAGAGCAATGTGGTTCCGTTTCCGGTCAGTATCGGCGACTTCAATGCCCAGCAGCAGAGTGACATTCATGCCTACTGGGAATTCAACCCGGGAACGAATTGGACGTTTCCTCATCTCGAGCTTCCCGGCACCGGCGGGCTTCCCGGCACCTTCGCGGGCGGGCTTCAGTACGCGCCGCAGTTCCAGTCGCTCGTCCCGGGTTCGGGTCCCGGAGTCGGGGGACACATCAACAGCTCACAGCAGTACGGCGACAACCCCGACAATCCGCGGGATCCGGATCGGACCGAAGCATCGGATCCGTCCCAGCGTGAAACCAGGAATCGATTCATCCCCAGCAATCTGACCGAGGAGCTCCTGCTCGACGTGTTCGTTCGCGTGACCTCGTTCGAGCCGGGTGTCGGCCTGCCGCAACGGTTGCTCGATGCCTATGCAATCGAGGTTGCGAGGGTCGACCAGAACAATGACGGCGTGATCTCCTTCGTGGAGGCGGACGTGAACGGCACGTCGGACGGGTTGCCCAACACCCGACTCTACTTGCCGGTCACCGCTTTCAACCGTTTCGCCATCACGCGCGAGCTGAATGATGGATTTCTCGCGCCGCGCTTCGCCCCGAGCCAGCGCGCCTACGTGCTTGGCGGCGCCGTCACCCTCGCGGGACCGGGGATCCCGGCTTCGATACCCCAGGACGCGGACAATCGGAGCCTGCCTCCGCCCCCGGCTCAGCCGGAGGCGCTGGTGGATCCGTCGCGCGCGCGACTCCAGTTCGCGGGCGCGAATCCGAGTACGAACGGTGGGCGGATCGACTTTTTCCTGCCGCGGAGCGGCCAGGCGCGGCTGGAAATCTTCAACGTCAACGGGGGGCTCGTCCGTACGCTTCTTCGCGGCGACGTGGAGGCGGGAGCCGGTTCGGTGGTTTGGGACGGCCGCGCGGAAAGCGGAACGACCGCGGGGGCCGGAGTCTACTTCGCGACTCTGAGCGGAGTGGGCGAACGGGTCAGTCAGAAACTCATCGTCACGCAATAACCTTCGCCGAGCCGGAACCAAGCACCGCACGACCAGGCGAGAACGGCCACCCTCGTTGCCTGTGGGTGGTCGTTCCGACCTCGCCTGTCCTCACGCGCCCCTCGCCAGCTCGAGCAACTGCGCGTGCAGCTCCGCATTCGCCGCCAGCCCCGAGCGCACCGGCCAGCGCCTTACGCCGTCGAGGTCGGTGTACTTCGCGCCCGCCTCCTCGAACAGCACCGGGAACGGGCCGATGTCCCACAGCGCGACGTCGAACTCGAGGCACGCGTCGACGTGGCCTGCGAGCACGAGTGCCGGGCCGCGCGCGTCGCCGTAGCCGCGCGCGAGCCCGACCGAGCCGACGAGCCGGCGGAAACCATCGTCGCCCAGCATGCGCAGCCCGTTCGAGAGTTGCCCGAGTGTGACCACGGCATTCGACAGGTCGGTGGTCTGCGAGACGCGCACCTGCGCACCATTGCGGGTCGTGCCGAGCCCGCGCGCCGCGGCATAGAGCTCGCCATGCGCGGGCAGGTTGAGGATGCCGACCACGACCTCGCCGTCGGCCTCGAGCGCGATCAGGTTCGACCAGTCGGGGATGCCGCGCAGGAACGGACGCGTGCCGTCGATCGGGTCCACGATCCAGCGCCGGCCGCTCGGGCCGGGCGCGTCGCCCGACTCCTCGGTCAGGATGCCGTCCTCGGGGAACGCGGCCTTGAGCGCTTCGATGATCACGCGATCGGCGGCGTGGTCGGCCTCGCTGACGGGAGAGCGGTCGGACTTGATCGTGACCCGCGGGTCCTTCTTGAAATAGCCGAGCGCCACGCGTCCCGCTTCCTGTGCGGCGCGCGTCGCGACCTCGAGTTCGTGCTCCCACCTGGCCAAGCGAGCCTCCCCATGTCCTACTGATGCGCTAGGGCATGCCTAGCATGATGCGGCATCGGTTTTTCGGCTTCACGCCGAATTGAAACCTGTTGACGCTCATAGAGGCGCGTTGCTAACGTCCGCGCGGCTTGAGAAATATTTCACGACCGATGGCGCCCTCTTCTTCGCCGACGGCTCGAGTTACGGACCACGCGTTCCATAGAAGGAATCGCCGCCGCCCGATGACCCGCACTCGCATGACCTTGATCGTCGGCTTCGCGCTCGGAGTGTGCGCCCTCGTGTTCGGCGCCACCTCGCTCCAGGCGGCCAAGCCCACGGACACGCTCAATCCGGGCATTCCGACGGCGCCCAAGGGCCCCGCCCTCGAGCAGCCCATCCACTATAGCCACAAGCTGCACGCCGGAAAGCTCGGGATTGACTGCGGCTACTGCCACACCAACGTGGACAAGTCTCCGGTCGCGAACTATCCGAACGTCGAGACCTGCATGAACTGCCACCGCTACATCAAGCACACCAGCACCCAGACCAAGGACAGCCCCCAGATCGCGAGGCTGACCAAGTATTACGACGACAAGCAGGCGATTCCCTGGGTGCAGGTGCACTGGCTGCCCGACCACGTGGGCTTCAACCACAAGCGCCACGTCAAGGCGGGGGTGAGCTGCTTCACCTGCCACGGCGACGTGCGCACGATGGACGTCGTCTATCGGGTGAACAATCTCGGAATGGGATTCTGTGTCGGCTGTCACAAGGCGAACCGCGAGAACGCGGCGCACCCGGCGAGTCTCGACTGTTACACCTGCCACAGGTAGGGACGAGGGCATGAGCGACGAGACCACAGGCCAGCTGAACTCGCTGAAGCGGCGCGACTTCCTCAAGCTCGCGGGCGTCACTGCGGCCGCCACCACGGCGGCGGGGTGCCTCGAGTTCCCGCCGCCGCCATCGCGCCTCTACCCGTATGTCACGCCGCCCGAGAACGTGATTCCGGGCGTCGCCACCTACTATGCGTCGACCTGCCGCGAGTGCCCGGCGGGCTGCGGTTTGCACATCAAGACGCGCGAAGGCCGCGCGATCAAGGTCGAAGGCAACCCGAACCATCCGGTCAACCAGGGTGGCCTCTGCCAGCGCGGTCAGGCGGCGATGCACGGCCTCTACAACCCCGATCGCTGGACCGCGCCGATGGTTCGCCAGTCGGACGGCTCGTTCCTGAAGACGACCTGGGAAGAGGGCCTGCGCATCCTCGCCGACAAGCTCAAGGCGCGCTCGGGCGCGGTCCAGTTCTGGACCGGACAGGAGACGGGCACGCGCGAGCTGGTATACGACGCATTCACGAGCGCGCTCACGCCCGCCTCGCGCGTCGCCTACGAGCCGTTCTCGTGGGAGGCGGTGCGCGAGGGCAACCGGCTCGCATTCGGCAAGGCCGTGATCCCGACCTACGACTTCGCGGCGGCGACGACCGTGTTCACGTTCGGTGCGGACTTCATGGAGACGTGGATCTCGCCGGTCGAGTACGCGCGCCAGTTCGCACTCAAGCACGGCGCCGACTCGTCGAAGGGCCGCATGGTCGCATTCGAGCCGCGGCTCTCGCTCACCGGCTCGAACGCCGACGAGTGGGTCGCGATCAAGCCCGGCACCGAGGCCATCGCCGCGCTCGCGATGGCGCACGAGATCGTGGCCGCGGGGCTGGCGAAGGGCCCGACCGGCGGCATCGACCTCGCGAAGTTCGCTCCCGACGCGGTCGCCGAGCAGGTCGGCGTGAAGGCCGAGGTGCTCAAGCGTCTCGCGCGCGAGTTCGCCGCGCAGGGCCCGGCGCTCGCGATCGCGGGCGGCATCTCCGCGCAGGGCGCGAAGGCCACGCAGGCCGTGGTCGCGGCGAACGTGCTGACCTCCGTCGCCGGCGGCGTGGGCACGACGATCCGCTTCGACAAGACGCTCAACCTCGGCACGACGGTTTCGGCCGCCGAGGCGGGCAAGGCGGTCGAGGCGATGAATGCGAGCGGCGTGGGCGTGCTGCTGGTGCACGGCACCGACCCGGCGTACTCGCTGCCGAAGGCGATGGGCTTCGCCGTCGCGGCGAAGAAGGTCGCGTTCAAGGTCTCGTTCTCGTCCTATCCCGACGACACCGCGCAGTTGTGCGACCTCATCCTGCCGGATCATCACCCGCTCGAGTCGTGGGGCGATCATCGCGGCTGGACAGGCGTCAACTCGCTGATCCAGCCGGGCATGCGGCCCGTGTTCGAGACCATGAGCACGCCGGACGTGCTCTATGCGACCGCGAAGACGATCGGCAAGGACCAGGGCGTGCTCGCGGGGCCAGGCTGGCTCGCGCTGCTCCAGGGCGTGTGGTCGTACAGCTCGTGGGACGTCGCGCTCCAGAACGGCGGCGTGTTTACCGCGGGCGCCGGTGCGGGCGCCGCCTCGGGCGCGGGCGCCTCGTTGGGCGCGCTCGGCGGCATGGACTTCGCGCCGGCCGAGCTCGCGGGCGACGCGGGCGGCATGCCGCTCGTGGTCTACCCGTCGCCCAACCTGTACGACGGCCGCGGCGCGAACAAGCCGTGGCTGCAGGAGCTTCCCGACCCGGTGACCAAGGTGGTGTGGGACCACTGGATCGAGATGCACTCGGAGACCGCGAAGAAGCTCGGCCTCGAGCGCGGCGACCTCGTCAGCGTCAAGACCGCGGCCGGCACGATCGAGACCGCGGTCTATGACTCGATCGTGATCCGCCCGGACGTCTTGGCGATGGGCACCGGCCAGGGCCACGCCGCTTACGGCCAGTACGCAAAGGACCGCGGCGCGAACGCCCTGGCGGCGCTGCCGCTGACGTTCGACGCCTCGGGCGCGCTCGCCTACGTCTCGACGCGGGCGACCATCGCGAAGACCGGCAAGCCGCACAAGCTGGTGTACGTCGGCGGCGACAAGCTCCAGGGCGGGCAGTCGCACCAGATGGGCCGTGGCGTCGCGCAGGCGATTCCGCTGACCGAGATCGGCAAGCCCAAGAGCGCGGAGGAGAGGGCGGAAGAGGCGATGCACGAGCCCGGGTTCGCAGGCGCGATCGTGCCGCCCGACCCGATCGCCAACGCCGCGAAGGAAGCGCCGAACTCGGCCTACGCGCACTTCGCGAACCACCGCTGGGCGATGGCGATCGACCTCAACTCGTGCAACGGCTGCCAGGCCTGCATCGTGGCCTGTAGCGCCGAGAACAACGTCGCCGTCGTCGGCAAGGAGCAGATCGCCCGCGGGCGCGAGATGATGTGGCTGCGGCTCGAGCGTTACTACCAGGAGAAGGACGGCACCGTCGAGGTGCGCCACGTGCCGGTGATGTGCCAGCAGTGCGGCGCGGCGCCGTGCGAGAGCGTGTGCCCGGTGTACGCGACCTATCACAATCCCGAGGGCCTCAACGCGATGATCTACAACCGTTGCGTGGGGACGCGCTATTGCGCGAACAACTGCCCGTACAAGGTGCGCGCGTTCAACTGGTTCTCGTACAAGTTCCCGGCGCCGCTCAACTGGCAGCTCAATCCCGACGTGACGGTGCGCGACAAGGGCGTGATGGAGAAGTGCACGTTCTGCATCCAGCGTATCCGCGACGCGAAGGACCTTGCGAAGGACGAGAATCGCAAGGTCAAGGACGGCGACGTGCGCACCGCGTGCCAGCAGACCTGCCCGACGCAGGCGATCGTATTCGGCGACCTGATGGACCCGGAGAGCGCGATCGTCAAGCGCATCGAGAGCGAGCGGGGCTACAAGATTCTCGGCGACCTGAACACCTATCCGTCCGTGACCTATCTGAAGAAGGTCACGCGCGGCGTCCCGGCGGTCTGAGGAACACGACGTG
The DNA here is from genome assembly GCA_046598045.1 of Candidatus Eiseniibacteriota bacterium. Taxonomy (GTDB): domain Bacteria; phylum Eisenbacteria; class RBG-16-71-46; order RBG-16-71-46; family DASYSL01; genus JANPEF01. Next base: position 100,492 of record JBKJJJ010000215.1, read on the forward strand.
TCGAATCTCACTTACAAGAAGGTGAATCAGGACATCCTCACGATGATCCGGCCGCCCACGTCGGCCTGGTTGACGCTGTTCGTGATCGATCTCCTCGTGCTCGGGTTCGGCGTGCTGTGCTTTGTGCACCAGGTGCGCACCGGGCTCGGCGTCGCGGGCTATACGCGCCCCGTGATGTGGGCGACGTACATCACCGACTTCGTGTTCTGGGTCGGCATCGGCCACGCGGGCACGCTCATCTCCGCGGTGTTGTTCCTGTTCCGGGCGCGCTTCCGAAACTCGATCTACCGCACCGCCGAAGGCATGACGGTCTTTGCCGTCATGACCGCCGGGTTGTTCCCGCTGATCCATCTCGGGCGCGTGTGGTTCTTCTACTGGCTGATCCCGTACCCGAACTCGCGCCAGCTGTGGACGAACTTTCGCTCGCCGCTGGAGTGGGACGTGTTCGCGGTCACGACCTACCTGACGATCTCGTCCGTGTTCTTCATCGTCGGGCTGATTCCCGATGTCGCGGTCGCGCGCGAGAGCGCCACGGGCATCCGCAAGAAGCTGTACACGCTGCTGTCGTTCAACTGGCGGGGGACGAACCGCCAGTGGAAGCACTACAACAACGCGTACACCTACTTCGCCGCGCTCGCGACGCCGCTGGTATTCTCGGTGCACTCGGTCGTCTCCTGGGACTTCGCGATGTCGATCAATCCGGGCTGGCACTCGACGATCTTCGCGCCCTACTTCGTCGCCGGCGCGATCTTCTCGGGCATCGGCATGGTGATCACGCTCATGGTCCCGATGCGCAAGATCTTCAAGCTCGAGGCCTACCTGCAGGACTGGCACTTCGACAGCATGGGCAAGATCCTGCTGTTCACGTCGCTGATCGTGAGCTACGCGTACGCGGCCGAGATGTTCATGGCCTGGTACGGCGGCAACCTCTACGAGAAGTCGGTGTTCTGGGACCGCGCGTTCGGCCCGATGGGCTGGGCGTACTGGATCATGGTGCTGTGCAACTGCCTGATCCCGCTGCTTTGCATCAAGCGCTCGGTTCGCACGAATATCTGGGGCATGTTCATCATCTCGATCTTCGTCAACATCGGGATGTGGTTCGAGCGCTTCGTGATCATCGTGCAGTCGCTGTCGCACAGCTTCCCGCCGTTCGCGTGGAAGCTCTATGCGCCGACATGGGTCGAGCTCGGCATCACCGCCGGTTCGTTCGCCTGGTTCTTCATGTTCTTCCTCCTGTTCGTCAAGTTCCTGCCGGCGATGGCGATCGCGGAGATCAAGGAGATCCTCGCGACTCCGCTCAAGAAGAAGGCGGCATGAGCAAGACCCCGCCGGGCGTCCTCGCGGTGTTCGAACACGCCGACTCCGTCGTGGACGCGATCAAGTCGCTCCAGGCGAAGGGCAGGAAGAAGTTCACGGTCATGACGCCGGTGCCGAACCACGACATCGCCGAGGCGATCGACGAGACACCCTCCCCAGTGCGCTGGTGCACGTTGATCGGGGGCCTGACGGGCGGCATCCTCGGGTTCACGCTGTGCGCCTGGACGGCGCTCGACTGGCCGCTGGTCACGAACGGCAAGGAGATCCTCTCGATCCCGCCGTTCATGATCATCATGTTCGAGTCCACGGTGCTGATCGGCGGCCTGACGAACCTGTTCGCCATGCTGTTCTTCGCCGGCCTGCCGGACCTCGTACAGGGCGAGGCGTTCGACGCCCGCTTCGTCGAGGACCGCTTCGGGATCTTCGTCCCGTGCGGCCGCGACGATGCCGATGGCGTGGCCGCCACGCTGCGCGGCGCCGGGGCCGAGGAGGTGCGCGTTGACGCCGCGTAAGTACGGGCTGGTGTTCGTGGGCGCGGTGGCGGGCCTGTCGCTGCTGTGGGCGACGGGGCTCCTGTCCCTGCCCTGGACGCACGACCTCGACTACCAGGTCTCGATCAAGCCGCAGGAGATGCCGCTCATGCCGCCCGACGGCGTGGTGCCGATCACCGGCCGGATCGACGACGGCAAGCGCGAGGACTCGAACAACCTGGTGAACACCGTCGCCGCCGACACGACCTCGCTCCGCCGCGGCAAGAACGCGTTCTACACGTATTGCACGCCGTGCCACGGCATGAGTGGCGAGGGCAACGGCACGGTGGCGAAGAGCCTCCCGATTCCGCCCATGAACCTGACGACCGCCGACCTGCAGGGTGCGCGCAGCAACGGCTCCATCTACTACACGATCCGCCACGGCAACGTGATCATGCCCGGATACGCCTACGCGCTGACGCCCGAGCGCACCTGGGACGTGGTCAACTACGTGCGGACCCTGAAGAAGCCATGACCCACGAAGCCGCCCTGGTCACCTACGAAGACGCCGTCCAGCAGACCGGCAAGATCGAGTTCAAGCGCGGTCGGATGATCGCCTCCGCGCTCGTGATCGTCGGCGTCGCCGCGTTCTTCTACCTGTACCTGACCGGCAACGTGAAGTCCGCGTGGCAGGCGTACCTGATCAACCTCGTGTTCTTCATGGGCATCGCCCAGGCCGGCATCGTGTGGGCGGCGATCGCCCGCACCGCGCGCGGCCACAAGTGGGCATCGAGCCTCGTGCGCTATGCCGAGGCCATGTCGGCGTTCCTGCCGGTGGCGTGGGTCCTGATGATGATCTTCCTGGGCCTCGGTGGATCGTCGCTCTACTCGTGGTTCCACGAGCCGATCGCGCAGAAGGCGGCGTGGCTCAACTGGCCGTTCTTCGTGGCGCGCAACGCGATCCTGATGGGGGCGCTGGTGCTGATGTCGCGTCACCTGCTCGGCATGTCGCTCCGGCCCGACCTCGCGCGGCTCAAGGACAGGGTGCCGACGCGGCTGCGCGACCTCTACGTCAAGCGCGCGGGCACGACGCCCCCGGATCTCGCGAAGACCCAGCACACGCTGCTGAACCTCTCGCCGTGGTTCATCCTGCTGTACTGCCTGGTCTACACGATCTGGGCGTTCGACGTCCTGATGGCGCTCGATCCGCACTGGGTGAGCACGCTGTTCGGCGCGTTCATCTTCATGAGCACGCTCTACACGGGCCTCGCCGTGCTCAGCCTGGCGACGATCTGGACGCGCAAGCCGCTCGGGCTCGAAAGCCCGATCGCGACCGAGCAGTACCACACGCTCGGCAAGCTCCTGTTCGCGTTCTCGCTGTTCTGGATCTACTCGTACTGGTCGCAGTTCCTGCCGATCTGGTACGGCAACCTGAGCGAGGAGACGCCCTACGTCGTGCTCCGCTTGCACCCGCCGTTCCAGGTGTGGGCATGGGCCGTGTTCGCGTGCGCGTTCCTGGTGCCGTTCGCCGGCTTGATGAACTGGACGACCAAGAAGAATCCGCAGCTCCACCAGTGGTTCGCGCTGATCGCGCTGGTGGGCATCTGGCTCGAGCGCAACATGCTGGTCCAGCCGAGCGTCAACCCGAAGCTCTTCGACCTCGGCCCCGGCCAGATCGGCGTCATGCTCGGGTTCCTCGGCGGGTTCGTGCTCACGTTCCTCAACTTCGCGAGCAAGTACCCGATGCTGTCCTCGCTCGGCATCCCGAGCGGAGCACCTGAGGAATGGTCGGGCGGGCACTAGCACCGGGCCCTCAGATCGCTTCCGGGCGCGACCCGCGTCTCACCCTTCCTGAACTCTGATTACGGATGTGGTCGCTCGAGGGGTGGCACGCCTTTGGCGCGCCACCCCTTAGTCGCGCCCGGAAGCGATCCGAGGTCCCGGGCGGGCCGGCATTACAAGGGCCGCGAGCCGGCGAAGGGCTCGTCTCCGTTCGTTTGAGGCGGCCGGGAACTTCCCTCTGCAGAGCCGGGTATCGCAGGCAAGAGGGGGAGGCGATGCGCCACATCTTGCTCGTTCTGGCATTCGGAATGACCGCAGTCGGGCTCCTGGCAAGCGCCGACGCAGGCGTCTTCGTCTATCAGATCCGCTCCACGCAAATCCAGGTCGATCCCCCGCGCTATCGATCGGTGATCGGATTCTTTGACCGTTACGATGTGCCGCTCTACGGAGTCAGGACCGACACCTCGACGTACGGGGGAACCAGTCCCGTGACCCGCATCCTGGAGGCGTCCGGCCCGTCGTGGATGCACGCGAGCGTGGACCCGGTCCTCGGCACGGCCACGTGGACCTGCGGTGCGGTCCCGAACTATAGATTCAACGACTCCCTTGAGGTCGTGACCGACACTCCGAATCCCTGTTTCTGGTGGGTGTACCTGGGGGCCCCCCAAGGGCTCCCCGTCAACAAGAACTATCAATGCAGCGCGACCGACCAGGTAACGGAGGTTCGGTTTGCCACGTGGGGGCAACTCAAGAGCCTCTACCGTTGACGCAGCCGGTCCGGGATCGATACTGGGGCGGGCCGTTTGCACTCAGCAGGGCCGTGCAGGTTCGAGCCCTGCTCCCGGCACCATCCTCCGAAACATCGGATCAGCGATAGCTGACCTTGAGCCGACCCCAACTCGACTCGCGCGCGGGGGTCACGTTCGCACAGGCGTGCCCGGCGTGAGCGGCAAGGAGGGCCGCATCGGCGGCGTCGACGAAGCCGTTGAAGTCGAGATCCCCGGTGAGGTCCGCGCTGCCGATCTTTGATTGCATGATCGTGGCGTCGGTCCCGTCGACCGAGCCGCCTCCGTCTTGATCGGGAGAGACCGAATAGCGGAGGTTTCCGAGCACAACGCCGTTGGCGCTCAACTGCACGGGGCCGCTGCACAGGCCGCCGCCGCGAATGGGAAAGAACGCGAAGCCCGAAGCGTTGCTGACCGCCCGGACCTTGCAGCCGTCGACGATCGTGTAAGGGTCGCCCGGGACGGCGGGGCAGAGCTTCACGAGCGGGCACGCGCAGAAATCAAGTTCGACCGTCACGCCGGCGAGCGATGCGTTGTTGACGTCGCGCGGGTTCACGCTCTGGTTGAGGTCGCCCGCCGGGCACATGCGAATGCGGCTTGGGAAGATCGAGAATCGCGGATCCGATACGCCGAGCGTTTCGGCCGAGGCCGCGCGCGGGCTTGCGGAGAGGACGAGCAGGAGGAACATTCGTCCGATCAAGTTGAGCATGTTGCCTCCGACCCGCGAGGTCACCGAGCCACCCCGGGGCCGCCTAGAATAGCACCGACCATCCCAATGCGTCATTCCGCTGATCTGCTAGAGTCACCCGTGGAGCCGGCCGGGATGGCGAAACTGGCAGACGCAGCGGACTTAAAATCCGCTGGCCGCAAGGCCGTGCAGGTTCGAGCCCTGCTCCCGGCATCTCTCAAAAGCCGCGCTGGTCCCCGATGATCACGCTGAAATCCTTGCCCATCACGGAGCTGGTGTGGCCGTCGCCGCCCGAGCCGATGCCGGTGATGTCGCTGCGACTGTGATAGCTGCCGCCCGAGCGCGAGTTTGCCGCATTCGAGAGTTGCACGAGGTTCAGGATCGGGGTCGGATTGCCCTCGTACCCGCAATTGCCGTTCGCCTGCACCCAGGATCGGCCGGGCTGGACGGGCGTGAGCTTCTGCAGTGCGGCGACATCGAGCGGGTGCAACTCGCGGCCGTTCACGAATACGCCGGTCCCGCCGCCCGAAGCGTCGGCGTGCAACGGCCCGCCCAGGTTCAGCCCAGGCGGCAGGAGTCCCATCGTCGGTCCGCCGGTCACGCCCCACGCGCCCGATACGCGGTCGTACCAGTAGGAGCCGTCGACGATGCGCACCCGGAATTGACGCTCGTACTGCTGCACCTCGGCGTCGGACAGCTTTGCCTGGTTGATGAAGACCTGCCGGCTCTTGCTGGCAGTCGCCGAGGCATGCGTGACGTGGGCGTCCGCCGCCGCGCGCTCGAAGGTCGATGATTCCGTCTGCGTCTCGACCACGAGCTGGTCGCCCTGGATGTGATAGCTCATGAGCACGAGGGCGGAACCGTCGTCATACAGGAGCACGCCCCCGGTCGCGGTGTAGTGGAACGGCCCACGCCGGTTCACGCCCGAGCCGTCGGGGCGAAATTCGATCATGGGGCCGGACGTGGCGCGCCACGTGCCCACGATGTGGGCGTCGGCGGCGCTCGGCCCGGCGATCCTTCGCAGCGTGACCTCCTGCTGGAGGTCGCCGCCCGAGAGCTGCATCGTCTCGGCGGTGAAGCTCGCGCGGTAGGAGACGGGGTGGCCCTGCATGGCGATCGAGAGCGCGCCGTCATGGTACGACCACTGGATCGGGATTCCGTTCATCGCGCCGCCGCCATCCGGCTGGAACGTGAAGCCGAGGGCGCCGCGCTCGTTGCGCGCCTCCCACGAGCCAATGGGACCGACCGGGGCCGGCCCGGCGGCGGGGGGCTTGGCCTTGAGCACGGCGCCGATTCCGGGCTTGGGTGCCGCGCCTGCGCGCACGAACGACGTGGGCCCCTCGAGGTCGCCGCCGGTCAGGACGAGCGTGTTCCCGGAGAGCTAGTAGCCGTATGCGGTCTTCTCCCCGTCCAGCGCGATGACGAGCTGGTCCCCCGCGACCTCGTAGCGCATGGCCTGGTCGCCGATCGTGCCGGCGCCGCCGGCGCGGAGATCGATCGTGAGGTTGAGATCGCCGGCGTGATGGGATCACGAGCCGAGCAGGTCGACGCGCGGGTCAGGCCCGGTGAACGCGCCTCCACCGGGCGGGAGGATCGCGAGCAGGGCGAACCAGAGCGGGCGGATTCGGAACGTGGGAGGACGCTCCTGCAAAGGGGTCATGGGGGCGGGAGCGACGCTACAACGCCCCCCACGGATACGTCAACCGCGCGTCCGATCAGCGGTAGATTGCCTTCACCGAACCCCAGCTGGCCTCGTGTGCAGGCGTAATGATGGGGCACTTGCCTACACTCCCGGCGGCCCAGATGGCCGCGATTTGGGCTGCCGTTGCGGCCTGCGAGTGCAACTCGACCTCGTCCACGATCCCGTCGATGTAGTTCACGGCGCCGGCACCGACCAGGCCTCCGAACACCAGCGGCTGCGTGTTGAACTGAGGCGCCATCGTCTGCGCGGTCGAGTTGACGGCCACGCCGTTGACGTAGATCGTGAACGTCGTCCCGTCGGCGGTCGCCGCGAGGTGAGTCCAGGTGCCGACGGGGATGGCGGTAGGGGCGTCCACTTCCTGCTCGAGCGTGCCGTCCGAGAGGATGATGAACGGCTGTCCTGTCAGCGAGGGCCTCTCGCAGGTTCCGTAGATTCCGATCGAAAACGGCGTCGTGATGTCCGCGCCCGACGCCGTGCCCTTCCACGCCACCGGCATGTTGTAGCAGGGGATCGCGTCGAGATAGACCCAGGCGTCGACCGTGAAGTTGGTCACGTTCAGGCCAGCGTCATGCGGCACGAGGACGGCGTTGTTCGCCGCGTTGCTCCGGTAGCCGGCGCCGACCAGCCCGGGGACGAATGAGCCCGATCCAACCGCCCCGCCATTGTGATTACCCGTCTCATCGAGCCCGTTGCCATCGAGCTTCCACCAACCGACGAGACCGGGAGGAATTGGTGCGCACGCGTCCGCGCGCGCAGGTGCAGGCGCGCAGACGACGGCGATCAGGGCGAGCAGGGGCAGAATGAGGTCGCGGCGGGTCATGGACAGCCTCCTGATGGTCGGGCTCGGACGTCTCAATGGGGAACTGGCGCGTGGGGAATCCGGCAAGAAGACTGCGCGGGAGCATAGCGGCCCGCCCGGGCGGGCGCAAGCACTCCCGGCCCGGGTCGCGAGGGTGGCGCACCCGTTGCCGCTTAGGGCACAATGCGCCCCATGTCCCCACAGGAATGGATCGGCCTGGTCGTGCGCTGGGCCCACCTCATCGCCGGCATCGCCTGGATCGGAAGCTCGTTCTACTTCATCTGGCTCGACGGCCACCTCGAGCCGGCGGATCCCGCCCGCGGCGATGCCGACCTCGAGGGCTCGCTCTGGATGGTGCACTCGGGCGGCTTCTACGAGGTCCAGCGCCGCAAGATCGGCCCCGGCCGGATGCCAAAGGTCCTCCACTGGTTCAAGTGGGAGGCCATGATCACGTTGCTCACCGGCGGGGCGCTGCTCGGGCTCGTCTATTACTCGACCCGCGGCATTTACCTGACCGACCCGGCGGTCTCGGGGATCTCGCCGTTGTGGGCGACCGGGATCGGCATCGCCATGCTGTTCGCGGGCTGGGCCGTGTACGACGCGCTGTGGCAGGGGCTCGGCACGCGCGCGCCGGGTGTCGCGGCGGCGATCTCGCTCGCGTTGCTCGGGCTCACGATCTACGCCGCCACGCGCGTGTTCTCGGGGCGCGCCGCGTTCCTCCACGTGGGCGCGATGCTGGGCACGATCATGGTGCTCAACGTGTGGGAGCGCATCCTCCCCGCCCAGAGCGCGATGATCCGCGCCACGGACGAGGGACGAACGCCCGACTTCTCGAACAGCCAGAAGGCCAAGCTGCGCTCGGTGCACAACAGCTACATGACGTTCCCGGTGCTGTTCGTCATGATCAGCAATCACTATCCCGGCACCTATGGCACGCCCTGGCGCGCGCTCGTGCTCGGGCTGCTCGTGGTGGTCGGCATGCTCGCGCGCTACGTGATGATCGGCAAGTCGCCCCGCAAGCACTGGGCGCTCGCGCCGATCGCGGCGGCGGCCGTGGCGCTGGTCGCGTTCACGGCGCCCGCGAAGCTCCAGGGCATGAGCGGGGGCCCGGCGCCCGCGCGCGCCGACGGTCCCGCGCCGTCCTATGCCGCGGTGCAGGCGGTCGTGCTCGCGCGCTGCATCGCCTGCCACTCGACCGCGCCGCGCATCGCCTCCTTCGGGTCCGCGCCCGGGGGCGTCAACTTCGAGACGCCGGGCACGCTCCATCGCTATGCGAGGCGCATCCAGGAGCGCGTCGTCGAGACCCGCACCATGCCGCTCGGCAACATGACCAACATGACCGAGGACGAACGCGCCCTGCTCGCGCGCTGGATCGCCCACGGCGCACCGGAGAGCTGAGGCGCATGACCCCCGATCACTGGCTCGGACAATCGCCCACCCGCACCGACGGGGCCGCCAAGGTCACCGGCAGCGCGCGCTATATCGACGACGTCCCGTTCGAGAACCTGCTCCACGGCAAGACCATCCGCACCACGGTCGCGCGCGGGCGGCTCACGGGCATTCGCTACCTGCCCGGCGTGCCGTGGGAGGAGTTCACGATCGTGACCGCGAAGGACATCCCCGGCGTGAACGTCGTGACGCTGATCGACACCGACCAGCCCTACCTCGTGTCCGACCAGGTGCGCCACGTCGCCGAGCCGGTGGTGCTGATCGCGCACGCCGACAAGGGCCTGGTCGAGAAGGCGGCGTGCCTGATCGAACTCGACATCGAACCCGAGGCGCCCGCGTTCACGATCGACGACAGCCTCGCCGCCGGCGCCAGGGGCGACGCGCAGTACGGCGCCGACAACGTGTTCAAGCGCTTCCACGTCGCGCGTGGGGACGCGCGTGCCGCGCTCGCGCGCGCCGCGGTCGTGGTCACGGGCACCTACGAGACCGGCGCACAGGAGCAGCTCTATATCGAACCGCAGGGGATCGTGGCGATGGCATCGCCGGGCAAGGGCGTGACGGTGTGGGGCTCGATGCAGTGTCCGTATTACGTGCACAAGGCGCTCGGCCCGCTGTTCGACCTGGCGCCCGCGAAGGTGCGCGTCGTCCAGACCGTCACGGGCGGCGGCTTCGGCGGAAAGGAGGAGTACCCGAACGTGATCGCCGGCCACGCCGCGCTGCTCGCATGGAAGGCGGGCCGCCCGGTGAAGCTGATCTACGACCGGCTCGAGGACATGTGGGCGACGACCAAGCGCCACCCGAGCCGGACGAAGATCACCGCGGGCTTCGCCCAAGATGGCACCCTGCTCGCGCTCGACATCGAGGTCGACCTCGACGGCGGCGCATATCTCACGCTCTCGCCGGTCGTGCTCTCGCGCGGAACGCTGCACGCCGCGGGCGCGTATCGCTGCGACGACGTCTCGATCCGGAGCCGCGCCGTGCTCACGAACGCGCCGCCCTACGGCGCGTTCCGCGGCTTCGGCGCGCCGCAGACGATCTTCGCGATCGAGATGCACATGGAGCGCGCTGCGCGCGAACTGGGCATGGACCCGCTCGCGCTGAGGCGCAAGAACTTCCTGCGCGCCGGCGACACGCTGCCCACCGGGCAGGTGCTCGCCGAGGACCCGGGGCTCGAGTCCCTGCTGGACGAGGCGATGGCGATGATCGACTGGCCCGCGCGGCATGCGGCGCACGCGCGCCACAACGCGCAGCCCGGCGCCTCGAGGCGCGGGCTCGGCGTGGCGACGTTCTTCCACGGCTCGGGCTTCACCGGCTCGGGCGAGGTCAAGCTCGCCTCGCGCGCGGCGGTCGAGCTCGCGCCCGACGGCCACGTGCGCGTGCTCGCGGCGAGCACCGACATCGGGCAGGGCACGATCACCGTGTTCGGGCAGATCGTCGCCGAGCGCCTCGGGCTCGCGCTCTCGGACATCGAGGTCGCCGACCCCGACACCGCGGTCGTGCCGGACAGCGGGCCGACGGTGGCCTCGCGCACGACCATGGTCGTGGGCGGGCTGATCGACCACGCGGCGATGGACCTCAAGGCCGCACTGGTCGCGAGCGGAGGGCTGTCGGCATCGGGCTACGACGCGGCGCAGTTCCGCGCGGCGGCCCGGGCGCACGTGGCCGCGGGCGGGCCGGCCCGCTTCGAACGCCAGTACGAGCCGCCGCCCAACGTGACCTGGGATGACGCGACCTACACCGGCGACGCCTACGCGACCTACGCCTGGTCGGCGCAGGTCGCCGACATCGAGGTCGATGCGCTCACCGCGCAGGTCGAGGTCAGGGACTTCGTCGCGGTGCAGGAGGTCGGGCGCGTGCTCCACCCGACGCTCGCCGCTGGGCAGATCGAGGGCGGCGTCGCGCAGGGCATCGGTTGGGCGATCTCCGAGGAGGTCGTGCTCAAGGACGGCGCGATGGCGAACCACCAGCTGACGAACTACATCGTGCCCACCGCCGCCGACGCGCCGCCGATTCGGGTCGCCTTCCACGAGCACCGCTACGCGCACGGCCCGGGCGGCGCGAAGGGCATCGGCGAGCTGCCGATGGACGGCCCCGCCCCCGCGATCGGCGCGGCCCTCGCCGACGCGCTCGGCATCGTGCTGACAAAGATTCCTTTCCTGCCCGAGCGCGTGCTGCCCGCGCTCGACGCCGCGGTGGAAGTGGCGCGATGAAGCTCACGCTCACCGTCAACGGCGCGCAGCACGACATTGACGTCCACCCCGCGCGCCGGCTCCTCGACGTGGTGCGCGAGGACCTCGGCCTGATCGGCACGAAGGAGGGCTGCGGCGAGGGCGAGTGCGGCGCGTGCACCGTGCTGGTCGACGGTCGCCCGGTAATGAGTTGCCTCGTGCCCGTGTGCCAGGTCGAGGGCCGTGCCCTGACCACGATCGAGGGCGTCGCGGCGAAGGACGGCGCGCTCCACCCGATCCAGGCCGCGTTCGCCTCGCATGGCGGGTCCCAGTGCGGCATCTGCACCCCGGGTATGATCCTCGCGGCGCTCGCCTACGCGGAGCACCCGGAGACCGCCGAGAGCCCGGCCGAGGCGCTCGCGGGCAACCTGTGCCGCTGCACCGGCTACACCAAGATCTTCGAGGCGGTCGCCGCCGCGCAGAAAGGTGGGGGCGCGTGAGGAGCTGGCTCGCGGAATTCGACGTCGCCTGCCCGCGTGCGTTGGGCGAAGCGCTGTCGCTGCTCGCCGAGGGCGCGGCTCAACCGGGCACGGTGACGCCGCTCGCCGGGGCGACCGACCTCTACGTGCTGTTCAACGCGGGGCAGGTGGCGCCGACGCGCTTCGTCAGCCTGCATGCGGTGCCCGAGTTGTCCGCGCCCGCGCGCTGGGACGGCGCCGCCTACACGATGTCCGCGCTCACGACCTACAGCGAGACGCGCCACGACGCGCAGGTCGCGACGCGTCTGCCGCTGCTCGTCGCCGCGGCGCGCGAGCTCGGGGCGCTCCAGATCCAGAACCGCGGCACGTGGGCGGGCAACATCGCGAACGCCTCGCCGGCGGCCGATGGCGTGCCCGCGCTCCTCGCCTACGACGCCGTGGTCGAGCTGGCGAGCGTGCGTGGCCGGCGCTGGGTCGCGCTCGCCGACTACTTCACGGGTTACAAGAAGTCGCTGCGCATGCCCGACGAGCTGATCACCGCCGTGACCGCGCAGGCGCCGGGAGCGGGGGCGCGGCACTTCTGGCGCAAGGTCGGCACGCGCAAGCTGCAGGCGATCTCGAAGGTCGTCGCCGCCGGCGTGCTCGAGCGCGACGCCCAAGGCGTGGTGACGCGGGCGCGGCTCGCGTTCGGCAGCGTGGCCCCGATCACCGCCCGCGCGCACGCGGTCGAGGCCGCGGTCACCGGCAAGCGGCTCGGCCCCGAGGCCACGGCAGCCGCCCTGGCCGCGCTCGCGAGCGATATCGCCCCGATCGACGACGTGCGCTCGACGAGCGACTATCGCATGCGGATTGCGGGCAACCTCGTGCGCGCGTTCCTCGCCCCCGACGCCCCTTGAGCGTGGCCCGGCGACTCCTCGTGCGCGCGCGGCGTGTCGTGCTTCCCGAGGGGGAACGCCCGGCGTGCCTCGTGATCGAGGACGGCAGGATCGTGCGCGTCGATCCCCACGACGCTCACTACCCCTCCTTCGACCCGGCGCATGCGATCGACGCGCGCGAGCTCGTCGTGCTGCCCGGCCTCGTCGACTCGCACGTCCACGCGAACGAACCCGGTCGCACCGACTGGGAGGGCCTCGAGACCGCGACCCGCGCGGCCGCCGCGGGCGGCATCACGACCGTAGTCGACATGCCGCTCAACTCGCTGCCGCCGACGAACACGCCCGCCGCGCTCGCGCTCAAGCGCGCAGCGGCTACGAGCAAGGTGACGTGCGACGTCGCGTTCTGGGGCGGCGCGGTGCCGGGCAACGCCGGCGAGTTTGCGGCGTTGGTCGATGGGGGCGTGTGCGGGTTCAAGGCGTTCACGATCGACTCCGGCGTGCCCGAGTTCCCGCCCCTCGACGAACCCGCTCTCGCCGGCGCACTCGCGGAGTGCGTTCGGCTCGGCGCGACCCTGATCGTCCACGCCGAGGCGGCGGGGCCGATCGCCGCCGCTGCGCCGCACGGGACGCCGCGCAGCTACGCGAGCTGGCTCTCCTCGCGCCCTCAGGCGGCCGAGGTGGAGGCGATCACGACGCTCGTGCGGCTGATGCGCGCGCACGGCGGGCAGGTGCACGTCGTCCATCTCTCGGCGGCCGACGCGTTACCGGTGATCGCCGCCGCGCAGGCGGAAGGCCTCGCGTTGAGCGCAGAGACCTGCCCGCACTATCTCGCGCTCACCGCCGAGGACATCCCGGACGGCGCGACGCTGTGCAAGTGCGCGCCGCCGATCCGCGAGGCCGAGAACCGCGAGCGCCTGTGGGCGGGCCTCGCGAAGGGCACGATCGCGCTGGTCGCGAGCGACCACTCGCCGAGCCCGCCCGACGGCAAGGCGCTCGACACCGGCGACTTCGGCAAGGCGTGGGGCGGCGTGAGCTCGCTCGGGCTCGGGTTGCCGGTCGTATGGACCGAGGCGGCACGGCGCGGGCACACGCTGGTCGACGTCGTGCGCTGGATGGCGCTCGCGCCCGCGCGCCTGGTCGGGCTCGACGATCGCAAGGGTGCGCTCGCGCCCGGGATGGACGCGGACTTCTGCCTGTTCGACCCGGACGCGGAGTGGACGGTCGAGCCGGCGCAGCTCCACATGCGGCACAAGATCACACCCTACGCCGGGAAGACGCTGCGCGGGCGGGTGCGCTCGACCTGGCTGCGCGGCGAGCGCATTTACGAGGACGGGCAATTCACGGAAGGCGCGCGCGGGCAACTGCTGGCGCGGGCCAGGGAGAGGAACGCTTCGGCATGAACGACTTCGAGCAACTGGTCGACCTCGCGTCGGCACGCCTCGGCGGCACGGTGATCGCGGCGAACGACGACTTCTTCGCCGAGAAGGAGAACCTCGTCAAGGACGAGGCGCCGATCTGGATCGCGGACAAGTACACCGACCGCGGCAAGTGGATGGACGGCTGGGAATCGCGCCGCCGCCGCACGCCCGGCCACGACTGGGCGATCGTGCGGCTCGGCATGCCCGGTGTGGTGCGCGGCGTGGTGGTCGACACCGCGTACTTCAAGGGCAACTACCCCGAGGCGTGTTGGATCGAGGGCGCGGCCCTTCCGCACGACGCCTCCGAGGAGCGGCTCCAGTCCGACGCGACGCATTGGACGGCAATCCTGCCGCGCACGCTGCTCGCGGGCGATACGCGCAACGCGTTCGCGGTTGCGGTGCCCTGGCGGTTCACGCACCTCAAGCTCCACATCGATCCCGACGGCGGCGTCGCGCGCCTGCGCGTGCACGGGGAGGTCGTGCCCGACCCGGCCGCGGTGGCCGGGCCGGCGGACGCGCCTCCGGGAGCGGTGCCGCAAGTCGATCTCGCGGCGCTCGAGCACGGCGGCCAGGTGGTCGCGGCGAGCGACATGTTCTTCGGCGGTCGGCACCACCTCGTCCTGCCGGGCGCGAGCCGCGGCATGCACGACGGCTGGGAGACGCGCCGCCGCCGCGGCCCGGGCCACGACTGGGCGATCCTGCGCCTCGCCGCACGCGGCACGATCGACCGCGTGATCGCCGACACCTCGCACTTCAAGGGCAACGCGCCGGGCACCTGCACGATCGAGGTCGCCGACACGCCGGGCGCCACGATCGAACAGCTCACCGCGCCGGCGTTCCGCTGGACGATGCTGCTGGCGTCGACGCCGCTCGAGCCGCATGACGTGCGTGAGTTCACGGATGCGCTCGTCGATGCCGGCCCGGCGACGCATGCCTGCCTGCGCATTCATCCCGACGGGGGAGTGGCCCGGTTGCGATTGTTCGGGCACGTCGATGCGGTGGGGCGGCGGGCGCTCGCGCTCGCGCGACTGGATGCGCTCGTGCCCTCGGAAGCCGAGTTGGCACTGCTTGCCTGCCTGGGCGCATCGAAGTTCGCGCGCGAGCTCGCGGCCGCGCGGCCGTTCGGCAGCGAGGCGACGCTCTCGGCCGCGGCCGAGGCCGCGATGAGCGCATTGAGCGACGCCGACTGGCGCGAGGCGTTCGCCGCGCACCCGCGCATCGGCGCCACGCCGCACGGTGGACCCCATGCGGCGCAGCACTGGGCGCGCGAGGAGCAGGCCGGGGTGGCGGGCACGAAAGACGCGACGCGGCACGCGCTCGAGGAGGGCAATCGCGCGTACGAGGCTCGTTTTGGCTGGATCTTCCTGATCTGCGCGACCGGCAAGACCGCCGAGGAGATGCTTGCCGCACTCGAGACCCGCATGCACAATGACTCGGCCGCGGAATTTCGCGTGGCGGTCGAGGAACAGAAGAAAATCACCCGGCTGCGCCTGGAGAAACTGCTTCGCTCATGAGCGCGATCACGACCCACGTTCTCGACATCGCCCACGGCCGCCCGGCCGCGGGCGTCGCCGTGCTGCTCGAGCGGCGCGACGCCACCGGACAATTCTGCGAGGCCGGCCGCGGCGTGACCGACGCCGACGGCCGCGTGAAGACGCTGCTCACTCCGGGCGCCGCGCTCGCGGTGGGGGCGTGGCGGCTGACGTTCGAGACCGGGGCCTACTTCCGCGCGGCGGGGGTGGCGGCGTTCCATCCATCGGTGACCATTGCGTTCGAGGTCACGGACGCGGCGCAGCATTACCACGTGCCGCTGCTGGTCTCGCCGTTCGGGTATACGACGTATCGTGGGAGCTGAGTCCGAACGGAGTCGCCGGTACGTTGGCTGGGTGATCGCAGTGGCCGTGCTGCTTTCAGCCGCGTGTGCGCGTTCGAAGGACGTTGGATTCAACGGCCAGCCATGGAAACATCCGGAGTCACTCGCCCGCGTGATACCCGCCGGGATCGAGGCATCGATCCGTAACTCCCCTCATGTCGAGGCCGCGCTCGTGGATCCGCAACGCGACAACCTCGACCCGAGTGTGAACACGATCGCCGAGCCCGGCGGACCCGGCTACCGTCTCCGCACTGCGTGGAAGCCGCTCAGTCAGATCCAGCTGGATCGTCTCCGAGCGATGGTGCTGGACACCGGGAGTTGGCAGACGGAAGCAAAGGCCTGCTTATTCAATCCGAACATTGCGTATCGCTGGATCGCGGGAGCGGACACGACGAGTGTCTTACTCTGCCACAGTTGTGACACGATGGAAGGCTGGAATGGCGCAAGCAGGTTGCACGGGGAAGTCGACCCGGCCGCAAAGCGCCTGCTCGCGATGACGGTCGAATTGTTTCCGGGCGATTCGCTCATCACCGCGATCGTCGCGGGGAAGGAACGGAAGTGATCACGAGGCGGTGGGCTGAGATCGGTCTGAGGATTGGGATCCGTGACCGCTAGCTAGCGGTCCAATCCGGTCTCGAGTTGGCGCGCGTACTCGGCAGCATCAAAGTGACCATCCGAATTCAGGACGAGACCATCGGCACCGAGTGTCCATTCCTCGTAGCCCTTGATATCGACACCTTTGCCGGTGCCTCCCGGACCGTCGTTCGTGCCTACGAGCCTCCAGTGGAACTCGAACCCGCGTGGCGTACGGACCAGGTCCTCCAGCGTCACGACCATGTCGGGGAACGCCGTCATGAATCCCTGCGCCACCTCGGTGATCGCCGGCCGGCCTACCGCCGGATCGGCGCCGTTGACGCGCAGCGACCCGCTCTCGGCGAAGAACGATGCGACGCTGCCAGGCTGCTGGCTGCTCCAGGCGTTGGCATAGCGCTGGGCAAACTCGCGGAGCTCGGGCGAGATCTCCATGGAGGCGCTCACCCCCGCCGCCGCTTCAGGATTGCGAGGAAGCTCTTCCCCTGGAAGTCCTCGAGCGTCAGCCCCGTCCGCGCCACCGCCTCGGCCTCCGAGATCGCCCCGCAGTTGATCGCGCGCAGGAAGTAGTTGAGCAGTCCCTGCCCGGTCGCCGCGTCGTCGAACACGTCGCCGACGAGCGTCGCCTGCGCGGCCTTGCCGACGAAGTTCGACAGCCGCTCGGCGGCCGCGTCGAGCCCCTCCATGAAGAACGTGTAGACCGCCGCGTAGCGCGTCGGCAGCTGGCCCGGGTGGAGGTCCCAACCCTGGTAGTACGCGGTCTCGAGCGAGTGGCGCACGTGCTCGTAGTGGAGCCGCCACGCCGCGTGCACGGTGCGGCGGTTGTCCTGCAGCTGGGACTTGGTGAGCGTCGAGCCCTCCGAAGCCTTGTGCGGGCCGACCGGCATGATGTTGGTCGCCCCGTCCGAGAGGCGGACCCCGGTGCCCGCGAGCGAGACCTTGAGCACGTCCTTCGCGAAGTCGCACGCCGGGTGCGCCATGTGCTGGTGCGCCGCCGTGATGTCGAGCGAGGCCGTGTAGTCGTACGTGCCGAAGTGCGCCGAGCCCACGCGCCCGTGTCCCGCCGCGATGAGCGCGGGCGGGGCCGCCGTGCCGTCGGCCGCGAAGATGCTCTGCGGCGTCTCGATCATGAGTTCGATCGGGAGTGTGCCGAGCGGGAGCGAGAGCTTCTTCTCGAGCGCCTCGAGGGCCTCGGCGCAGACCGTGACCTGGTCGGGGTGCGTGATCTTGGGCAGCGTGATCACGAGGCCCTCGTGCCAGCGCCCGCCGTGCGCGCGCACGAACGTGGTGACGAACAGGTCGAGCGTGCGCAGGCTGCGCGCCGCGAGCTCGGGCGAGAGCGTCTTGATGCGGATGCCGCCGAACGTCGCCGCCGTGCCGTCCTGGATGCCGCGCGCGAGCTCCTTGGCGCCGGTGACCGCGTGGCCGTCCTCCTCGGCGTCGGGGCGATTGCCGTAGCCATCCTCGTAATCGATGCGGAAGTCCTCGACCGGCTCACGGCCCAGCTTCTCGCGCACCCGCGCGTACACGGGCTCGACCAGGCGTCCGGGCAGGCCGAGCGCGCTGCCGAAGCTGACCGCGTCGGGGCCGTAGTCGTCGAGCGCCTTGAGGGCGAGCACGCCCAGTCGCTTCGCGGTGTCGGCCTTGAACAGCTGCGCGCCGCCGTATACGGTGTGCACCGCCTGCCTGCCATTTCTGTCCCCGGGATATCGCCGGGCGACCGCGCTGTTGGCGGCAGCAAGGCGATCGAGCGCGGGCTTGAGATCGGTGTCCGTGAGCGACGGGGTCATGCGGGCTCCCTTCGGGATCGGATTGGGGCCGGATCGTACAACGCCGCGCAAGCGCGCGAAAGGAGTCGCTCATGCTTCGGAGAATTGCCGCGATCGCCGTCCTGGTGCTGGCCGCAAACGCGTCCGCGGGCGCGGCTGCTCCCGCCGCGAAGGGCGGCTACTTCGACCATGCGGGCCGCGCGGACGCCTGGTCTGGTGGCGTGCGCATGATCCCGATCACGACCCCCAGGGGCACGTTCAAGGTCTGGACCAAGCGCGTCGGCAACAACCCGCGGCTCAAGGTGCTCCTGCTGCACGGCGGCCCGGGCGCGACGCACGAGGCGTTCGAGGTCATGGACTCGTACTTCCCGGCGGCGGGCATCGAGTACTACTACTACGACCAGCTCGGGTCCGCCTACAGCGACCAGCCGAAGGAGCCCGAGCTCTGGGAGATCCCGCGCTTCGTCGACGAGGTCGAGCAGGTGCGCAAGGCGCTCGGCTTGACCAGGGACAACTTCGTCCTCATGGGCCAGTCGTGGGGCGGCCTGCTGGCGATGGAATACGCGCTCGCCCACCAGCAGAACCTCAAGGGCCTCGTGATCTCGAACATGATGTCGAGCATCCCCGCGTACAACAAGTACGCGCACGACGTCCTGATGCCGGCGATGGACCCGAAGGTGCTGGCCGAGGTGCTCGCGATCGAGGCGGCGAAGGACTACAAGAACCCGCGCTACGAGGAATTGCTCATGCCCGGGTTCTACCAGTACCACTTGCTGCGCCGCCCGATCGCGGAGTGGCCGGATCCGGTCGTGCGCTGCTTCGCGCACATCAATTACGACATCTACACGCCGATGCAGGGACCGAGCGAGATGGGCGCCAGCGGCAAGCTCGAGCACTGGGACCGCTCGGCGGACCTCTCGAAGATCACGGTGCCGACCCTCGTCATCGGCGCCCGTTACGACACGATGGATCCCGCGCACATGGCGTGGATGTCGAAGCAGCTGCCTCACGGGCGATACCTGTACTGTCCCGAGGGCAGCCACTGCGCGCTCTACGACGACCAGGCGACCTACTTCACGGGCCTCGTCAAGTTTCTGAAAGACCTCGAACGGCGGCCCTGAGCGGGCCGCAAGCCTGTTCCCAAAGCGCCCGCGCGCGGTCACAATGGGAGCTCTCGTTGGTTGCAATCGCCCCCGCCTCGTGGAAAGGAAATCCGATGAAGCGTGCCCTGAACTTCCTCGTACCCCTGCTGTTGGTTTCGACGGTTGCGCTCGCCGAGGACACACCCGCACCGACCCCGACACCCACGCCGGCGCCCGCGACGACGACCACGACGACCACCACCACGACCACGATTGCGCCGGCGCCCGTCACCGAGGCGACGCCGACGCCCGCGGCGCCCGCGAAGCCCGTGATGCCCGAGGTCGGCCAGGCCGCCCCCGAGGTCGCGCTGCCCGCCCAGGACGGCAAGACCGTCAAGCTCGCGGACTATCACGGCAAGTGGGTCGTGCTCTACTTCTACCCGAAGGACTTCACCGGTGGTTGCACGCTCGAGGCGCACAACTTCCAGCGCGACATCGCGAAGTACAAGGCGGCGCAGGCGGTGGTGCTCGGCGTCAGCCTCGACAGCGTGGACTCGCACAAGGCGTTCTGCACCAAGGAGTCGCTTCGGTTCAAGCTGCTCTCCGATTCGGACCACGCAGTCGCGGAGAAGTACGGCGCGCTCATGAGCTACCAGGGCCAGATGTACGCCTCGCGTTCCACCTTCCTGATCGACCCCAAGGGCGTGATCCAGAAGGTCTACCCGAAGGTCGATCCCTCCAAGCACAGCGACGAGGTGCTCGCGGACCTGGCCGTCCTCAAGAAGGCGAAGAAGAGCTGATCGCGCGCGGGGCCGCCGAATGAGGGCGCGCGTCGTCGGGCTCCTGCGCGACCTGTTGCCCCAGGGCGTTGTGGATGGCGCGCGCGACCTCGTGCGCAACCTGCCGCACGCGCACGAGGTCTCACCCACGAAGCGCGCGCTCGCGGCCGCGGGGGCGTCCCCGGAGTTCCTCGACGCCGACGCGCTCGCCGTGCTCCAGGCGCGCTTCCCGCCGGCGCCGGACTACGGCTATGACCCCGCGTCGGTCGATCGGCGCGGGCGCATCCGCGCGCGTGAGCTCCTGCGCATGTCCGGCGCGCGCGCGGCCACGGACTTCCTCGAGCTCGGCTGCTGGGACGGCATGGTGGCTGCGGGCCTCGCGCGCGCGGGCAAGCGCGCGATCGGCGTTGACCAGCGCGGAGACGGGTTCGACGCGCGCGCCGTCGCCGCGGGCGCACGCCTTCAGGCGATGGATGCTTCGCGGCTCGACTTCGAGGACTCGCGCTTCGACTTCGTCTACTCCTACGACGCGTTCGAACACTTCGAGGCGCCGGACGGCGTGCTTGCCGAGTGCATTCGCGTGCTCAAGCCGGGCGGGCGGCTCTTCGTCGAGTTCGGCCCGCTCTTCCTCTCGCCGCTCGGGCAGCACGCCTACCGCTCGATCCGCGTGCCCTATTGCCAGTGCCTGTTCGCGCCCGAGACGCTCGCCGCGTACACGGCCGGGCACGGGCTGCCACCGATCGAGTTCGACCACGTGAACCGTTGGCCGATCGCGCGCTTTCGGGCGCTTTGGGAGGACCAGGCCGCGAGCCTCCAGCGCGTGCACTACAAGGAGATGGTGGACCTGACCCAGCTCGCGCTCATCCGTGAGTATCCCTCGTGCTTCAAGAGCAAGTCCGAACACCTCGAAGACTTCGTCGTGGCGCAGGTGAGCGCCCTGTTCGTCAAGCGGCGGTAGATCCGCGGAGGACACGATGGCGACCGTGCGGTACCTGGTGGAGGACGTGGATCAGGCGCTGCCGTTCTACCTCGCACTCGGCTTCGAATTGGTCGAGCGCTGGGGACCGCCGTTCGCGATGGTCGCGCGCGGCGACCTGACGATCTGGCTGAGCGGGCCGGGCACCTCGGCCTCGCGCGCGCTCGTTGATGGCGCGGTGCCGCGCCCGGGCGGCTGGAATCGCGTCGTGCTCGAGGTCGACGACCTCGATGCCACGCTCGCCGCCGTGCGCGCCACTGGCGTGCGCGTGCGCAGCGAGCCGATCGAGGGCCCCGGGGGACGGCAGTCGCTGGTCGAGGACCGGTCAGGAAACCCCGTCGAAATCTTCGAGGCGCGCACGAAGGCTTGACCACTGAGACGTTGACAGGTGCCGTCCGATCCCCGAGAGTACTGCGCGACCGGGCGTGGGCCATTCGTGGCCCGCGCCTTTCTTGTTTTGCGCCCTCGCGTTTGCCCCCGCGGCGTGAAGCCGGAAGTGCGCGCGCCACGTCGGCCCCGAAAGGTCCGGCATGCGCAAAGCTATGGTCAGGTTGAAGCAGCGGGGGCAGGCCCTCGGCGGGCTCGGGCTCGCGATCGCACTCATGCTGCTCGCCAACGAAGTGGCCCGCGGCGCGCCCGCGCCCGGGCCGGATCCCACCGCGGACCCAGTCCGGGCGGCGCAGGACCTCGCGAAGCATCCCCCGACCGCGGACGCGGTGCCCGACATCAATGGGCCCGGCTCCTGCGTCTCGACGGTCGGCAACGTTTGGATCAAGACCACGAACATCGGGATCATCGGCAATCCCTTCACCGCGAACTCCTCCGACCCTTCCGGCCAGTGGCCCGGCCCCTCCGGGATCCAGTACATGGGTTTCTGGAACCTCTGGGTCGGCGCGAAGAACCCCGAGGCGCTCGACCCGACGCAGCTCAGGCGCGTCGACCACGGCTTCGAGTGGCGGCCGCCGTCCCTGGCGCCGGAGGACCGTATCTACAGCGCATTCGAGGGCCAGGCCGGCGGCGTGCGCGACTTCGACGACGACGGCGACCACCGGGTCGACGAGGAGTTCCTGAACGGCAAGGACGATGACCGCGACGGCCTGGTCGACGAGGACTACGCCGCGGTCTCGCAGCAGATGTGCACGACCGAGCTGCGCGACGACACCGACCAGGCCGTCAATGCCGCGACCGCCGAGAAGCACGTGCCGTTCGGCATCCTGGTGCGGCAGACCACGTACGCGTTCGCGGTGCCCGGTGCGAACGACTTCGTGGCCGTAGGCTACGACATCTTCAACCAGTCGGGACACACGCTGGACTCCGTGTTCGTGGGATTCTTCGTCGACCCCGACATCGGTCCCGCGTCCGTCGACCGCTTCTTCGCGGACGACCTCGCCGACCCGCGCGTGCCGCAGGGCGACTATCTCGAGACCGTCGCGCCGAACGACCTGCGCTACGACGCCTCGCTGTGCACGCAGGACACGATCCACGTCAATGGCTTCACCTACGAGGACGACGAGGGCGACCTCGGCAAGACCACGGGGGCCGGGTCGTTCCTTCTGCTCGGCCACACCACCGATCCGACCGGGCTCAAGGCGCCGCGGCGCGTGGGCTTTCGCATGTACCGCACGTACGTCCCAGGCACGCCGTTCCAGCAGGGCGGGCAGCCGGTGGTCGACCTCGAGCGTTTCGCGGCGCTCGCGAGCGAGGTCGGGATCGACCCGCTGACCGGCATGATCAACGAGGAGCGCTCGGACGCCTCGACCAAGACCGACTTCCGGTCGATCTGCTCGGTCGGCCCGTTCCTCGACTGGCGAGATGGCGAGAAGCTCGACATCGAGGTCGCGCTCGCGGTCCAGCACTGCGACTACTCGCGCCCGATCGACGATCCCGCCGACCCGTCGCGCGGCAATCCGGAGCGCTACGCCGCGATCATCCGGAACGCGATCGAGACCCAGAAGACCTTCCGCGGCGGGCCCGTCGCGGCACGCCCCGACGAGACGACGCCGGATGCGATCGGCCGCGAAACCGGCCTGATCGCGGCGCCGGGCACGACCTACGAACTTGCCGACTGCCGCGACCCCGAGGGCTCGAGCCGCACGGTGAACGACAATGGCTACACCTGGTTCGACCTCGACTGCAACTACTGCACCGGGTCGGTCGGCCTCGGCCAGCGCCACTGGCTCGCCGCCGCGCCGCCACCGAACCCGCACACGCACTACACCCCGGGCGACCAGCAGGTCGCGATCGAGTGGGACAACCGCAGCGAGTACACGCCCGATCCCTCGAGCGGCCTGCTCGACTTCAAGGCCTACCGCATCTGGAAGGCCGCGAACTTCACCCGCCCGGTGGGCACGAGCGGCCCCGGCGACGAGCTGTGGGCCCTGCTTGCGGAGTACGAGCTGTTCGATGAACAACGTCCGTTGATCGACTCGGTGGACACGAACGACGACGGTCGGCTCGACGCGGTCACGCGCACCTGGCCGGTGCTGCTCAACGCGCAGGACCAGAAGCGGCTCGTGCCGGTCGACGTGCCGCCGTTGACGACCGCGGGAGGCGACACACTATTCACGATCGGCGACCGGCCGTACGTCGACGAGCGCGGGGCGCCGCACATCGCGCGCGGCGTGAAGATCCCGCACTACCCGGTGGGCCGCTACCGGTTCATCGACCGGAACGTGCTCAACGGCTTCGTCTACTTCTATTCGATCGCGGGCAAGGACTCGACCGGCCAGCGCGACGTCAACGGCGGCCGGGGCACGCTCGCCGAGCAGGAGGGGCGGCGCGCGGCGGTCGAGGGCGACGGCGTGGTCCCGCAGGCGTCCCAGGGGATCAGGGCCGGGCAGGTCTACGTCGTGCCGAACCCGTACCGCGGGCGCGCGCAGTGGGACCTGTCGCCGAGCGCCGCCGACCCGACCGGGACGCACGTGGACTTCTTCAACATGCCGGCGGGCCAGTGGACGCTGCGCATCTACACGATCGCCGGCGACCTCGTGCAGACGCTGCGCAACTCCGACCTGCTGGTCAGCGGCAAACCGCAGCAGGAGACGCCCGATGACGGGCAGGCGACGTGGAACCTGATCTCTCGCAACGGCCAGGACGTCGCGAGCGGGATCTACCTGTTCAGTGTCCAGTCCGGGCTCGGCACGAGCCAGGGGAAGTTCGTCCTGATCCGCTGAACGCCGCGGCGCGGCGTACGGGTGCGCGCATGCGTGCGCCGGGACGCGCGCTGCGCGTGGCCTCCGGGGTGTGATAGGGTGCGGCCTTCGATCCGCGCCCACCCCCGGGGGAATCGCACTCCATGTTCGACGTGCAGCACTGGATCCGGGTCCTCGGCCTGTTCGGCGTGTTCGCCGTGGTGTTCGCCGAAACCGGCCTCCTGGTCGGGTTCTTCCTGCCCGGCGACAGCCTGCTGTTCACCGCGGGGTTCCTCGCCTCGCAGGGCACGTTCGACATCGGCGCGTTGTCGCTCGGCTGCTTCGTGGCTTCGGTGCTCGGCAACATGGCCGCGTATGCGTTCGGCGCGCGCGTCGGGCGCGGCCTGTTCGAGCGACCGAACTCCCGTTTCTTCCGCCGCGAATACCTGGTGAAGGCCCACGCGTTCTACGAGCGCCATGGGGCCCGCGCGCTCGTGCTGGCGCGCTTCATCCCCGGCGTGCGCGTGTTCGCGCCGATCGTCGCGGGCATCGGGCTCATGGAGTACCGCAAGTTCACGCTCGCGAACCTGCTCGGCGGGGCGCTGTGGGCGTTCGGCCTGACGTGGGCGGGCTACTGGCTCGGGCGCCACATTCCCAATGTCGACCGCTACCTGCTGCCGATCGTGGGCCTGATCGTGGTGGTCTCGGTGCTGCCCGGCGTCCTTCACGTGTGGAACGACCGCGAGCAGCGCGCCGCGATCCTGGGCGCCATCCGTCGTCTCTTCGGAAGAGCCTAGTCGAGCGTCTTGCGGAAGCGTCGGGCCGCGAGAAACGTGAGCACGACCGCGAACCCGGCGAGTGCGAGCGCGTTCGGCCAGAGCGTGCGCAGCGTCGCCCCCTTGAGGAACACCCCCCGCACGATCTCCGCGAAGTAGCGCAACGGCAGGAGCCAGGTCACCGCCTGGATCAAAGGCGGCATGTTCTCGATCGGGAACAGGAACCCCGAGAGGTAGATCATCGGCGTCATGATGAAGAACATCGACGCCGTCATCGCCTGCTGCTGGGTGCGCGCCATGGTCGACACCAGGAGCCCGGCCGCGAGCACGACCAGCACGAAGATGAATGCCATCGCGACCAGCTCGAGGAACGAGCCCCGCAGCGGCACGCGGAACCAGCCGACCGCGAGCATGGTCGTGATCAGCACCTCGATCAGGCCGACGCCCGCGTAGGGCGCGAGTTTGCCGATCATCAGCGCCCGGGGGTCGAGCGGGGTGACGATCAGCTGCTCCATCGTGCCGCTCTCACGCTCGCGCACGACGGCCATCGAGCCGAGCGTCATGAGCACGATCATGAGCACCATCGCCATCACCGCGGGCACCATGTACCAGCGCGAGCGCAGGTCCGGGTTGTACCAGACGCGCGGCACGACGCGCACCTGGCCCGGCTTCTGCGCGTGCTCGGGCATGAGCTGCGCGATGCGCGCCGCCGACTCCTGGCCGATGATCTGCGCGGCGTAGGCGAGCCCGCGCATGGACGAATTCGAGTCCGTGCCGTCGGCCAGCACCTGGACCTGCGGACGCCGGCCGGCGTTGAGCGTTTTGCCGTAGCCGCCGGGGATCACGAGTGCGAGGTCGGCCTTGCCGCGCACCAGCCAGTCGTCGACCGCGTCGGGGGACGCCTCGAGCCCCACGACCCTGAAGTAGCTCGAGCCCGTGAAGCGTTCGATCAGCGCTCGGCTCTCGGGGCTCCGGTCCTGGTCGACGAGCACGAACGGGATGTTCTTCACGTCCGTCGTCGCTGCGTAGCCGAACGCCAGCATCTGCAGGAACGGCGCGACGAACAGGATGCGCAGCGCGTCGGGATTGCGCTTGAGTTGCGCGAACTCCTTGAGGAAGACGTGGCGGACCTGCCTCCAGAACATCACGCTCTCCGGCTCGACAGCCGCGACGACGCGAGCGTGAGCATGACCGCCGCGTAGATCACGAGCGCGACCAGGTCCCACGGATAGGCCGTCGCCGGC
>JBKJJJ010000038.1:0-14893 GCA_046598045.1 Candidatus Eiseniibacteriota bacterium
GGGCGCAGGCGCGTCGTGCGGTACGCCGGGCGGTTGTCGCCCATCAGGATGAAGTCGAGCGTGTCCGCAACGAAGCCCTTGCGCAGGCGCCCCAGGTAGCGGCGCGACGAGTCCGCCGTGTTCGGCCGGAAGCCGAGCAGCGTGTCGGCGAACATCGCACGCAACGGGGCGATCGGCCGGATGGCCTTCCCAGTCCCCTCGGGTCCCCCGGTCTCCGCGCGATCGCCTGCTTTCCCGCGTGCCGAATCGCGCGCGACCGCGATGTCCTGCGGCACGACCGGGGAGATCGGGTTGACGAACGATAGCCGGCCCGCGCGCGCGCACCCGAGCGCGGCGAGCGCCAGCGCCAGCGCAAGCCCGGCGAGCCTCAGGCGTGCCGAATGCGCTCGATACTCCATGAGCCACCCTCCCTCTTGACCGTGACCACGACCGATTTCGCGTTGAGGCCCCGGATCTCGAATTCGAGCTCCGCCCGGGTGACGTTCGCCCCGAGCCGGGAGAGATCGAGAGTCGTCCCGGGAATCGTGAGGTGCTCGTCGTGCGCGCCCTCGCCCTCGACGTGGACCTCGTAACCGCGGGGCGTCGCGATGTGCCGGTCGACCGCGAGATCGCGGAAGCGCAGCTGCCCCGCCGAGACCTCGAAGAAGTCCAGCGGCACGACCCGCGTGAACCAGTAGCGCATGATCTTGTCGCGGCGTTCGGCGAGCAATTGCAGCATCGCCGGCTTGACCCGTGGGTCCTCGTAGCCGACGGCGTCGATCGCCGCGGCAATCTGCGCGTCGCTGAACGATGCGACGAGTTTCGCCGCCCAGTAACCGTCGCCCGCGGTCTTCTCGTGGAATGCGGCGTGGGGTTGCAGCGACTTGAACCGTTCCGGCTGCCACACCGTCGACTCGAAGTTGCCGAGCGAGGGAATGGGAACATCCCGCGGAATCCTGCGCCACGGTTCATTGACGAAGCCGAGCGTGAGGAGGCGGAGCGCGACCCACTTGCCGTCGACCACATACTCGAAGCCGCGTTCCGGCTGCCGCGGGCCCTCGGCCGCCGCGCCGAGGGACGCGCCGAAGTCGAGCAGGTGGTGCCGTACGTAACCGTGCTTGTCCCCCGTCTCGACGAAGGTCTCGAGCGACTGGTGGTCCTTCGTGTCCCAGCTCCCGACCCACGAGCACAGGATGTAGAGGCCCCGCAATTCGCGCCGGCTGCGGTGACGATAGCGGTCGTTCGGGTCGTCGGTGCGCCGCGTGCGCATGTCGATCGGCCCGACCGGCTTGCCCTCGACGAACAGGCTGGCCTGCCCGTAGAAACGTCCGTCCGGGCCGCGATGGCCGCGCGCGAGCAGGGAATCCAGGTCCGCCTCGCCGAACGGCGGGGTCTTGCCCTTCCCCTTCTTGAGCTCGTCGTCGATCACGAGGTCGCCGCGCTGGAACGTGTAGGCCACGTCATGCGACACGTTGTAGCCCGCCGCCCAGAACAGCCGCGACACCACGACGTCGGCTCCGGAGCCGAGCTGCGGGTACCCGGGCTTGTCGAGCTTGACGACCCAGCGCTTGCCCTTCGCATCCTTGATCGTGAACCCCGGATTGACGCCGCCCACCTTGCGCGACTTGATCGTGACTGGCGGCACAGGCACGAGCTCGGCCCGCGCCGGACCGAGCCGCACCGAATCGGGGGCGAGCGCGCGCACGTGGTTGCGATTCGTGAACCAGGTGGAGTTCGCGACCTCGTCGTAGGCGTTGACGTTGACGGCGTCGTGGCGCGGGCCCTTTCCCATCAGGGCGAGGAGCCGGTCGGGTACGTCGAACGTCTGCGACAGCGGCTCGATGATCGCCTCGCGCAGTTGATGGCCGAACAGGCTCCGCTCCCGCTCGCGCGGCTGCGGAATCGGCTGGCCGTCGTGGTCGGTCGCGCTCGTGGGATCGACCGGCTGGGGGGCCAGCTTCGGCGGGGCCGCGGCGGCGCTTCCCGCCGCCAGCAGAAGCATGATCAGGGCAAGTCCATGGAGGGGTCTCATCAGAACGTCTCCTCCAGCGAGAGATTGAACACGAGGCCCTCGGAGCCCTTTGCGGCGTCGACGCGGGCGGCAACGCGGTCGCCGTAGCCGTACCGCAAGCCGAGGCCGTAGGCCTCGTGCAGGTCGGCATAGCGCAGGCGGCGGGCGGTCGACGCGACCTCCCCGAGATTCGCGTTCGCGAGGGCGAAGATCTTGTTCGTCAGCCACCAGCGGTATTCGACCTGCGCCAGCACGAGGTGCCGGTCACTGAAGCGGTGCGAGTTGTAGCCGTTGAAGCGCAACTCGTCCGTGGTCTCGGGAAGCCGGTAGTACGGCAGGGCAGGCGAGCCCGCCTTCGGCTCCACCCAGTCGTGCAGCACCCGGAACGCGAGCACGCGGCGCTCCGCGAACACCGGCACATACGCCCGCGCCTCGACGTGGAACCGACGGTAGTCGAGATCGCTCGTGTCGGCGGCCTTGAACTGCTCCGCCCGGAGGCGCGCCGCCACGCCCCGCCGCGGCGTGCGGAGGTCGTCCAGGGCGCCGACGTCGCCGGCGAGGCCGAACGAGTACACGCGCGAACTGCGCTCGAGGAACGGCACCTCGGCCGCCGTGAAGTTGTCCTCGATGCGCTCCACGCCCGCGCTGCCATTGAAGCCGCTGCGCGCGCTGATCGCCGAGACGCTCGTGACCACGCGGACTTCGTGCAGGACCGCGCGACCGAAGTGCAGATTGGCGTCGACCCTCGATTCCTCCCGGAGCCAGATCGATTTCAGCGCGCGGTCGCTGGCATTGCCGATGCCGTAGAAGGTCGCGTTCGGCCTGAAGCCGTACAACGCCTCGACGTGGACGCCGCGCGGCGCAGAGTCATCCGTGCTGCGGAACGTGAGTTTCGCCCTGCGGCGATCGTTCCACCCGTACATGCCGGTGAGGAAGATCTTGGCATTGCCCGGCTCGTCGATCCGCCGGGTCAGGCGGAACCCGCCTCCCGGTTCGGCACTGACGACGGGCTCGAGCTTCCAGCGCGCCGGCACCTTGTGCGTCGCGTTCGGGCTCACGCGGCCCTCCGCGAACCCGACGAGCTTCTCGGTTCCGCGCGCGAGCAGGCGCAACGGCAGGAACGCGATGCGGAACGGCGCGCGCAGGATGGTCTCGCCCACGGGCTCGTGATCGCGTACGGCGACGCGGGGCCCGGGGGCGGCGGGATCGCCGGCCGGCACCTGCGCGGGAGGCGCGACCCAGTTCGAATCGCCGAACGCGGGCTCGGCGCCCGCGCGCGCAGGCAGGTGGATCGCCAGCGCGATCAGGCCCAAGGCGAGAGCCCACGTGCGGTACGCACGCAAGGATGGGACGCGGACAACCTCGACGCCGACGGGACACCGGTCTAGAGTCTGCATATGCCTCCTGCTCGCGCCGATTGGAATCCGCTCCGTCACCTCGAACTCGGGCCCGGTGAAGGCGCCCTGTTCGGGCTCCTCGCGCTGCTTGTCGGATCGCTCTTCGCAGGTTACACGGTCGCGAAGGTCCTGCGCGACTCCATGTTTCTCCACGAGTACGGCGCCACCGCGCTGCCCTGGGGCTATCTCGGGGTCGCCCTGGCCTCGATCGCGATCGTCGCCGTCGACGCGCGCGTGACCGCGCGACTGGCGCGCGCCGGCACCGCCGCGCTCGGCCAGACCGTCGCGCTCGCCCTGAGTATCGCGTTCGCGGCGCTCTACCCCTTCCACAAGCACCTGGTCGCCGGCCTGTTCTACGTCTGGGCCGGAAGCCAGGCGATGATGCTGATGTCGTACTTCTGGTTGCTCGCGCTCGAACTCTGGGACTCCCGCCGGGCGCAGGCGATCCTGCCGATGTTCTCCGGCGCCGGACTCCTCGGCGGAGTCGTGGGCGGCGGCTTCGCGAACTGGGCCGTCGGCCGCATCGGGATCGACGGCCTCCTGTGGGCTCTCGCGATCGTGCTGCTGGCCGTGCGCATCATCACGACCGTACTGGATCGACGCCTGCCTGTCCGTCCATTTCTGACACAAGCCGCAGCGGGTACTTCTTGGGTATCCATCGTGCGCAAATCGAAATTCTTACGCTATCTCGCAGGCACGCTCGCATTATCGGTCGCAGTCTCGACGCTCGTCGACTTCCAATTCAAGTACGCGGCACAGGAGGCCTTTCCCGACAGTCACTCCCTGACCCGCTTCCTCGGACTGTTTTATGCAGGGCTGAACGGGCTTGCCCTCGTCGTCCAATTCGGCGCCGCAGGCTGGATCGTCAAGCGCACCGGCGTGTTCTTTTCTACATTGCCCCAGCCGCTGTCGATCCTCGTGTTCGCGGCGTGGATCATCTTTTCTCCGATCTTCGGGGTCATCCTCGGGTTGCGCTGGGTTCAGGGCGTGTTGTTCCAGACGGTCGGCAAATCGTCGTTCGAACTCTACTTCATGGCCGTGCGCCCC
Organism: Candidatus Eiseniibacteriota bacterium; assembly: GCA_046598045.1. Classification (GTDB taxonomy): domain Bacteria; phylum Eisenbacteria; class RBG-16-71-46; order RBG-16-71-46; family DASYSL01; genus JANPEF01. Next base: position 4,435 of record JBKJJJ010000038.1, read on the forward strand.
GCGGAGCGCCAGAAGGTGAAGCCCGCCATCGATACGCTCGTCGAGCGCCTGGCCGACGCGGCGGTCGGGATCGCGCTGCTTGCGGTGATGCACACGATCGGCTTCAACATGCGCGTGATCGCGGGCATCACCGCGATCGCCGCGACCGCGTGGCTGGTCATGCTCATCCGTCTGCAGCGCCGCTACGTCGGGGAGTTCCGCACGTCGCTCGAGCAGCACCGGAGCGAGCTGCCGATCACGACCGAGGGGCTGCAATTGCCGTCGGCGCGGCGCGCGCTGCTCGCCGCCCTGCGCTCCGACGACGAAGCCCAGGTCGCGCTCGCGCTGCGTCTCGCGGCCCGGGTCCGCACCCCGAAGATCCGGCCGGCAATCGTGGCCTGCCTCGAACATCCCTCCCCCGACGTCCGCGCCGCCGCGGTGCGCACGCTCGATACGCTGGGCGTCACCGGTCTCGACTCCCAGGTCGAGCCCCTGCTCGCCGAGTCCGACCTCGGACTGCGCGGTGCTGCCATCGGGTGGTGCCTCGCCCACGGAAGTCGAGCCTCGGAGCGCGCCCGGGCGTTGCTCGAGGGGTCCGACGAGGACTCGCGCGCGCTCGCGCTGGCCGTCCTCGTCGAGCGCCCCCGGCTGATCCCGGGAATGATCGGCGCGGAGTGGCTCGATGCGCGCCTCGCGGCCGGCGCCGAGCCCGACCTCGTCGCCGCCGCGCGGGCGCTCACGCTCGTGAGCGACGCGGTGCGGGTGGAGCGATTGCCTCTCCTGCTCGAACATCCGCTGGTCGAGGTGCGCCGCGCGGCGCTCGAGACTGCGGCCCGGTGTCCGGCGCCCGAACGGCTCGAGCAACTCTTTCCGCGGCTGCTCGAGCCTGACCTCGCGGCCGAGGCAGGGGCGGCGATCGCCGCGCTCGGGGACGCGGCGATCCCTGCGCTGGTCGCGCTCGCCGACGGCGCGCAGGGGGGGAAAACGCGGGCTCTCGCATGCGACACGCTGTCGCGGATCGGCAGCCGCAGCGCGCTCGCGGTCCTCCTGCGCCTCGTGCGCGGGGAAGACCCGCGCGCCCGCTACGACGGGCTGCGCGCGCTCAACCGCATCCGCGTGCGCTCCTCGAGCGGCCTGATCAAGAAGGCCCAGGCGTTCCGGCTGTGGCAGCGGGAGGTCGAGGACCTGCGCGACAACCTGTTGCCGGCCCACATCCTGCGCGGCGCGCAGGACGCGCGGGTCGTACTGCTCGCCGCATCCTTCACCGAGTCGGCGGATCGCGCGCTCGATCGCTCATGCCGCGCGCTGGCCTGTTACTATCGCCCCGAGCCGTTTCGCAGCGTCTATCGCTACCTGCAGAACCCCGATTCCCCGAAGGCGGCGGCCCGGGCGCTCGAATACCTCGCTCACCTCGTGCCGCGGCGGCGATTCGGGCCGCTGCGCGAGCTGTTCGAATCGGCGGCGCCGTTCGAGGGCACCGAGGCCGCGCCCACCGACGGGCAGATTGCCGGCTGCATCGAGCGTGGCTACGCGATCGGCGACGCCTGGCTGCGCGCGTGTGCGGTGCGCGCGGCGCACGCGATCGCGGACCGGGTTCCGCTCAAGTTCGATCCCCGCGCGGACGAGGATCCCCTCGTCGTCGCGGAACTCGACGCCTACCAGGCGGCCTACCCGGCCGCAGGAGCCAAGGCATGACCACGGTCGAACGCGTCCTCACGCTCAAGCAGATCGACCTGCTGGCCGCGGCCGGCCCCCGCCATTTGCTTCAGCTCGCCGAGCTCGTGCGCGAGGTGGAGATGACCGTCGGCCAGGCGATCTACGGCGAGACCGACCTGGCCGACGCGATCTACGTCGTGTTCCAGGGACGCGTGCGCCTGATGGCCGCGGGCGCGGAGCTCTCCACCGTGGGACCCGGCGAAGCCTTCGGCACGTGGGCGCTGGTGGACGATTCGGAGCGCGGGCAGAGCGCCGAGTGCATCGAGCCCGGCCTGCTGGTCGCGCTCGGGCGGGAGGAATTCGACGAGTTTGCATCCGGGGATCCGACGCTGCTGCAGGGCGTGATTCGCGTGCTCGCGCGACGCCTGAAGGCGCTCGTGGTCGAGCGGCCCGAGGAAGCACGGATCGAGGGTGAGGGCGTGGACCCGCCGGCCGAGCCGGAGGCCGCGCAGGAGTCGACGAAGGAGTCGGCGGAGGACGTGAAGACGGCCGCGCAACTCGACGCCCACGAGTGAGCCGGGGCCATCCTTCCGGGCTCAGGCGACCGGGAGCGCCACCTTCGGTCCACCGGCGCGCGCCCTCTCGACCTCGGCCGGGTCCTTGATCGCGTCCGCGCTCAGGACGTCGTGGCCGGTCTCCGTGACCAGCACGTCGTCCTCGATGCGCACGCCGATCCCGCGCCAGCGCGGGTCGTACTCGAGGATGCCGTCGCCGAAGTAGAGTCCCGGCTCGACCGTCAGTACCATGCCCGGCTCGAGCGCGCGCGACTTGCCCGCCGGATCCACGTAGAGCCCGGCATCGTGCACGTCGAGACCCAGCCAGTGGCTCGTACGGTGCATGTAGAACGGCTGGAACGCCTTCTGCGCAATCAGCTCATCGCGCTCCCCGATCAACACGCCCAGCTGGATCAGCCCCTCGACCAGCACGTCGAGCGCCGCGCGGTGCACGTCGTCGAAGCGCGTGCCCGGCTTGACCGCGGCGATGCCCGCGAGCTGCGCCTCGAGCACGATGTCGTAGACCTTGCGCTGGTCGGCACTGAAGCGCTCCCCCACCGGAAACGTGCGCGTGATGTCGGCCGTGTAGCCCTCGTATTCGCCGCCGGCGTCGATCAAGAGCAGCGTGCCGTCCCGCAAGGTCATGTTGTTCTCGGTGTAGTGCAGGATGGTCGCGTTCTCGCCCCCGGCGACGATCGAGTTGTAGCCCGGCGCGCGCGCGCCGCGGGCACGGAAGACATAGTTGACCAGCGCCTCGACCTCATACTCGGACATGCCGGGACGGGCCGCCGAGAGCGCCGCGTTGTGCGCCTCCGACGAGATCTGGCAGGCGCGCCGGAGCAGTTGCGCCTCCTCCTTGGTCTTGTGGAGCCGCATCGCGTGCACGATCCCGCCGTGCTCGGTGCGCGTGACCGGGCCCTTGCCGTTGCGGGCGCGCGTCTTGCGCATGCCAAGGAGCCAGTCCTCGACCCGGGTGTTGAACGCGGCGTCGAGTCCCGGCGTGAAGTACACCGTCCCCACGCCCTCGAGGTAACCGGGCAATTTCGCGTCGAGCTCGTCGATGGCGAATGTCGCGTCCGCGCCGAAGAGCGTCTTCGCGCCCTCCACGCCGGCGCGGCGGCCGTTCCAGGTCTCCTTCTCGAGATCGCGCGGGCGCACGAACAGCACGAAGCGGTGCTCGGGATGCGCCGTGGTCAGCACGGCGACGCTGTCGGGCTCGAGGAAGCCGGTGAGATACTCGAAGTCGGAGTCCTGGCGGAACGGGAAGTCGGTGTCGTTCGATCTCGTCTGCTCGGGGTTCGAGCGCAGGATCATGGCGCCCGCGCCCATCTGCCTGAGCGCCTCGGCGCGGCGCTCGGCGTAGGTCGCGGGCGCGATGCCCTGGGAGCGGGCCGAGGGCGCAGTGGCGTCGTGCGGCTTCTGGATCATGGCTAGTACTCCGCGAGTTTGCGCGCCGCGGCCACGAGATGATCCTTCTGCGGCAGGATCACGTCCTCGAGCTGGGGCGAGTAGGCCACGGGGCAATCGAGCGCGCCGAGCCGCATCACCGGCGCGTCGAGGTATTCGAAGCAATCCGAGGCGATGCGCGCCGAGATCTCGGCGCCGAAGCCCGAGGTCAGCGTGTCCTCGTGCGCGACCAGCACGCGGCCGGTCTTCCGGACCGAGGCGAAGATCCCGTCCCAGTCGCAGGGAGCGAGCGAGCGCAGGTCGAGAATCTCGCAGTCGATGCCCTCGTCGGCGAGGTCGACCGCGGCGTAGATCGAGCGCTGGACGAGCGCGCCGTAGGTCACGATCGTGAGCTTGCTGCCGGCGCGCGCGACCCGCAGCTTGCCGAACGGCACCATGTACTCCGTCCCGGGATACGCGCTCTTGGCGTAGGGCTGGCGGTAGAGGTGCTTGTGCTCGAGGAAGAGCACCGGGTCGTCGCAGCGAATCGCGGTGCGCAGCAGCCCCGACGCGTCCTCGGCCGTCGACGGGATGACGACGCGCAAGCCCGGGATGTGCGTGAAGATGCTCTCCCCGCATTGCGAATGGTACGGGGCCCCGCCCTTGAGATAGCCGCCGTACGCCACGCGGATCACGATCGGCGAGCTGAAGTGGTTGTTCGAGCGATAGCGCATCATCGCCAGCTCGTCCCTTATCTGCATCATCGCCGGCCAGATGTAGTCGAAGAACTGGATCTCGACCACGGGCTTGAGCCCGCGCGTCGCCATGCCGATCGCGCGGCCGACGATGTTCGCCTCCGCCAGCGGCGAGTTGAACACGCGCCGGCCGCCGAACTCGCGCTGCAGCCCGTGCGTCAGCTTGAACACGCCGCCCTTGCCGCTGACGTTCGGCAGCACCTCCTCGCGCGAGGCGTCGGCGACATCCTCACCGAACACCAGGATGCGCGGATCGCGCCGCATCTCGTCGCGCAGCGTCCAATTGACGAGCGTGGCGAGCGTCGTCGGATCGCCCTCCGGCCTGGCGGGCGTGGCGAACGCCGCGGACGCCGGGTCGACGGCCGGCGAGTAGACGTAGAGCGTCGCGGTCTCGGGGCCGGGCTGGGGCTTCGTCATCGCGGCCTTGCCCGCGGCGTCGACGCCCGCCTCGACGTCCTTGCGCAGCGCTTCGAGTTGCTCCGCGGTCGCGACGCCCCAGGCCATGAGCTTCGGCGGGAACGTGCGCAGCGGGTCGCGCGCGAGCTCGGCCTGGCGCTCGTCCTCGGGGCGATAGAGCGCCTGGTCGTCGGACATCGAGTGCGCATAGGGCCGAATCACGCTGCCGCGGATGAGCGAGGGTCCCTCGCGCCGGCGCGCGCGCGCCACCGCGTCCTGCGCCGCCGCGAACGAGGCGACCGGATCACAGCCGTCGACGTCGAACGTTGCCAGCCCCGGAAAGCCCGAGACCACCGCGAGGATGTTCCCGCCCGGCGTCTGGACCTCGACCGGAACGGAGATCGCGTACCCGTTGTCCTCGACCACGAACACGACCGGCAGCTTGCGCACGCACGCGGTGGTCAACGCCTCCCAGAACTCGCCCTGGCTGGTGGTGCCGTCGCCGCAACTGACGAACACCACCTCGTCCCCCTGGAACCTGCCCTTCGCGGCGGCCCCCGCGGCGGGCTCGGCGCTGTAGTAGACTCCGGCGTCCGCGCAACCGACCGCCTGCAGGAACTGCGTGCCGGTCGGGCTCGAGCTGGAGACGATGTTGAGCTTCGCGTGGCCCCAGTGCGAAGGCATCTGGCGGCCGCCCGAGGCGGGTTCGTCGAACGCGGCGACCGACTGGCCGAGCATCTCCTCGGACGTCATGCCGAGCCCGAGGCAGAGCGCGCGGTCCCGGTAATACGGATAGAACCAGTCGTAGCCCGGCTTCATCGCGAGCGCCACGCCGGCGAGCAACGCCTCGTGCCCCGCCCCCGAGATCTGGAAGTAGGACTGGTTGAGCTTCTTGAACGTGATGTCCTTGTCGTCGGTCTTGCGCGAGGCGTACATCGTCCGGTAGAGGCCGAGCAGTTGTTGGTTCGTGAGCCCGGCCCGCTCGTCCTCCGGTTTCGCCGCCGAACCACCGTTGCTGGACGTCGGGGCCGGACGGATGTCAGGCTTCGCGGACGCATTCTGGGGGACGACCTTCGCCATCGGGGGTTCTCCCTGAGCAGAGGACGGCCACCGGCGAGGCAGGCGAGCCGGCGGCGAGACCGCCCGAGTCTACCATGCGCCGCGAGCGCCGACCAACACCCCCAAACCTTGCGGGGAACGCGAGATGACCGGCACCGATCGCGCTTTCGACGAGCTCTGCCCCAAGGAGCTGCGCGGCCTCGTCCACACGCCCCTGCCCGGGCCCCTGAGCGCGGCGTTGCTGGCCCGCCTCGCCGCCGCCGAGGCGCCCGCCGCGCACGCGCTCGGCCGCGGCGACCGGCCGCCGGTGTGGCAGCGCGCCGAGGGCTCGCTGGTCTGGGACGTCGACGGCAACCGCTATCTCGACTTCGCGGCCGGCTTCGGTGCGGCCGCGGTCGGCCACGCGCATCCGCGGGTCGTCGCCGCGGCCCAAGCCCAGGCCGCGCGCCTGATGCACGGCTTCGGCGACGTCCACCCGCACGAGGGCCGCGTCCTGCTCGCCGAGCGCCTCGCCCTACTCGCGCCGTTCCCGGACGCGCGCGTCGTGTTCGCGCAATCAGGCGCGGAAGCGGTGGAAGTCGCGCTCAAGACCGCGCAGCTCGCGACCGGCAAGCCCGGCGTGCTCGCGTTCACCGCGGGCTTTCACGGGCAGAGCCAGGGCACGCTCGAGGTCTCGGGCTGGGAGCGTTTCCGCGCGCCGTTCGATCGCCCCCCGTCGGCCGCGCTCCATGGCCGCGCGCGCTGGGCGCCGTATGGACGTTGCTCGCGTTGCGACCTCGGACTCTCCTACCCGGCGTGCGGCCTCGCGTGCGTGCGCGAGGCCTCCCGCATCCTCGAGTCCGCGGAGAAACGCCTCGGCGGCGTGGGCGCGATCCTGGTCGAACCCATCCTCGGCCGCGGCGGCGACCACGTGCCCCCGCCCGAATGGCTGCCGGGCATCGCCGAACTGGCGCGCCGCTCGGGCGCGCTCCTGATCGCGGACGAGATCTACACGGGCTTCGGCCGCAGCGGAGCATTGTGGGCGTCCGTCGCCGCGGGCGTGACGCCGGACCTCGTGTGCTGCGGCAAGGCGCTCGGCGGCGGTTTCCCGCTCGCCGCGGTCCTGATGCGCCCGGACGCGGCGCAGGGCTGGCAGGCGGCCGCGCCGATTTCGGGCGAGACGCTGCACTCGGCGACCTTCTACGCGCACCCGGTCGCGTGCGCGGCCGCGCTCGCCGCGCTCGACGTGATCGAGGCCGAAGGGCTGATCGCGCGCGCCGAGACGCTCGGCACGTCGCTCCACGCCGGGCTCGCCCAGATCGCCGGCGCCTATCCCGATCTCGTGCGCGAGGTGCGCGGCCTGGGGCTGATGGCGGGGCTGGTGCTGGATTCGACCGCGCGCGTCCACGCGGTCGTGGCGGCCTGCCTCGCGAACGGCCTGATCCTGCTGCCCGGCGGCTACGAGGGCGACGTGGTCTCGTTCTCCCCGGCGCTCACGATCGATGAACGGCAACTGGCGTGGGGCCTCTCCGTGCTCGACCACGTGCTGCACGAGCGCGCGCCGGGACACGGCGCTCCCCCCGACGTCAGTCCGTGACCACCATGCGCACCGCTCGCGACTCGCCGTCCTGCGTGAGCTTCACGAAGTAGACCCCCGGCGCGAGCCGATCCCCCGCGGCCAGGTCGAGCACGTGACGCCCGGCGGTCGCAGGCTCGATGGCCCGCGAGCGCACGCGCCGTCCCGCGAGGTCATAGAGGTCCATCCGGGCCGGGCCGTCCGACGGCAGCGTGAACGCAATCGCAACCCGGCCCAGGGAGGCTGGATTCGGGCGCGCCCCCTCGAGCGCGAGCGCAATCGGGGAGGGCTGCGGATCGACCCCGACCAGCGAGTTGACGTCGACCGCCACGTTCTCGATTGCCCAGGACTCGTCCGAGCCGCCCTGCCACTGGGCCGCGGCCGGCCCCGACACCGCGCCGATGCGCCACACCACCGTGAGCGAGTCCGCCGTGTGGGGGATGTGGTCGAACGCAGGCTCGACCGCCAGGTTGTACGCCCGATCGCGGGACCAGTACTGCCCGCTCGAGAAACCGAGGTTGCCGCCGCTGCTCAGGAGTGCTCCGGGCGGGGCGATGTAGTCGGAAGCATCCCCGGTCGCGAGCTGGAACCAGTGCGAGAACAGCAGGTTCCCGTCCACCAGCACCTGGAAGAGCTCGGTACCGTCCCACGAGTCGATGGCGCCGAACAGGAACCTCAGGTGCACGGCGTTGTGGGGCGGCAGACCGCGCAGGGTGAGCTTCGTATCCGAGATCGTCACGGCGGTGTAGCGCAGAAAGTTGCCGGAAAATTGGTAGCCCAAAGGCCCGAGCCCGGCGTAGCCCTGCACGCCCTCGATGCCGGCTCCGGGCGCGGAGAACTCGGCGGGCAGTCCGGATTCGAAATCGGTCGAGAACACGGTCACGTCGGCAGCCCGGGCGGCCGTCGGAACGAGAGCAAGGGCCACCGCCGCGAGCAGCGTCCGGAATGCCGTGGTCGTCATCGTGGAGGCTCCTGGGGGGAGGGGTGGATGGAACGAAGATGCTCTCATGCCGGCCCGGCCCGGTACCAGTCTCTTCGCAGCGCTCAGGCCGAGTAGCGCCACACCGCGACGTAGTGGCACGCCGTGCCGAGCAGGACACACATGTGCCACCCCAGGTGGCCGTAGCGCACGCGATCGAGCGCGAAGAACGCGATGCCCGCGGTGTAGGCCACGCCTCCCGCCGCCAGCCAGAACATGCCCCAGGGCGCGAGCTTCGTCCACAGCGGGGCGCCCCCGACCACGAACAGCCAACCCATCGCGAGATAGATCAGCGTGCACACGGTGGGATAACGCAGGCGCGTCAGCGCGGTGAACGCAATGCCGCCGAGGGAGATCGTCCACACCACGGCGAGCAGCGTCCAGCCCCCCGCGCCCCGCAGGATGCCGAGCGTGAACGGCGTGTAGGTCCCCGCGATCAGCAGGAAGATCGCGCTGTGGTCGACGATCTTGAACATGCGCTTGGCGCGGTTGGGCTTGAGGCTGTGGTAGATCGTCGAGCTCAGGTGGACCAGCACCATGCTGCCGGCGAAGATGCTATTGCCGACGATGCCGAACGAGCTGCCACGCCGGACCGCGAACAGGATGATGAACACCGCGGCCACGATTGCGAGCAGGGCGCCCACGCCGTGGCTGATGCTGTTGGCGATCTCCTCGCCGGGAGACTGTTCGCGCTCGCGCAAGCGGAATCGCTGGGCCATGCGATGATTCTAGTCCGAGTCGGCGCCCGGCGCCACGCCGCCGGATCCGGGATTCGCGCCGACCTCGAAAAAGTCCACGAGGCCGGTCGCGAGCGAGTACTCGGCGCCCACGATCTGGAGCCCCTGTTCGCGAGTGAGCTGCTCGAGCACCTCCGAGCCGTGCCGCAAGTGGGTCACCGACGCGAGCACGTTCGCCCGCACCGCAAGCGCCCGCAATTGCGCCGGCGTGGCCCCCACCTCGGAGCGCAGCAGGAGCTCGACCGACGGCCGGACGCGATCCACGATCGACCGCAGGTAGCGCGCGTGCGGCCCCGCGGGATTCTCGAGCGTCTCGATCGTGGCGTCGATCGCGCCGCACCCGGTGTGCCCGAGCACGACCACGAGCCGCGAGCCGAAGCGGTCGGCCGCGAACTCCACGCTGCCGACCTGGGACGGCGCGACGATGTTGCCGGCCACGCGGATCACGAACAGGTCGCCGAGCCCCTGGTCGAACACCAGCTCCGCCGGGACGCGCGAGTCCGAGCAACCGAGCACGATCGCGAACGGCTCCTGGCCGTCGGCCAACTCCGCGCGGCGCAGGGGATCGAGCAGCGCGTCCGAGCCGCGCCGGCCCTCGGCGAACCGGCGGTTGCCCTCGCGCAGGCGCTCGAGCGCTACGCTGGCCGGAATCATGACGGGCGCAACGCGGCCCGCACCGGGCTGGCGTCCCCACCGACGATCTTGAGCGGCAGTGCGACCAGCTCGTAGCGGCCGGGCGCGACCTGCGTGAGGTCGAGTTCCTCGAGCACCACCAGTCCTCCTGCGAACAGCGCGCGGTGCGCGGCCAGGTCCTTCGACGTCGGGTGGTCGACCGAAAAGGTGTCGATGCCGACCAGCCTGAGCCCGCGCGCGGCCCGTGCCGCGAGCCACCCCGCAGCTTCGGCGGTGAAATGCGGGAAGGTCTCGGGAAAGCTGTCGAGCGTGAGGTCGAGCGTGCGGAACAGCACGCGCTCGGCACCCTCGAACTCGCTCCCGCGCGCCGTGAGTGCGTCCGCCTCGATCGCGCCCCGGGGCGAGCGCGCGATCTCCGCCCGCCAGTCGAGCACGACGCAGGGGCCCCAGTATGCCGCAAGGTCGAGCCCCGCGGCATCGGTCGGGCCCGCGCCCACGTGCAGCGGCGCATCGGCATGGGCGCCGGTGTGCGGCGACATCGTGATGCGCGACACCGTCACCGAATCGCCGCTCGCCGGGCTCCACGCCACATCGAGCTCGAACGCGGTGTCGCCCGGCCAGACCACGGCGCCCCGCCCGATCGGCGGGGAGATATCCAGGATCCGGCCGCTCACGCGCGCAGTCCGTCCACGATGTCCTTGAGCTCGGCGAGACCGCGCTCGACGTCGTCGTCCGTGTTGTAGAAGTGCGGGCCGAAGCGCACGCCGACA
>JBKJJJ010000045.1:0-14429 GCA_046598045.1 Candidatus Eiseniibacteriota bacterium
GGGCATCGCGGCCGTGATCGCGACCACGCGCGGGTCGCGCGCCGCCTCGTCGATCACCGACTGGGCGAACACCTGGGTGTAGGTCGCGCTGGTCGAGGTCTCGGTCGAACCCGTCACTTTGTCGAACTTTCCGAGGCCGTGGAACTTGCAGGCGTCCTGCTCGGCGGGTGGGTAGCCCTTGCCCTTGACCGTGCGCAGGTGGAGGAAGACGGGGCCCTTGATCTCCTTGAGCTCACCCAGCAGCTTGACCAATTCCTTGACGTCATGGCCGTCGACGGGACCGAAGTACTTGAAGCCCAGCTCCTCGAAGAAGAGGTTCGGGACCACCAGCGTCTTGAGGCCCTCCTTGAGTCGCTTCGCCGCCTTGCGCGCCTTGCCGCCGACCACGGGCACCTGGCCGAGCAGGTCCCAGACGTCGGCCTCGACCTGGCGGTAGACCGGCGCCGAGGTGATGCGCGTCAGGTAGCGCGAGATCCCGCCGACGTTGGGCGAGATCGAGAAGTCGTTGTCGTTGAGGATGACCAGCAGGTTCTTCTTGAGGTCGCCGGCATTGTTCAGGCCCTCGTAGGCGAGGCCGCCGGTGAGCGCGCCGTCGCCGATCACCGCCACCACCTTGTAGGTGTCGCCCACCAGGTCGCGCGCAGCGGCCATGCCGAGCGCGGCCGAGATCGAGGTCGAGCCGTGCGCGGTGCCGAATGCGTCGAACGGGCTCTCGTCGCGGCGCGGGAAGCCGGAGATCCCGCCGAGCTGGCGCAACGTGCCGAAGCGGTCGCGGCGGCCGGTGAGGATCTTGTGCCCGTACGCCTGGTGGCCCACGTCCCACACGATGCGGTCGGTCGGCGTGTCGAGCACGTAGTGGAGCGCGAGCGTGAGTTCGACCACGCCGAGCGACGGGGCGAGGTGGCCGCCGGTCTTCGAGACGGTCTCGACCAGCAGCTCGCGCAGGTCGCGCGCGACGCCGGGCAGCGCGTCGAGCGGGAGCTTCCGGAGGTCGGCCGGGGACTGGATCCTGTCGAGGGAACTCATGGCGTGACGGCTGCGCCTCCCGGAGGGCTGGCCTAAAAGACCTTGTTCCAGGCGAGGGCCGCGCCCACGCCCAGCAATGCGCCGATGAAGACTTCCAGCGGCGTGTGCCCCAGCAGCTCGAACAGCTTGCGCTCGTTCTGCGCCTGGTCGCCCTGCGCGGCCACGATCCGGTTGAGCAGGCGCGCCTGTTGTCCGGCGGCGCGACGCAGTCCGGCGGCATCGTACATCACGATCAGGCTGAAGAAGAGGGTCACCCCGAACAAGGGACTCCGCACGCCCTCGGTGAGGGCCACCGAGGTCGTCAAGGCTGCGACCGACGCGGCGTGCGAGCTGGGCATGCCCCCGGTCTCGACGAACCGCCGGAAGTTCGGCCGGCCGGCACGGACCCACGCGAGCAGCCCCTTGTAGAACTGGATCGCGATGGCGGTGAGCGCGGCGATCTCGAATGCCTTCAACGGGTCTCCGGGATCCGTTCAACGAGCACGTCAAGCACGGCGGACGGCCAGGAACGTGGCGAGCGTAGCAAAGCGGGCGTGGGCGAGGGGAAAAACTTCGGCCCGCCGAACCGCCCGTGCGGACAGCGTTGCGAGCGCGCGGGCTGCGGCTTTCGTGCCCGTGGCGCGGGGCATCGTGGCCTTGCCCCGGGCACGATCGGTGCCCGCGTTCTTGCCGAGGGTGGCGGCGTCCCCGGTTTCGTTCAACAGGTCGTCCGCCACCTGGAACGCCAGCCCGAGGTCCAGGCCCACGTCCTCGAGCGCGGCGAGCTGGCGGGCGTCCCCCCCGCCGAGGCAACCGCCGATCACGAGTGCGGCGGCGATCAGGGCGCCGGTCTTCCGGAGGTGGATCGCCTCGACGCCCTTCCTGGTCCGGCCGGCCCGCGCGAGCACGGCTCCCCATCGCGCCTCGGCCGCGAGATCGAGCATCTGCCCCTGGATCATGCCGCTGGTGGCGCGCGCGAGCTCGTGCACCGCGAGCGCGCCGCGGCGGGCGTCCGCACCCGCGAATGCGGCGGCGGCGAGCTCCTCGAACGCGAGCGCGAGCAACGCGTCGCCCGCGAGGATCGCGGTCGCCTCGTCGAAGTTCTTGTGGAGCGTCGGGCGCCCGCGGCGCAGGTCGTCGTCGTCGAGCGCGGGCAGGTCGTCGTGGACGAGCGAGAACGCGTGCACCAGTTCGAGTGCGGCCGCGGCGGGCAACACGCCCCGGCGCGCGCGCTTCGCGCCGCCCACGGCGTCGAAGCCGAGCAGCACGAGCAGCGGGCGCAGGCGCTTGCCCGGCGCGAGCGCGGCGTAGCGGATCGCGTCGGCGAGGCGCCTGGGCGCATCGGGCAGCTTCGCGAGCCGCGCCGCGAGGTAGGCCTCGACCGCGCGGCGGTCGCGCTCGAACGGGGCGGGCAGCGGCGCCCGTCGCGGCCTACGCGTCCGCGTCGGCATCGGGCTCGTCTTCGTCCTCGTCCCCCGCCCATGGCCGCGTGGCCGGGCCGCCGGCGTTCTCGACCAGTTCCTCGACGCGCTTCTGCGCGCGCCCAAGCTCGCTCTCGAGGAAGCGCGTCAGCGTCACGCCCTCCTCGAAGCGCGTGATCGAGGCCTCGAGCGCGAGCTTGCCGTCCTCGAGTTCGTCGACGATCGATTCCAGCCGCGCCAGCGCCTTCTCGAACGTGTAGGGCTTGCCCTGCGCGTCGAGCGGGATGACGGCCTCCGCAAAGGGCTCCGACTTCTTTCCTCGCGCCATGATCATTCCTCCCCGGGCGTGCCGCGCGTGATGGTCGTGACGCGCGCGCCGGCGCGTCCTTCCGCGAATTCCACCTGCATGGCGCCGCCGATCGAAAGCTGCATCGACGCGCGCACCACCGTGCCGTCCTCGAGCGTCACCAGGCTGTAGCCGCGCGCAAGCACGGCTCGCGGCGAGAGCGCGAGCAGCCGCGCCCGCCCCGCCGCGAGGCGCTGCGCGCGCGTCGCCAGGAGTCCCTGGCGCGCGAACTGGAGCCGCTGCGCAAGCCGGGCCTCGGCGCGCGATGCCTCGCGCACGCGGTCGAGCAGGCGGCGGGGGTGGGCGCGCGAGACCAGGAGCTGAACCAGGGCGCGCGCGGCACGCAGGCGCTCGCCGAGCGCGCGGGTGAGCCGCAGGCGCTTCTCGTCCACGCCCTGGGCGAAGGTCGCGATCAGGTCCTGCGGGCGGCGGAAGCCGTAGGTCCGGCGCAGCAACTGCAAGCGGCCGCGGCCCTCCTCCAGCCGGGCAAGGGCCGCGTCGGTCGCCCGGCCCAGCAGGCCTTTCACGTCGGCGCGGACGCTCGCGCGGTCGGGCGTGGTGACCAGCTCGGCCGCGGCCGAGGGCGTGGCGGCGCGCACGTCGGCGGCGAAGTCCGCCAGCGTGGTGTCGCTCTCGTGGCCGACCGCCGAGACCACCGGGATGCCCGAGGCCGCGATCGCGCGCACGACCGCCTCCTCGTTGAACGCCCACAGGTCCTCGAGCGAGCCCCCGCCGCGCCCGACGATCAACACATCCAGCCCGCCGAGCGCGTTCAGGCGCTCGATCGCGCGCGCGATCGCGGCCGCGGCGCCGTCGCCCTGGACGAGGACCGGCGCAAGCACGATGCGGAGCCCCGGCCAGCGCCGCCGCAGCACGTGCAGCAGGTCGCGGATCGCCGCGCCCGTCGGCGAGGTCACGAGGCCGATCGCGCGCGGGTAGGCCGGCAGCGCGCGCTTGCGCTCGCTGTCGAACAGGCCCTCGGCGGCGAGATTCTTCCTCAGCGCCTCGAACGCGAGCAGGAGCGCTCCGATACCGGCGGGCCTGAGCTCGAGCACGCGCAGCTGGAAGGAGCCCCGCGGCGCGTAGAGGTCGAACACGCCGCGCGCCTCGACCTCCATGCCGTCCCTCGGCACGAAGCGCAGCGCGCGGTTCTGGAACTTGAAGAACACGCACGACAGGTTGGCGTCCTCGTCCGCGTCCTTGAGGGTGAAGTACATGTGCCCCGAAGTGTGGAGCTTGAAGCTCGAGACCTCGCCCTTGATCCAGACCTCGGGGTACTCGCGGGCGAGCGCGTCCTTGACGTCCTTGAGGATCGCCCCCACCGACCACACGCGCGGGCCGGCGGGCGGCGCCTCGTCGTCGCCGGTCTGCTGCGGCGGATCGGGCGGCGGGTCGAACAGGCTCACGGGACGCGCACCCCGGCCGCGCGCGCCGCGGCCTCGGCGGCGTCGAGCGTGTTGGACATCAGGAAGGCCACGGTCAGGGGGCCGACGCCGCCGGGCACCGGGGAGAGCGCGCCGGCAACGCCGCTCACGGACGCCACGTCGACGTCGCCGACGAGCCGCATCCTGCCCGGTCGCGCCGCGTCGGGCACGCGGTGGATGCCGACGTCGATCACGGTCGCTCCGGGCTTGACGTGCGCGGCCGTGATCGCGCCGGGCACGCCGAGCGCGGCGACCAGCACATCGGCCTCGCGGCAGACCGCGGGCAGGTCAGGAGTGCGCGAGTGCGCGAGCGTGACCGTGGCGTCGACGCCCTTGCGCGAAAGCAGCAGCGCGAGCGGCGTGCCCACGATCGCGCTGCGGCCGACGATCACGACGCGCTTCCCCGCGAGTTCGACGCCGTGGTGATGGAGCAGCCCGTGGATGCCGCGTGGCGTGCACGCGACGAAGCCGGGCAGGCCGAGCGCGAGCCGGCCAAGGCTCTCGGGATGGAAACCGTCGACGTCCTTCGCGGCGGGGATTGCGAGTTGGAGGTCCTGCGCGGGCCAGCCGTCGGGCAGCGGCATCTGGAGCAGGACGCCGTGCACGCCGCCCGCAGCGCGCAACTCCTCGAGCGTGGCGAACGCGGAGGCGTGGGCGGCGCCAGCCGCGAGGCGGATCGAGCGCACGACGATCCCGGCACGTTCGCCCTCGGCCTGCTTGCGGGCGAGGTATACGGCCGAGGCGGGATCGTCGCCGATCGAGACCAGCGCGAGCGTCGGGAGCACCCCGCATGCCCGCAATGCCGCGGCGCGGCGCGTGCCCTCGGCGAGCACCCGGGCGGCGAGCGGCGCTCCGGGGAGCAGCCGGACCAGCGGATCCGGGACGGGCGGCTCCGGGACGGGCGGGTCCATGGCGGGCTCCGTCGTGAGGGGCGGAAAACAGGACGGCCGGGTCTGGTCGGACCCGGCCGCGGCAAGCGGGAGGACCCGCTCGCACGAGGAAAGCGCCACCGAGTTGCCGTGGGATCGGAGGCTCTATGAGAACCTCTCGGTCAGAATGGGCACGCCGGTATTCGGGTCTGCTTCAGAGCCGAAGCTCCTGTCACATCGCCGACGTTGGCGCTCCCAGGGTCATGCATTGGCTCAAGAGCGACGGATGCCCACGAGCACGGCAGCGGCTTTCGTCTGGGGGGACGGCTCCGAAGACCCGTCTCCATGTCGTCTGCCGACATTGTAGCAAGTCGTTCGTGGGCGCGTCTACTCGACGCTCTCCAAAAGCGCCTCGAGCCGCTTCGAGCTCTTCGCGATGCGATCGAGCGCGCGCTCGTCGCGCACGTGGCCGTCGCGCTCCTTGAAGAGTTCGTCCGCCAGGTTGAGCGAGGTCAGCACCGCGACCTTCGCCACCGAGGCGACCGGCAGCTTCTCGTTGATCTCGCGCATCTTCTGGTCCACGTAACCGGCGACCCGCTTGATGTAGTCGGGATCCTCGGATCCCTTCTTGATCGTGTACGGGCTGCCGAAGATGTCGACCTGCACCACGCCCAATTCTTCCATGGTTCCTCCGGGCGCCGCCGCGCTAGGCTTCGAGCTTCTCGAGCTTCTTGACCAGGTCATCGATCCGGTGCGCGATTTCCTTGCGCTCGGTCGTCCACAACTTCTCGATACCGCGCAGCTGGTCGAGTTCGGCCAGCACCTCGTCGAGCTTGCGGCCGCCGAGGGTCTTCTCCCCGGCGCCGAGCTTGGATTCGAGCTCGTGCACGCGGCCGGAGAGCTTCTGGTTCTCCGCCTTGAGGTGCGTGATCGCGTTCGCCGCACGCTCGATCTGCGCGGCCAGCGCGTCCAGGCCCTCGAGCTTCTGGGTCATCACCTCCGCCATCGATCCGTCCTCTTTCGATCAGCGGTCCCGCAACACGGCGCCGATCTCGGCGGCGAGCGCGGAAACGATGGATTGTTGCACGGCCTCGATTTCGGCCTCGGCCAGCGTGCGACCGGGGGCCTGGAAGGTCAGCGAGTACGCGAGGCTCTTCTGGCCCTTGGGAACTCCCTTCCCCTCGTACACGTCGAACAGTTGCACCTGCGCGAGGAGCGGCGCGCCCCTGGCGAGCAACAGCGCCTCCACGCGCGCATGCGGCACCGACGACGGCAGGAAGAACGCGAGATCGCGCTTGATACCGGGGAGGCGCGTGTAACCCGCGAAGCGGCGGGTCTCGCGCCGGGCGCGCCCGATCGCGGCGAGGTCGGCGACCAACAGGTACACCGGGATCTCGAGGTCGAGTTCGCGCGCCAGGCGGGGTCCCAGGCGCCCTGCGTAAGCCACATGAACCTTGGCCCGTAAATCAGAGGCTTCTCCAGACTTCCAGCCGCGACCAGCATAGGGAGCCCACTCCAGCGTGTCAACGCCGAGACGCGCGAACAAGGCCTCCCACAGCCCCTTGGATTCGAAGAAGTCGACGGCCGCCTGTCCGGCGTCCCAGGCCTCGCCGAAGCGATTGCCCGCCAGCAGGGCGCAGAGTTGAACCGGCTCCTCGGGCAGCTCGCCGGTGGCGCGCGGTTGAAACACCCGGCCGATCTCGAACAGCCGGAGCCCCGGCGCGCCGTGGCGAAGGTTGTGCGCGGCCACGCGTGCCAGGCCGGACACGAGGTCCGAGCGCAGGGCCGAGGTTTCGGGCCCCGCCGGGTTCTTGATCGTGACCAGGCGCGGCTCGCCGTCGTGGCTCAGCGGCCAGGTCGTCGCCAGCCGGGCGGGGTCGTCGAGCGAGGCGGTCAGGCATTCGGTGAAGCCGAGCCCGACCAGCGCCTCGCGGGCGCGGTCCCTCAGGCGGCGGTCGTCCGGCCGGGTGCCGACCGAGCCGCCGGTCGTGAGCGGGACGTCGGGCAGGCGGTCGTAGCCGAAAGCGCGCCCCACCTCCTCGACCAGGTCGGTCTCGGTGGTGACATCGCGACGCCGGGTGGGCACGGTGATGACCAGCGGCAGATCCCCCGCCGCGTCTCCCGCCGCCGGGTCGGTCACGCCGAAACCGGCTGCCGCGAGGTCCTTCGCCATGCGATCGCGCCCGATCTTCGCGCCGAGGAGGCGGGTCGCGCGCGCCGGGCGCAGCTCGAGCTCGAGCGGCACGGACGCGCGGGCGCTGACCTCGGTCGCGGCGCCGTCGAGGCGGCCGCCCGCCAGCTCGGCGAACAGTCCGAGCGCGCGCGCCATCGCCGCCGGCGCGAGGCCGGGGTCCACACCGCGGCCGAAGCGGCGCGCGGCCTCGGACATCAGCCCGTGGTCCGACACCATGCGCTGGACGCGCACCGGGTCGAACCAGGCGGACTCGAGCAGCAGGCTCGTGGTGCTTGCGGTGACCTCGACGAACTCCGCCCCCATCGTCCCGGCGAGCCCGGTCGCGCGCCCCTTGTCCGCGATCACGAGGTGCTCGGTCGTGAGCTTGCGCTCCCTGCCGTCGAGCGTGGTCAGGAGTTCCCCGGCGCGCGCGCGGCGCACGACGATCGCCGGGCCCTCGAGCGTGTCCAGGTCGAACGCGTGCAGCGGCTGGCCCATCTCGAGCATCACGTAGTTGGTGACGTCGACCACGTTGTTGATGGGGCGCATGCCGGCGCGCTCGAGCCGCTCGGCGAGCCACGCGGGCGAGGGCGCGATCGTGATGCCGCGCACGACCTGCGCGAGGTAGCGCGCACAGCCCGCGGGGTCCTCGACCGTCACCGGGAAGGTGCCGCCGGTGAGGACGCGGCCGCCGAAGCGCGCGCCCGGCGCCGCGAGGACCGGCAGGTCGTAGGCCGCGGCCAGTTCGCGCGCGAGGCCGGAGATGCACAACAGGTCCGGGCGGTTGTACGGGACCTCGATCTCGAACAGGACGTCGGGCTCGCCGAACACCTCGCGCACCGGGCGGCCGACCGGGGCGTCGTCCTTGAGCGCGAGGATGCCCGAGTGGTCGCCGCCGAGCTCGAGCTCCCGCGCCGAGCACAGCATGCCCTCGGAGGTCTCGCCGCGGATCTTCGAGCGCTTGATCTTGAGCCCGCCGGGCAGCTCGGCGCCGACCAGCGCGAGCGGGACCTTCATCCCGGCGCGCACGTTCGGCGCGCCGCACACGACCGACAGGATCGTGCCGGTCCCGCCGTCGACCTTGCACAGCGAGAGCTTGTCGGCGTCGGGGTGGCGCGCGACTTCGAGCACGTGGCCGACGACCACGTTCGGGTAGTCGTGGCCGGTGCGCACGATCGCGTCGACGGGATAGCCGCGCATGGTCAGGCGGCGCGCGATGTCCTCGGCGTCGGCAACCACGTCCACCCATTCGCGAATCCAGGACAGCGGATACTTCACGAGAATTGCTCCAGGAACCTGAGGTCGTTCTCGAGCAGGAGGCGGATGTCGGGAATGTCGTAACGCAGCATCGCGATGCGGTCGAGCCCGCAGCCGAACGCGAAGCCGGTCACGCGATCCGGGTCGTAGCCCACGGACTTGAACACCGCCGGGTGGATCATGCCCGCGCCCAGGATCTCGAGCCAGCCGGAGCCGCGGCACACCGCGCAGCGCTCGCCGCCCTGGACCGTGCCCTGCCCGCCGCAGCGGATGCACGACACGTCGAGCTCGGCGGAGGGCTCCGTGAATGGAAAGTATCCCGGGCGGAAGCGCGTCTTGACCTTGCTGCCGATGATGCGGCGCGCGGCCTCGACCAGCGTGCTCTTGAGGTCGGCGAGCGTGACCGGCCGGTCGGCCTCGACGTAGATGCCGTCGATCTGGTGGAACTGGTCCATGTGCGAAGCGTCCACCGCCTCGGCGCGATAGACCCGGCCGGGGAACACCATGCGCAGCGGCGGCGGTCCCTGCTCCATCGCGCGAATCCAGCACGGCGAGGTGTGCGTGCGCAGCACGAGCGAGTCGCTCACGTAATAGGTGTCGTGCGCCTCGCGGGCCGGATGGCCGGGCGGAAGGTTGAGCGCGGTGAAATTGTGGAAGTCGTCCTCGACCTCGGGGCCGTCGCCCGCGGTGAAGCCGAGGCCGTGGAAGATGTCGAGCAGCTCGTCCTCGACCGCATTGAGAACGTGGCGGCGCCCGACCCACGGACGCCGGCCCGGCAGCGAGACGTCGAGGCCGCGCGCGCCGGCTTCGGCGGCATCCTCGAGCTCGGCCTGGCGCGTGCCCAGCAGCGCCTCGAGGTCGTCCTTGAGGCGGTTCGCCGCCTGGCCGACTGCGGTGCGGTCCGCGGGGTCGAGGTCCTTGAGCCCGCGGAGGACGCCGGTCAGCTCGCCCTTGCGGCCGAGCACCCGGATGCGCAGCGCGCCCAGGGCCTCGGGCGAGGCCGCGCGCTGCGCTTCTGCGAGAGCCTCGAGGCGGAGCGCGCCCAGGCTCTGCAGCAGTTCGCCCGCGCTCACACGGCCTGCGCTTGCCTGGCGACCTCCGCCAGCTGCGCGAACGCCGGCATATCGTTCACCGCGAGGTCGGCGAGGACCTTGCGGTTGATCGTGATCTCGGCCTGCTTGAGGCCGGCGATGAGCGTCGAGTACGACATCCCGTGGATGCGCGCGGCGGCGTTGATGCGCGTGATCCAGAGCGCGCGGAACTCGCGCTTCTTGGTGCGGCGATGCTCGTACGCGAACTGCATCGAGCGCAGCAGGGTTTCCTTGGCGGTCTGGAAGAGCTTGCGGCGGCCCTGGAAGTTGCCCTTCACCGCCTTCATCACCTTCTTGCGGCGGCGGCGTCCCGGTACGACGGTTTTTGCGCGTGGCATGGTTCGTTTCCCTTCCGATCAATGTCTGTGGCGCGACGGGTGAAAGTTCTAGCGCAGGCCCAGCATCCGCAGCACGCGGTGGACTTCGGTCGAGGCGACGAGCGTGGACTTGCCGAGCCCGCGCTTGCGGCCGCGCGACTTCTTGGTCAGGATGTGGCGCGCGTACGCCTTGTGGCGCTTGATCTTTCCCGAGCCCGTCAGCTTGAAACGCTTCGCCGCGGCGCGGTTGGTCTTCATCTTCGGCATGTGCTCTCCCGGGATGGCGCTAGACGGTTTCGCCCGCGCTGTCGTCCTTCACCGCGGCCGGCGCCGCCGGCACCTCGGCAACTGGTGCGGCCTTGGGCTTGGGCGCCGGCTTCGGCGCCGCCTTGACGGCCGCCGCCGCGCCGGCTGCCGCCGTCGGAGCCGCCGCGCCTGCGGCGGGCGATCCGGGCTTGGCCGGCTTCGGCAACATGATCATGACCAGCGTGCGGCCTTCGCTCCTGGGAATGTGCTCCGGAGTGGCAATCTCCGCCAGGTCGGCGATGACGCGCTGCAACATCTGGTGGCCCAGCTCCTGGTGCGCCATTTCGCGCCCGCGGAACGTGACCGTGAACTTCACCTTGTCACGCTTCTCGAGGAAGTCGCGCGCGTGCTGAACCTTGAAGTCGTAGTCATGCTCGTCGATCTTGGGACGGAGCTTGACCTCCTTGAGGTGCATCACGTGCTGCTTCTTCCGGGCCTTGCGCTCGCGCTTGCTCTGCTCGTACTTGAACTTCCCGTAGTCCATGATCCGACAGACGGGCGGGCGAGCCGTGGGCGACACCTCGACGAGGTCGAGGTTCTTTTCCTGGGCCAGGGCCAGCGCTTCCCGCACGCCGAGGACACCGAGCTGCGTGCCATCGTCGGCGATCACGCGAACCTGCGGGACCCGAATGCGGTCATTGACGCGGGTCTCATTGGGGCGGAACGGTGCGGGGATCGGCCACCTCCTCTTGGATTCCCATCGCGGGTCCCGAAGGGGCCGCCCGAACCTTCGTCCGTCCGCGGGCTCCCGGAGAAAAGAGAGCGCCTCGGAGCTGGGTCGAAATGCGATGACCCCGCTCCGAGGCGCGTTGCGCACACGGACGGCTCTCGTCATTCGACCCGGACGCAGGGCCTTGGGCCCGCAGGGGGTGGGAAGCCACGTTCGGGCTTCCACTTGCTCACGATGTCACCGGCGAATGTAACAGTCCCCCGCCCCCGGCGCAAGGGGCCCGGTCCGTCCGCTCAGGGCGCGGCCTCGGGCTCCGGCTCCACGTCGAGCCGCTGCTTGGCAAGGACCTCCGCGCGTACCTTGGCGACGAATTCGGGGACGGTCAGGGTCGCTCCGGGCCGGCCCTTGTGGCGGCGCGGCGAAACCACCTGGGCCTCGACGTCGCGCTCCCCCACGATCAGCATCCAGGGGATCTTCTCGGTTTCGGCGAGACGCACCTTCGCGCCCACCTTGTCCGGGCCGAGGTCGGCCTCGGCGCGCAGGCCCTCGAGGCGTAGCTGGTCGCGCACGTGCTGCGCGTACGGCTCCGAGGCCTCGGAGATCGACAGCACGCGCACCTGCTCGGGCGCGAG
This sequence comes from Candidatus Eiseniibacteriota bacterium, assembly GCA_046598045.1. Taxonomy (GTDB): domain Bacteria; phylum Eisenbacteria; class RBG-16-71-46; order RBG-16-71-46; family DASYSL01; genus JANPEF01. The sequence continues at coordinate 11,512 of JBKJJJ010000045.1, forward strand.
CCAGAGCGGGAACTCGCCCGCGACGTGCTCGATCAGGCCGCCCACGAAGCGCTCGAGCGATCCGAGGATCGCGCGGTGGATGATCGCGACCTCGTGCTCCTTGCCGTCCTGCCCGACGTAGGTCACGCCGAAGCGCTTCGGCAGGTTGAGATCGACCTGCACGGTCGGCCCCTGCCAGCCGCGTCCGAGCGCGTCGAACAGTTTGATGTCGATCTTGGGCGCGTAGAACGCCCCGCCACCCTCGTCGACCTCGTAGGGCACGCCGCGGCGGATCAGTGCCTCGCGCAGCGCCTCGGTCGCCCAGGTCCATTCCTCGTCGCTGCCCAGGTACTTGTCCGCCGGGCGGGTCGCGAGGTGCGCCTGATAGGTGTATCCGAAGTCGGTCATCATGGTGTGGATCAGCTCGAGGATGCCGGTGATCTCGTCGGCCGCCTGTTCGTGCGTGCAGAAGATGTGCGAGTCGTCCTGGGTGAAGCCACGCACGCGCAGCATGCCATGGAGGACGCCCGAGCGCTCGTAGCGATAGACGGTCCCGAGTTCCGCGAAGCGCAGCGGCAGGTTGCGATAACTGTGCTGGCGCGACTGGAAGATCTTGATGTGCCCCGGGCAGTTCATCGGCTTCACACGATAAGGCGAGCCGTCGATGTCCATCGGCGAGTACATCAGGTCGGCATAGTTCTGCAGGTGGCCCGAGGTCTCGTAGAGCCGCTCGTTCGCGATGTGCGGGGTGTACACGAAGTCGTAGCCGCGCTTGAGGTGTTCCTCGCGCCAGTAGTCCTCGATCAGGCGCCGCACGGTGCCGAGCTTCGGGTGCCAGAACACGAGCCCGGCGCCCACGTCGTCGTGGGTGCTGAACAGGTCGAGCGCGCGCCCGAGCTTCCGGTGGTCCCGCTTCTCGGCCTCGGCCAGGCGGTGGAGATGGACCGCGAGTTGCTTGCGGTCGTGCCACGCGGTGCCGTAGACGCGCTGGAGCTGCGGGTTTTTCTCGCTGGCGCGCCAGTACGCGCCGGCGATCGACATCAGCTTGAACGCGCCGATCTGCCGGGTGCTCTTGACGTGCGGCCCGCGGCAGAGGTCGAGGAAATCTCCGTTCTCATAGCTCGAGACCTCGGTCACGCCGACCTTCTCGAGGTCCTGGATGATCTCGACCTTGAACTTCTCGCCCTGCGCGGCGAAGTGGGCGATCGCGTCCTTCGTGGACCACATCTTCTTCACGAACGGTTCGTTGGCCTTGATGATGAGTTCCATCTCGGCTTCGATCGCCGCGAGGTCCTCGGGGGTCAGCGCACGCGCAAGCTCGATGTCGTAGTAGAAGCCGTCCTCGATCGCGGGGCCGACGCCGAGGTGGGCGTCGGGGAACAGCCGCTTGATCGCGGCCGCCATGACGTGCGACGCGGAGTGCCGGACGGTCGAGAGTGGCGGACGCCCCTGAGCGTCCACCTCGTCCACGACGGCGGCGTTCGGGTCGTAATCCGGAATCTCGAGCATGGCCGCGCTCTCCCTGGCGATCCCGCCCCTTACGAAACCGGGCGCCGCGGTCACGGCGCCCGTCGTGTAGCGAGAAAAGCCTTGAGGACTTGCCGCAAAGTGGTGGGCGATACTGGACTTGAACCAGTGACCCCCTGCATGTCAAGCAGGTACTCTAGCCAGCTGAGCTAATCGCCCACGATGCTAGCCGGGCGCGAGGCCCTGAGGCCGTCGCATCGGGCGTGCTTGCGTAGAAAACCGCACAACCGGCGTTCTGTCAAGGGTCTGCGCGCGGGATCAGGGCGCGGCCGCTGCTTGGGGAGAGTTCGAGAGGGCGCGCAGGACGAGCAATCCTCCGGCGGCAGTGAGCAGCCGGATCCCCACCACCGGCCAGAATACGACCCCCACCGGCGCGAACAGGAGCGTGTCTTCGACGATCGCGTGGCAGAGCACGAGCGCGAGGCAGAGCCGCCCGACCTGGTCCTCGTCGAGTCCCTCCTCCTCCACCCGGGTCAGGATCACGCCCGCGCCGTAGACCAGCCCGAAGAACAGTCCCGCCAGCAGCGCCTCCGACGCGCGCTCGTCGAAGCCGAGGAACGCGAGCACCGGCTTGAGCGGCCGGCGCAGGCGGGCGAGCGCGCCGAGGCCCTGCAGCACCTCGAGCAGGAACACGATCGGGACCAGGATTGCGAACAGGAAGAGGAGCGACTTGCCGCCGTCCACGAACAGGTCGTAGAGCAGGCCGTGCGCCGCCCCCGGCGTCCCTCCGGCGATCGTCGCCGCCCCCGGCCACGCGTGCGCGAACGCGGGCCCGAGGACGAGCCCGGCCGCGAGCCCGGCGCCGATCCGCAGCGAGATCCAGAGCCACGCCCGGCGCGACAGCTTGAGCACGAGTGCGCCCTCGACCAGCAGGTTGTGGGCGAAGCCGAGCATGAGCGCGAGCGTCGTCGCCTGCCCGGGCGAGAGCGCGATGCCGGCGCAGGCCGCGATCGCGGCGTAGATGTTGATCGTCGCCCCGAGTACGAGCACGAGCGCCGCGTCGCCGGGCAGCCCGAACACGCCCATCGCCGGCGCCATGTGGAGCGCAATCCACGGGAGGACGGGTGTGTGCTCGAGGAGCGTGATCGCGGCATAGATCGGCGCGACGATCTTGAACAGGCGTGCGTAAGCGCCCAGCGCCTTCGTGAGCGCGTGCCGGGCGAGCGTCAAGCGAGCGACGACCAGAGATGGATCGCGGCGTACCCCCGCCATGGCCGCCAGCGCTCGGCGCGCGCGAGCAGTTGCGCCTCGGTGAGCGGCGGCTTGCCGCGCGCCGCGAGCGCCTTGCGCAGGCCGAGGTCGCTCGCCGGGAAGGCGTCCGGCTCGCCGGGGCCGCGCAGCCCGACGTAGTGCGCGGTCCCCGGCCCGATGCCGGGCATGGCGCACATCGCGGCGACCGCGGTCTCGAGGTC
>JBKJJJ010000110.1:0-8932 GCA_046598045.1 Candidatus Eiseniibacteriota bacterium
CGGGCCGGTCACGAGCACGATGCCCTGCGGACGCGAGATCAGCTTCTGCACCGTCGCGAGGTCGGCGGGCTGCAGGCCGAGCGTGCCGAGGTCGGCCGGGTTCCGGTACTGGTCGACGATGCGGATCACGACCTTTTCGCCGTAGGTCGTCGGCAGGGTGGAGACGCGCAGCTCGATCGGGCGCTGCGCGATCTCGACCTTGAAGCGGCCGTCCTGGGGCGCGCGCTTCTCGGCAATGTCGAGGTTCGAGAGCACCTTGATGCGCGAGACCACGGGGCCGGTCGCCCACTTCGGCAGCCGCTCGACCTCGCGCAACAGGCCGTCCACGCGATAGCGCAGGATGATGTCCTTCTCCTGCGGCTCGAGGTGGATATCCGAAGCGCGCTCGTTCACCGCCTTGGTCAGGATCCAGTTGACGAGGCGCACGATCGGGCGGCCCGACGACTCCTTGATGAGTTCGTCGATCGCCTCGGGCATGTCGGTTTCGTTGATGTGCGTGACGACGATGTCCTCGTCCTCGGACACGATGGTCTCGAGCACCTCGCCCATCGACGCATCGAGGTGGTAATAGCGCGTGATCGCCTCGGCGATCTCGGACGCCGGGGCGAGCACGGGCTTGATGAAGTATCCGGAGTGGAAGCGGAGATCGTCGGTCGCCTCGCTGTTGAGCGGGTCCGACATCGCGACCAGCAGCTCGGTGGTGCGGCCGGGGACCTGGCCTTCGAGGCGCAGCGGGAGGGCGTGGTATTTCTTCGCAAGGTCCTCACGCACCAACCCGAGCACGCGCTCGTCGACCTCGATGTCCTCGAGGTTGACGACCGGGAGCCCGAGCTGGGAGTGCAGCGCCTGGCAGATCGCCTGCTCGCTGACGATGCCCTCGCTCACGAGGATCTCGCCCAGCAGGGCGCCGGTCTGCTTCTGGATGCTGAGCGCCTCGGTGAGCTGGATCTCCGAGATCAGGCCGGCGGCCACGAGAATGTCGCCGATCTTGCGATGTTCCTTGCCCATGACCCCTCGCGATTGGACGCAACGAAATGCGGCTTCGGAAGCCGACCGGCTCCGACCACGGGCTCTACTGCACGATGCGTGCCTGTCTCGGGAGACGGGGCGCGCCTCCAAGTCCTTCGGAAATCAGGCCCCCCCGGCGCCGCGCAGTGGTTCGCCCGCGGGCGGGCCGACCGGAATGTGGCCGGGAAGCGGCGCGGGGTGCGCAAATTGCAATCGGTCGGACGGAAGTGCTAGGTTTCGGCCATGGTTCCATCCCATCCCACCTCGGGCCCGACGGCGACCGAATCGGGCGGGCCCGGCGTGTCGGGCGGCCCGCCCGGGGCCGCCGCATCCTGCGGTTGGCAGGAGGGAACCCCTCCCCAGGGCTGTCGATTCCGTGCGCTCACGGACTTCTTCACGCAGACGCTCGACCTCGACGAGCTGATCCAGGCCGCGAGCGCCTACGCACACAGCCTCGTGCGTGCCGAGACCGTCCGCATCTGGCTGTTCCGCCGCGGTGGCCAGCGCCTGGTCTCGCGCGAGTTCGACCCGGCGGCGCCCGACGGCGTGAGCGAGCACATGATCACGCCCGACGACGGCCCGGTCGGCCTCTCGGCCACGACGCGCCAGCCGCTCAACCTCGGACCCTCGCGGGACGACGCGCGCTTCGTCGCCACCGACCCGCCGTTCGCTTCCGCGCTGCTCGTGCCGCTGCTGCGGCGCGGGACGTGCCTGGGCGTGATCGAGTGCCGCGACAAGGCCGGCGGCGAGCGCTTCACCGATGCGGATCTCGTCGCGCTGTCGTCGGTGAGCGAGGACATGGCGGTCGCGATCGAGAACGCGCAGCTCTATTTCGACACGCGCCGCAAGTCGCTCGAGCGCGCGGTGCTGCTCGAAGTCGGACGCGCGATCGCGCTTCCCTTGACGCTGCCGCAGGTGCTCGAGGCGATCATGGACCAGTTGCGCCGCATCGTTCACTACGACGCGGCCGCGATCTACCTCGTCGACAAGGAGACCCACGAGGTTCTAGCCGAGGCGAGCCGCGGCTATCCGCCCGAGCTCACCGAGGCGTTCAAGCTGCTCGAGGGCGAGGGGATCGTGGGCTGGGTCGCGAAGACCGGCGAGTCGGTGATCGTGCCCGACGCGTCGCGCGACAAGCGTTATGTCGCGGCGCGTCCGTCGACACGCTCGGAGTTGGCGTGCCCGATCGTGGGGCAGGGCCGGATCATCGGGGTGTTCAACCTCGAGAACGACGACATCGACGCCTATCACGAGGGCCACCTCGAGTTCCTCAAGACGTTCGCCTCGCAGGCCGCCGCGGCGATCGAGCGCGCGAAGCTGCTCGACGCGGCGCTCGAGGCGAGGAACCTCGAGAAGGAGCTCGAGATCGCACGCGGCATCCAGGAGTCGTTCCTGCCCGAGAAGGCGCCCGTGATGGCCGGCCTGGACCTGCACGGCATCAACCTGAGCTACGGCGAGGTGGGGGGCGACTACTTCGACTTCATCCCGATCGTCGACAACCAGCTCGGGCTCGCGATCGGTGACGTCTCGGGCAAGGGCATCGCGGCGGCGCTGCTGATGGCCGCGTTCCGCGCCTCGCTCCTGGCCGAGATCCGCAATCACTACGCGATCCGCCGCATCTTCGAGAAGGTCAACCGACTGCTCTACGAGTCGACCGACACGGGCAAGTTCGTGACCGCGTTCTACGGCGTGCTCGACGTCAAGAACCGCGTGTTCACGTTCTCCAACGCGGGCCACAACCCGCCGCTCCTGCTGCGCGCGAACGGCACCGCCGAGTGGCTGACCGAGGGCGGCCTCGCGCTCGGCATCCTGGTCGACGCCACGTACGAGGAGCGCCCGGTCCCGCTCGCGACGGGGGACATGCTCGTGCTCTACACCGACGGCGTGACCGAGGCCTCGACCTCGACCGGCGAGCAGTACGGCGTCAAGCGCCTCGAGGACCTCGTGCGCCGCCTCGCCGATCAGCCCGCGGCGCAAATCGTCGAGGCGATCCGGATCGAGGTCGAGGCGTTCACCGGCGAGATGCACCTCAACGACGACCTCACGCTGGTGGTGGCGCGGCTGGTCTGAGGTCCTGCGCAGACTCCTCGCAAGCCCCGGAATGCCTTGACTGGCACGCACTTGGGCCGCTAGATTCGCGCTGATTTTGACCGGCCTGGGGCTTGCTGCACCGGAGCCCCCGGCGCGGCCCCGCCACGAGCCCGGGATTCCCGATGCCAGAGACCCCCAATTTCGGCGACGCCATCCTCCAGATCGTCGCGCTCGTGTTCTCGGTCGTGTTCCACGAGGTCTCCCACGGCTGGGTGGCCGACCGGAATGGCGACCCGACCGCGCGCATGATGGGCCGCCTCACGCTCAACCCGATCCCGCACCTCGACCTGTTCGGCAGCATCCTCCTGCCCGGGCTCCTGTTCCTCGGGCACTCGCCGTTCATGTTCGGCTATGCCAAGCCGGTGCCGGTCGACCCGCGCAACCTGCGCCACCCGCGCATCGACGGGATCAAGGTCGCGATCGTCGGGCCGCTCTCGAACATCCTCCTCGGGCTCGTGCTCACGATCCTCTACGCGCCGGTCTCGATCTTCCTCGGCGAGGGGCACGCGCTCACGCGCCTGCTGGTCTACGGCATCGGCATCAACGCGATCCTCGCGGTGTTCAACCTGATCCCGGTCCCGCCGCTCGACGGCTCGTGGATCCTCGAGAACACACTGCGCGGTTCCGCCTACAACGCGTACCGCGCGGTGCGGCCCTACGGCATGTTCCTGATCCTCGCGATCATCTTCCTGCCGCCGGTTTCGGCGGTGCTGATCGGGCTGCCGCGCGGGCTCCTGCTCAGCGGCTACCAGTGGGTCGCGACCACGATCCAGGGCTGGATGACATGAGCGCGCGCGAGACGCCGGCCGCGTTCGTCCTGCCCACGTTGCGCGCGGGCGCGAAGGGCCGCATCCTTTCGGGCATGCGCCCGACGGGGCGGCTCCACCTCGGCAACTGGGTGGGCGCGCTGCAGAACTGGGTAGGGCTCCAGGACACCTACGAGAACTTCCACATGGTCGCCGACTGGCATGCGCTGACGACCGGCACGGACCACGTGGACGAGATCCAGTCGAACACCTACGAGATGGTGCTCGACTGGCTGGCCGCGGGCATCGACCCCGAGTTGAGCCCGATGTTCGTCCAGTCGCAGGTCAAGGAGCACGCCGAGCTTCACCTGCTGCTCTCGATGCTGATCAGCACCGCGCGGCTCGAGCGCAACCCGACGCTCAAGGACCAGGTCCGGGACCTCGGCATGGAGGAGAGCTCGATCAGTTACGGGCACCTCGGCTACGCCTGCCTCCAGGCGGCGGACATCCTGCTCTACCGCGCCGGCGCGGTGCCGGTGGGCGAGGACCAGGTGCCGCACATCGAGATCACGCGCGAACTCGCCCGACGATTCAATTTTCTGTACGGCTCCGAGGACGACCCCGTCTTTCCGGAGCCGGAGCCGCTCCTGACCCAGTTTCCGCGGCTGCGCGGGCTGGATGGTGGGCGGATGTCGAAGTCGGTGGGCAATACGATCTTGCTCTCGGACACGCCCGAGGAGATCCGGGCCAAGGTCAAGACCGCGTTCACCGATCCGACCAAGATCCGGAAGACCGACCCGGGACATCCGGACGGCTGCGTCGTATTCGAGTATCATCGACTGTTCGACGCGGGCGGGGCCCCGGCGATCGCGGACTTGTGCCGCGCCGGGCAGCTCGGTTGCGTCGACGACAAGAAGCACCTCGCGCAGATCATGATCGACGCGCTGGCGCCCATCCGTGAGCGCCGGGCCGAGTTCGCGAAGTCGCCCGACTCCGTGTGGGACATCCTGCACGCAGGTGCAAAACGGGCGCGGGCCGAGGCCAAGGCGACGATGGAGCGCGTGCGCGCGGCGATGAAGCTGGTGGACCCCAAGGGTGGAGGCAACTGACATGGGCGCCTACGAAGTGAAGCTCGAACGCTTCGAGGGGCCGCTCGATTTGCTCCTCCACCTGATCCAGCGCGACGAGATCGATATCTACGACATCCCGATCGCGCGCATCACCCAGCAGTACCTGTCGTACATCGAGCTCATGCGCCTGTTGGACCTCGACGTGGCGGGGGAGTTCCTCGTCATGGCCGCGACGCTCATGCGTGTGAAGGCCAAGATGCTCCTGCCGACCCCGCCCCAGGGCGAGGAGGAGGAGATCGACCCGCGCGACGAACTGGTCCAGCGCCTGCTCGAGTACCGCCAGTTCAAGGAGGTGTCGGGGACGCTCAAGACGCGCGAGGAGCATCGCCGCCTCGAGTACGAGCGCGGCATGGTGCCGGGCGACGAGGAGGCGGGGCCGTTGCCACTCGCGCCCGCGACGCTCTTCCACCTGCTCGACGCGCTCAATCGCGTGCTGTCGCGCCTGCCTGCGCGCACCGTGATGGAGCTCGAGGGCGAGGCCTACGACATCGAGGAGAAGATCGACCGCATCCAGAGCCGCGTGCGCGTGGCTGGACGGCTGTCGTTCGAGACGCTGCTCTCCGAGTGCCGCAGCCGCCTCGAGATGATCGTGACCTTTCTCGCGTTGCTCGAATTGCTCAAGATGAACCGCCTTTCCGCCGTGCAGCGCGGAAACTTCGACGAGATCGTGCTCGAGCCACCCACCGAGGAAGATGCCGCCTCGGAGTGGGACACGCCCGCCGCCGCCCCCTCGGGAGACGCTCATGGATAACATGCATTGGAAGCCCGTCATCGAGGCGCTGCTGTTCGCCGCGGACCAACCGTTGCCCGCGTCGTTGCTCGCCGAGGCTTGCGAGGTTGACCTGGCGACCGTCAGCGAGGCGTTGCTCGAGCTCGCCTCCGATTACAAGGAGGGCGAGCGGGGCGTCCGTTTGACCGAGATCGCCGGCGGCTGGCAATTCCTCACGCGCGAGGAGTTCGCGCCCTACCTCGGCCGGATGCTGCGCGGCAAGAAGAAGATGCGCCTCTCTCGCCCCGCGCTCGAGACGCTCGCGATCATCGCGTACAAGCAGCCGGTCATCAAATCCGAGGTCGACGCGATCCGGGGCGTCGATTCGAGCGGTGTGCTCAACACGCTGCTCGAGCGCGAGCTGGTCACCATCCGCGGCCGCTCGAAGCTGGTCGGCCGCCCGCTGCTCTACGGCACGACCGGCGAGTTCCTCTCCTACTTCGGCTTGAACGACCTCAACGAGCTGCCGCGCGTCGAGGAACTCAAGGCGATCGTCGGCGAGAAGGAGCCCGAGAACCCCGAGGCCGAGCCCGAGCTGTTCCTGCCCGTGCCCGAGGCGCTCGCCGGGGCCGTGGCCCAGCTCATGGGCGACTCCGAGGGCACGCCCGGCCAAGCCGACCCCGTGCCGGCGGGCGCGCCGGACGATCCGCTCGACTATGCGTTGGCGGGCGAGGACGACGCTGAGATGTCCGTGGTCGAAGAGGATGCCGAAGGCGACGAGGACGACAGCAGCGATGAGGCCAGACTCCACGCGGACGACACGGTCTAGCTTCCGCACGGTCGTCGCGCTCGCGACGATCGCGGCCCTCTCCGGCGGTGCCTGCGCCCACCACCGGGACGAGTCGCCCCGGGTCATGGACGTGGTTCTCCCCTTCGATGGCCCGGGACCGCACGGCATCTCTCCGCACCGGACCGACGTCCCCCCGATCGCATTCGTTGTCCGGCGGGCGTCCCGCACCGGCATCGTGCCCGGTTTCGGCCTCGACGGGAGCACGCTCGCTACCGGCGGCACGCTCTACCTGCGCGAGCGAGATGGCCGCCTCCGCAAGTTGCTCCCCGATTTCACGCTGTACGACGTCAGCGATCCCTGCGCCTCGTGGGACGCAAGGCGCCTGGTGTTCGCCGGCCTCGTTCGTCCGGACAGCGCCTGGCGCCTGTACGTGGTGAACGTCGACGGAAGCGGCTTCGCTGCCGTCACTCGCAGCGATCGCCACGTCGATCTCGCAGCCCTCGGACCGAACGCGGAGTGGCGCTACCGCCGTTACGACGATTTCGACCCCTGCTGGCTGCCGGATGGGCGCATCGTCTTCGCCTCGACGCGCTTCCCCCAGAGAAGCCAGCGCGGCGACCACCTGGTGTCGAACCTGTTCGTGGTGCGCGCGGACGGAACCGGGCTCGAACGCATCACGACCGAGCGCAACGGAGCGCACGAGCCGACGATCGACCCGACGACCGGGCGAATCGTGTACGCGCGCTGGATGTTCAATCCGTATCTCGCGAGCGACCTGACGCCGAGCGGCCTGACCCGGGAGCGTCGCGAGGCACTACCGGCACCGGACGTCGACGTGTGGCAGCTGGTATCGATCTTCCCCGACGGCGACCGGATCCAGCTCGCCGCCGGCGAGCTCGGCGCCGAACCGCGGCGCAACGCCAACCAGCCGCTGGTGCTGGGAGACGGCAGGATCATCGTCTCGTCGGAGCACGAGTCCGTGCTGGGTCAGAGTTGGGTCGAGTTGATCGAGTTCGGCCCCGATCGTTTTGGGAAACCCCGGCCCGTAGCCGGGGGAGGGCGCAGTCTCTCCCACCCGCAGGTCGCCGCGGCGAGCCTCGGCGGGGACCGCATCGTGTTCGCGGCGCCCGGGCTCGGACCCTCGGCGCTCTACACGCTCTCACTCGCGGGCCGAGGGGAAGCGTGGCCCGAGCTGCTCCTCGACCTGCTCTCGCGTTCCGCCCTCGACCCCGCCCCGCTCATTCGCCGCAAGGTCCCGCCGATCATCGGCCCGCAGGGCGGCATCGACGACCCGGCGTGGACGTTGCCGGTGACGCGGCTCGACCAGGTGCGGCGCGGCGATGACACGTTTCGCTTCGACAACCTGAACGTGTTCGCGACCGGACCGGTGGACTCGCCATTCCCCGACGCGCCGAGGCTCTCCTACGGCGCGCGGATCCGCTTCTTCGCGACGCTCGCGCGGCCCGAGGCGGCGACCGGGGACACGGTCGTGCTCGCGCGCGAGGCGAAGCTCGATGCCGGCGGCGCGGTGCATGAGAGCGACGTCCCCGGCGATGTGCCGATGTTCGAGCAGCTGGTCGACGATCTCGGGCACGTGCTGCAGTCCGCCCACGGACCGGCGCATGTGCCGGGTTCGAACTTCGCGCGCACCGGCTCGGGCACGAAGTGCGTCGGTTGCCACGAGGGCCACTCCGCCTTGCCCGTGCCGCGGAACAACCTCGAGGCCCGGTGGTTCAATGCCTCGCCTTCGGCCGCGGTGACCGTCTCGGCGGGCAGCGGGGGCGCGGCCCTGGTCGACCGACGGGCAAAAGGCCCGATCCGCGCAACCGGCTGGGTCGTAGAGGGTTTGGAGCCGCCCTGGGCCAGGCTCTCCTGGGCCGCCCCGATTGAAGGCAACGCGGTGGTCCTGTATGCTCCTACAACAGATGGAGCTGCCGGGACCAACCTCCAGGTTCGCGGTTGCGAGGTGGTGTTGCTGCGCGGCGGGCAAGAGGTTGGCCGGGTTACGGCGGGCCGGATTCGCCCGGCGGGGACGCGGATCGAATTTCCCCTTTTGCGCTTCGACGCCATCGAGTTGCGCGGCTTCCGGGTCTCTGGCGCGGTGGAGCGCCGACCCGCGGTAGCGCTTGCGGAGATCGAAACCATTGCCCGACTCATCGAGTGACGGGGCGCGCGCGCTTGGCGCCCGCCCGGAGACCTGCATGATCCTTGCTCGGAATCGCTCACTCGGACGTGTCTTGTTGCTGCTGGCTTCCGCCTGGGCGCTTGCGTCCGGCGGAGCAGCCGAGGCGCAGGGATTTCGTTCCGTGTTCTCCCGCGACGGGAGCGACATATGGGCGGTGGGCGATGGCGGTGCGGTGTGGCGTTCGTACGACTCCGGCGCGAACTGGACGTCGACCCCGGCGCTCGGCTCCGGCGTGCTCCACGGCGTCGCGGCGCGCGGCTTCAACGCGCTCAT
>JBKJJJ010000130.1:0-24709 GCA_046598045.1 Candidatus Eiseniibacteriota bacterium
GGCGAGGGCCTCGTTCACACCCAGCAGCGCGGCCTTGACGTTGCGCGTGTCCTGCTGGGTCTCGATCAGGAGGAGGTCGACGCCGCCCTCGACCAGGCCGAGCGCCTGCTCGCGGAAATTGTCCCTGAGCCCGTCGAACGAGATGCCGCCCGTGACCGTGATCGCCTTCGTGGTGGGACCCATCGAGCCCGCGACGAAGCGCGGCCACTCCGGCGTCGCCACCAGGGCCGCAGCCTGGACCGCGAGTTGCGCGGCGAGGCGATTGAGCTCGCGCGCGCGCTCGCCGAGACCATACTCGGCGAGCACGAGCGGCGTGCCGCCGAACGTGTCGGTCTCGATGATGTCCGCGCCCGCCGCGAGATACTGCAGGTGGATCTCGCGGATCACGTCGGGACGGCTCTCGACCAGGATCTCGTTGCAGCCCTCGAGCTCGGGCCCGCCGAAATCCTGGGCCGTGAGGTCGAGCGCCTGGATCGCGGTGCCCATGGCGCCGTCGACCACGAGGATCTTCTCCTCGAGGAGCTGTGCGAGCAGTCGTCCGCGGTCCTTGGGGTCGTTCATGCCCTTGAAAATCGCATGCTTCGCCCGTTCCGACAAGGCCGGTGGTCCGGCCCCGTTTGCCCCGTGCGGGGCGCGTTGCCTGCGGTAGGCGATTTGCAACGGGGGAGCGCGGGCGTGGACGGGGCTCAACCCGCAGGCACCGCGGACCGATAACGCGCGCAGGAGGGATCCCGCCGTGACCCATCATGTGTCCGTTGCACCCGAAGCACATCCTGCCGCGCACGCGCTCGAACCACGCGGCGGCCGCGTTGCCGTTGCGACCGCGGGCTCGCGCGCCGCGGCGCATAAGCTCATCACCGCCCTCGCGCTCGCGATCGCGCTCTCGCTGCTGATGGCGCTGAGCCTGGCCGCGGTCGCCCGTGCCGACGTGCCCGACGTGCGCTTCTGCGTCGCCGACACGAACCTCGTGGCCTCGCCGGACGGCGGCTTCGGCTACACCGTCCTGCTGCGCGACAACGCGAATGCGCCGATCGTCGGCGGCACCGTGGTGCTCGACTTCACGGAGGCCGTGGGCATCACCCTGTGCAACGAGCAGGACAGCGACCACGACGGCCGGATCCTCGGCGCGACGAACTCGGCCGGCTCGGTCACGTTCTACGTCAAGGCGGGCGGCGTCTCGAGCGGCCGGGTGCGCGTCGGCACGGCGCTCGACCTGATCACCCAGGCGCGCCCCCGCACGACGGACTTCGACGGCGACCTCGACGTCGACACCACCGACCAGGACGCGATCAACGCGCTCGTCGGCACCGCCGGGCCGACCGGCGACCTCGACAGGAATGGCGTCGTCGACAGCGTCGACGTGGCGCTCGAAGCCGGGCGCGTGGGCAGCACCTGTACGAATACCGCCTCGAGCGTCGCGACCTGGGGCTCGGTCAAGGCCCGCTACCGCTAACTCCAGGACGCTGGACGGCCGCGCGAATCGCGGCTAAGGTTGCTCCCGCGCGGCCCGCATCTCCCTGCGCCGCCGGGAGGATCAACGTGTCGAATTCCCTCAACTGGATCCTGCTGATCGTGGGCGTGCTCGCGTTCGCCGCCGAGGTCGTGCTCGGCGCGGCGACGGGCTTCGACCTCGCGCTGCTCGGCGCCTCGCTCGCCGCCGGCGGCGCGGCGGGGCTGATGTTCGGCTCGGCGAAGGTCGGCCTGTTCTCCGCCGGGGCGCTCGCGTTCCTTTACCTCGCGTTTCTGCGCCGGCGGATCCGCGCGAAGCTGACCAGCCCGCATACGCCGACGAACACCGACGCCCTGCTCGGCAAGACCGCGCTCGTCACCGAGCGCATCGCGCCGCACGCGCCCGGAATGGTGCGCGTGGGCGACGAGATCTGGCGCGCCCGCTTGCTGAACGATGCCGAGCCCGAGCCCGCGCGCGAGCCCGGGGCGATGGTCACCGTGGACGCCATCGAGGGCGTCACTCTCAAGGTGAGGTGAAACGTGGGTGAAACCAACGTCCTGTTCACGGTGTTGCTGGCGGTCTTCGCCGGCTTCGGACTGATCACGCTCGCGCGCACGGCGCGCATCGTGAAGCAATACGAGAAGGGCCTGGTCATGCGGCTCGGCAAGTACCGGGCGACGGTGGGCTCGGGGCTGACGTTTCTCGTGCCGTTCATCGAGGACCTGATCAACGTCGACATGCGCGAGAAGGTGATCAACGTCGAGCCCCAGAAGGTGATCACCAAGGACAACGTTTCGGTCACGGTGGACGCGGTCGTCTATTACAAGGTGATCGATCCGGTGAAGGCCGAGTTCGAGATCCAGAACTTCGGGTACGCCTGCACCACGCTCGCCCAGACCAACCTGCGCAACCTGATCGGCGACCGCGCGCTCGACGAGACGCTGGTCGCGCGCGACATGATCAACACCAACCTGCGCGCGGTGCTGGATGAAGCGACGAACATCTGGGGCGTCAAGGTGACGCGCGTCGAGGTGCAGAAGATCGACCCGCCGGTCGACATCACCGAGGCGATGTCGCGTCAGATGAAGGCCGAGCGCGACAAGCGCGCCGCGATCCTCGAGTCCGAGGGCATCAAGCAGAGCCAGATCCTGCAGGCCGAGGGCTCGCGCCAATCCGACATCCTGCGCGCCGAGGGCGAGGCCCAGGCCCGCATCACGCGCGCCAATGCCGAGGCCGAGGCGATCCGCCTGGTGTCGACCGCGGCCGAGACCTACTTCAAGGACCGCGCCGAGGTCATGCGCCGCCTCGAGGTGCTGAACCACACGCTGGGCTCGAACGCAAAGTTCATCCTGCCCTCGGGCGGCGACTTCGTGAACGTGCTCGGGCTGGGCGACATCGGCAGCGGGCCCCGGGGCGGCGGAGGCGGCGAGGGCGGCGGCGCGATGCCTCCGATCGTGCCGATCCGGCGGCCGTGACCGCCGCGCGCGATCCCGAGTGGCTGGACGCGGGCGTCGCGCCGGCTAAATCGCGCCTTCGGGAATCGCGGCGCCGGGAGCGGCCCCGGCTTCGGTCGCGGCCCCTTCGCGTTGGTGCAGCTTGAGGAACGGCAGGACGCAGATGCCGATCATCCCGAGGCCGGCGTCGAGCGCGAGCGTCGCCGGGTAGCCCCAGCGCGTGATCGCGAATCCCTGCCAGGTCGACGTATAGACAGTCACGAGGTTGAGCATCGCCATGTAGGCCGTGAACTGGGTCGCGGCGACGCGCGGATTCGTGATGTCCATGAACAGCGCCGCCCGGATGCCGTAATAGAGCCCCTGGAACAAGTTGTAGACCAGGCACGCGATCCAGAACGTGAGCACCAGGTCGGCCGGAGGGATCGGGCGGTTCGGCGCGTTCGGGGCGATCGCATGGATCCACGGCGCGTGCTGCATCGCGTAGGCCAGCCACAGCGTCGGGATCGCGGTCAGGAACAGGAACGTGCCGAGCGTCTTCCGGCGCCCGAACCGGTCCGACAGCCACCCGCCCGCGATGCAACCCGCGGCGGAGATCACCGTCGACCAGAGGCTGAGCTGCGCAACCTTGTTGTCGTTGAGCCCGAGCTCGACCGCGAGGTTCGACTGCAGCGCGAGTCCGAGCGCGTAGGCGCCGGTGGGGAGGAGCGCGCAGACGAGCCCGAGTGTCGCCGCGCGCGAACCCCGAAACGTGCGCCATGCCTCGAACACGAACGCCTGGAGTTCGCCCCCGATGGCTGCAAGCCGGCTGCCCGCGGCCCGCAGGCGCTCGGGCTCGAGCGGCTCGCGGATGGGCAGCGCCACGAACAACGTGATCAGCCCGATCGATCCCGCGACGAAGAGATAGGTCAGCTTGAACGAAATGATCGCCGCCAGGAACAGTGCGCCCGAGCCACCGATCGTCTGGCCGAGCGTCGCGCCTCCGAACATGAAGCCGTTCGCCACGCCACGCTCGTCCGGCTTGAGCACGCCGACGGCGAGCGCGTCGATCGCCACGTCCTGGGTCGCGCAAAACGCGTTGTGGATGATGATCAGGAGCGTGAACAGCTTGAGGTTGGTCGTGAAGTTCACCGGGATCGCGATCAGGAGCGTGAGGATCATGAGCACCTGCATGCCCACGATCCACGTGCGCCGCCGGCCGAAGCGCCGCGACGTCACCGTGTCGACGATCGGCCCGGCGATCCACTTGAACGCCCACGGCAGGTAGAGCGAGGCCACGAACACGCCGATCTCCGCGGGGCTGAGGCCCTGGCGGCGCATCTGGGTCGCGACCGCGGTGGCGGTGAAGCCGAGCGGGATGCCCTCGGTGACGTAGAGCAGGAAGAACGCGGTCAGCCGCCCCCGGCGGGTCGCGAGCAGGTCGGGAAAAGGCAGGCGCATGGCGCGAGACGGTAGCACGCGGTCCGCCGCGCCGGGTGTCAGGAAAAAACACGAACGGGCCCGGACTTGCGTCCCAGGCCCGTCGTGCGTCCGGACGTCTCCCTCAAGACGTCCGTCCCCTACAGCGCTTCCCTACTCGAGGATCAGCTTCTTGTCGTCGGCCACCTTGCCGCCGGTGGTGTAGCGCGCGAAGTAGACGCCCTTGGCGATCGACGCGCCATTGTCGTCCCGGCCGTCCCACACCGCACGGAAGCTGCCCGCCGCGGCGTCCTGGTCGACCAGGGTGCGCACCAGCCGCCCGTTCGCGGCGTACACCTTGAGCGTGACGCGGGCGCTCGCCGGCACCGAGTAGGCGAGCACGTGCGACGGCCCGGGG
The DNA here is from genome assembly GCA_046598045.1 of Candidatus Eiseniibacteriota bacterium. GTDB lineage: Bacteria > Eisenbacteria > RBG-16-71-46 > RBG-16-71-46 > DASYSL01 > JANPEF01. The sequence goes on from JBKJJJ010000130.1 coordinate 4,718, forward strand.
TTCGCGCTCGCGAGCTGCACGCTCGCCAGGCCCGGGGTCGCCTGCGCGTTCTCGGGCAGCACGTTGATAGGGCCGTCGATGCGCGGATGGATGCTGTTGACCGACGCGCCGTTCTGCGTGACGTAGTGCACGTTGTTGAGCGGGTTGTTCGGCGTGTTGACGTACGGGAAGTACGGCAGGAACGGTTTGTCGTTCGCATCCACGCCGTCGCCCAGCAGGTTCGCCGGGGCGTTGTTGAAGCCCGGCACGAGGATACCCGCGGCCACGCGCTCCTCGATGTCGACGACGTCGTCACCGAGGCGACGGCCGTTCGGGAAGCCCGCGATGTCGCCGGCGATCACGCCCAGGCGGTTCGGGGTCGTGGTCGGCGCGATCGCCATGTTCAGGCGCAGCATCTCGCACGCAACCTGGTTCGGGTTCGCCGGCTTGTTGAGGCCCGGGAGGCCCGTCAGGAACACGGCGACGAGGTCGTTGCGCGGCGTCGGGGGCGACGGGATCCCGTAGAGCGCGGTGAACAGGCCGGGCAGGCCCGGGTTCGTGACGTAGCTCACGAACGCGCCGTCGCCGGTCGGCTTGGTGGCGTTGAACTTGTCCTTGTCGGCGAGGCCGATCACGACCTCGTTGACCAGCGGGTGACCGAGGCGCGAGACCTGGAACTCCGGTCCGCTCACGCTCACGGTGCCGTCGCCGTTGATCGTGCGGTTCTGCAGGCGCTCGGCCGAGTCGTAGATGCCGATCACGGAATTGTTCGAGTTGACCGGGCCGCCATCGCTGGTCAGGCGCGTCTTCGGCACCTGGAGCACGATCGACATCACGTTGTAGCCCGAGACCAGGTCGACGCCCTTGCCCTTGTTGCCGGGCACCTTGCGGATCGTGAGCAGGTCGAAGATCGCGCCCAGGTCGACGAAGAACGGATCCTCGCGCGGGCCGACGAAGATCTTGGTGCCGTCGGAGGCGGTGACGATCGCGGAGGTCGCGAGCGCCTCGTAGTTCGGCATCGAGGTCGGGCCGACGTACTGCGGCGCGACCTGGCCGGTGGCGAGCACGCTCTCCACGCCGTTGTCGTTGCGGGTCAGCGTCCAGTACTGGCGGACGTTGAGGTCCGGGTCGTCGAGCGCGGTCACCTGGCCGGTGTTGTAGAGGAACGTCGCGCCGGTCTGGCGCGTGCTGTGGAACGTGAACTCGAAGCGGATGTGGTCCCGGGCGTCGCCCACGTTGTCGACGTTCACGTAGTAGTGCGCGTCGTCGTCGAAGCCGTAGAAGTTCGGGCCGCCGGCGGGCTCGAGCAGCGGAACCCAGTTGCCGACGATGGTCACGGCGTTCGGCGCGTCGGGCGAAACGAACGCGTACATGTCGGTGTCGTCGGTCAGGCGGTCCTTGGACGTGCCGGGGGCCTCGCTGTGGCTCGAAGCGAACGCAAGCGCCGGGACCAGCGTGAGGGCCGCCGCGAGCGCCAGGGCGCGCGGGGTGTGGCGGAACAAGCGGTGCATCGGACATCCTCCTTCAAGCAGTGGGGCAACGGATGGGGGGCTCGGACTTCGGGAGCTCGAACCCCGGTGGGGGCTCGCCAGCAGTACGGGCCAGGGGCCCGATCGGATGGGTCGCCCGGCCGGGGGACCCTCGCACCCGGGGCGGCGCCCGCTTGCGCCCGCCCCGCCCGGGCGGGCATCATGGCGGCATGCTCGTGCTCGGAATCGAAACCTCCTGCGACGACACGGCCGCCGCCGTGGTCGAAGACGCCCGGACCGTGCGCTCGAACGTGATCGCCGCCCAGGACGTGCACCGCGAATTCGGCGGCGTCGTGCCCGAGCTCGCCTCGCGCGCGCACCTCGACCTGATCGCGCCCACGGTCGCGCGCGCGCTCGAGGACGCCGGGATCGGGTTCACCGCCCTCGACGGCATCGCGGTCACGCGCGCGCCGGGGCTGATGGGCTCGTTGCTCGTCGGGGTCAGCTACGCGAAGGCGCTCGCGGCCGCGCTCGGCATTCCCCTGGTCGGCGTGAACCACATCGAGGCTCACCTGCTCGCACCGTTGCTCGAGGGCGCCGAGTTCACCTACCCGATGGTCGGCGCCGTGGTGTCGGGCGGGCACTCGGAGATCTTCGTGGTCGAGGGGCCGGGGCGTTACGCGATCGTGGGCACGACGCGCGACGACGCGATCGGCGAGGCCTTCGACAAGGTCGCGAAGCTGCTCGGCCTGGGCTTCCCGGGCGGCCCCGTGATCGACCGGCTCTCGAGCAGCGGCGATGCGGCGCGCTTCCCGCTCCCGCGCGGCATGCAGCATTCGGGGGACTTCGACCTTTCGTTCTCGGGGCTCAAGAGCGCGGTCAAGCGCACGGTCGAACGCGCGGCGCCGAACGGCGCCCCCTTCGACGAGGCGTTCATCGCCGACGTGTGCGCCTCGTTCCAGGCGGCCGCCGTCGGCTCCCTGCTCGCGAAGCTCGAGGCGGCCGCGGTGGCGCACGGCGCACGCTCGCTCGCGGTGGGCGGAGGCGTCGCCTGCAACCGCGCGCTGCGCGCCGGGCTGAAGGAGATGGGCACGCGGCTCGGCGTGCCCGCGTTCCACCCTTCGCCGCGGCTGTGCGCCGACAACGGCGCGATGATCGCGCTCGTCGGGTCGCTCCGGCTTCAGCGCGGCGAGGCCGACGGGCCCGGGCTCGAGCCGGTCGCGAACCTCGACGAAAGCGGGCTCCTCACCGCCGCTCCTTAGAACCGCTTTCAAATCCGCTGGCGGTCGCACCGGGGCCCCTCCCGGTTGGCTGCAAATTGCCCACAAGGGCCGGTTTTCGTGCAGGCCGCCCGGCCGCGCACGGTGGTCCGAAAATCGCAGGCGCCGCCGCGGCGCCTGCGGGCCGGGGGAGCGGGGTCTCGCGCCGGCGCCAAGTCGTATGGGGGCCGCGGCTTCGCGGCTCTGCGTTCGGGCGGCACCCCGCCCGGGGCCTTGCCCCCGGAAAATGCTCCGCTGGCACAGGACTTGCCTTTCCCCGGGTGGTCATCGGACTCGCGCTCGCGCGCGTCCGCACGCTCATGGGGGATTCCTGGTGCCCAAGTTCGAAGGTCGCATTCTCGTCGCCGACGACGAACCGAACCTGCGGGAAGCGCTGCGCTTCCTGTTCACGCGCAACAATTTCGAGGTGCTCGTGGCCGAGGACGGCCAGGAGGCGCTCGAGGTCGCGTTGCGCGAGCTGCCCGACCTGATCCTGCTCGATGTCATGATGCCGCGCATGGACGGCTACGAGGCCTGCCGCCGCCTGCGCGCCCACTACCGCACGCGCCACATCCCCATCCTGATCGCGACCGCGAAGGGCGGCGACGACGACAAGCTCGTCGGCCTCGAGGGCGGCGCGAACGACTACATCACCAAGCCGTGGGTCAACAAGGAGCTGCTGCAGCGCGTGCGCAACCACCTCGAGTGGTCGCGCAGCCAGCGCGCCGTCAATCCGCTCACGGGCCTGCCCGGCAACCTGTCGATCCTCGCCGAGCGCGACCGTCGCGTCGCGGCGGACGAGCCGTTCGCGCAGATCTTCCTCGATCTCGACAATTTCAAGGCGTTCAACGACCGCTACGGGTTCCCGATCGGCGACACGGCGATCCAGGCGGTCGCCGAGGTGCTGGTCGAGGTCGTCGAGTCGCAGGGCCAGCCGGGTGACTTCGTCGGCCACATCGGCGGCGACGACTTCCAGATCCTGACCGAGCCCGATCGCGCGGAGGCGCTCGCCGAGTCGTTCAAGGATGCGCTCGACTTGCGGATGCCGCTGCTCTACGAAGCCGAGGACCGCGCGCAGGGGTTCGTGCGAGTGCGCAACCGCCGGCACGAGTTCGAGGACCTCCCCCTCATCAGCGTGACCATGGCCGTCGCGCTGTACGACCCGCAGGCCGGCACGCACCTCGCGCAGGTCGACGACGCGTTGCGCGAACTCAAGCAGTACGGCAAGGGATTGCCCGGCTCCGTCGTGGTGACGGAACGCCGCCGTGCGAGCGAGAGCAACCACGATGCCCACGCGGCCGTCAAATTCAAGAAGAGCGCCTGAGATGTCGGCCGCCACGCCCGAAACCCGGAGCCACGGGATGCTCTCCCGGCTGGCCGAGGTCGCGTTCGCGTGCGCGCGCTCGAACGACCTGCCCGCGCTCGTCCACGCCGCGGCCGAAACCTGCCGCGAGGTGGTCACAGGCGCAGAGTCCTGTTTCCTCGCCGTCGACGAGGAGAGCGGCGCGCTCGCGCTCGGCGCGCCCGGCGGTGGCGGGGCGGTCGTGCTGCCCGCGCCCGGCGGCGTGCTGGAATGGATGCTCGTCCACGAGGCCCCGGTGCGCGCTCAGGCCGGGCGCGCGGGCGATCCCACGCTCGAGACCGCGCTGTGGTCCCAAGGCGACCCGGCAGAGGTGCTGGCATGGCCGCTGCACGCGGGCGACCGGTTGCGCGGCATCCTGCTCGTGGCGCTCGCCGGCGAAGCCGCTCCGGACAGCATGGGCGAGTCCATCGCGCGCATCGCCTGCGACCAGCTCGCGCTCGCGCTCGAACGCCACGCGCTCACGGCGGCGCACTCGCGCCAATCGCAGGCGATGGCTCAGCTCGAGGAGCGCGCCCAGGCCGGCGAGGCGCTGTTCTCGGAGCTGATCGCGGTCGTGGCGCACGAGATCCGCACGCCGCTGACCTCGATCAAGGCCTACACCGAGAGCCTGATCGATGCGCCCGATACGGCGTTCGAGCAGCGCCGCTCGTTCCTCACGGTGATCGACGAGGAGTGCGATCGCCTCGCGCGCCTGGTGTCGGACGCGCTCGACCTCTCGCGTCTCGAAGCGGGCCACCGCGCGCTCAAGCTCAAGTCGATGACGCCCGAGGCGTTCGTGTCCGACCTCATGAGCACGGTCGAGCCCGGGGCCGCGCGCCATGGCGTGCGGCTGCTGACCGATCTCGGCCCGGGCCTCGGCGCGTTCGAGGGCGACCCGGACCTGCTCAAGCAGCTGGCGCTCAACCTGCTCGGGAACGCGCTCAAGTTCTCGCCGAAAGGCGCGCCCGTGACGATGCGCGCACGCGCGCTCGAGGGCGACTGGCAGCTCGATGTCATCGACGCGGGCGTCGGCATTCCCGAGGACCAGCTCGATCGCGTGTTCGAGCGTTTCTATCGGGTCGAACTCAAGGGCGGGCGCCGTGTGCCGGGCACCGGGCTCGGGCTCGCGATCGCGCGCCACATCGTGGAGCTGCATGGCGGCCGCATCTGGGCGGAGAGTGCGCCCGGGGGCGGTTCGATCTTCTCGGTGCGCCTGCCGGTGCGCCAGCTCGCCCCGGATTCCGTGTGCATGGTCGCGCGCTCGCTCGCCGGACGCGACGACGTGCAGCGCCTGCTGACGGCCGCGGTCGGGATGGTCGGCGACGTCATGGCGGCGGAGATCGTGTCGGTGCTGCTGGTCGATCCGGAAGTCCGCGACCTCGTGGTCACCGCTTCGCGCGGGCTCGACGAGTCGGTGCACGCGCGTCACGTGCCATACCGCGGGGGGGTCGCGGGCGCGGCGATCCGCGCGGGGCAGGCGCTGCTGGTCAACGACGTCGAGACCGACCGCCGCATCCACAAGAAGAGCCATCCGCAGTACTTCACGAAGTCGCTGCTGTGCGCGCCGATCCAGGTCGCGGGTGAGACGATCGGGGTGATCAACGTCAACAACAAGGCCTCGCGCGCGGAGTTCGACGAGGCTGACCGCGTGTTGCTGGATACGCTGGTCGAGCGCCTCGCCGCCATGCTGCAGCGCGCGCACGCCTATCCGGACGCGCCGGGCATCGTCGACGAAGCGTGCGAGTCGCTGCGGGCCGTCGCGCGCACGCGCCGCGACCTGCTCGCGGGCCGCCGCGAGCTGGCGCGCTGCGCGTTCGAGATCGCGCGCCGCCTGGGACTCGATCCCGCGGAGGGCACGCGCGTCGCGCTGCTCGCGGGTGCCGGTCCCGAGCAGGGCCACGACGCATGGGTGTCGGATCCCATCGATGCCGCCGAGGTGGCTGCCCGTTCGGCGATCCTGGTGGCGCGCGGCGAGCGCATGGACGGCGGTGGATGGCCGCGCGGGCTCGCGGGCAGGGCGATCCCGATGGGGGCGCGCATCCTCGGCGTGCTCGATGGCTTCGAGGCCCTGACCGGCGGACGCGCCTATCGCGCTGCGTACCCGGTCGAGGCCGCGCTGGCGTCCCTCGACGCTTCCGCCGGGCGCGCCTGGGACCCGCAGGTCCTCGCCGCGCTGCGCGCGACGCTCGAGCAGGACGGCCGTCTCGACGGCCAGCGCGAGGTGGCCTGATGGGCCGCACCGCCCGGCCGCGCGGGATGCGCGGCGGCTCGGTCAAGTCGACCTGGAGCGAGATGCAGCAGTTGCGCAACCGCGTGCGCGACCTCGAGTCGATGCGCGAGCGCCTGTCGCGCCTGTACTTCAGCCAGGTCGAGAGCGGCAAGGCGCGCATGGAAAAGCTGCACCGCATCCTCGAGGTCGTCACGCGGCTCAATTCGAGCCTCGACATCGACGCGCTGCTGTCCCAGATCGTGGGCGCGGTCCAGAAGAGCCTCGGGTTCCGCATCGTGCTCCTGCGCATCCTCGATCCGGAGACCATGTCGCTGCGCGCGCGCGCGTTCGCCGGGCTCTCGGACCTGGCGATCCGCCAGCTCGAGCAGCAGGATGTCGAGCTCGGCACGTTCCTGTCCTGGCTCGACGACGAGCTGCGCGTCAGCCGCTCGTACTTCATCAGTCACAAGCACACATTCTCGCGCCGTCTCCCCGGGGGCGTGGTGCACGACCTGGGCGCGCGCGAGGACTTCGAGTGGCACGAGGAGGACGTGCTGTTCGTGCCGCTCTACACGCGCGACGGCGAACTCATGGCCTACCTCTCGGTGGACGATCCCGTGGACCGGCTGGTGCCGAGCCGCGAGACCATCGAGATGCTCGAGATCTTCGGCAACCACGTCGTGGTCGCGCTCGAGAACGCTCGCCTGGTGCAGACGCTCGCCGCGCACACCCGCGACCTCGAGGCCGCGAACCGGCGCATGGGCGAGGTCAACCAGCTCAAGTCCTCGTTCCTGTCCGCGGTCTCGCACGAATTGCGCACGCCCCTGACCTCGATTCGCGCCTATCTCGACAGCCTGCGCGACGAACTGGCCGAGCGCGCGGGGGTCGAAGCCCCGCTGCGCTTCGTCGGGATCCTCGAGGAGGAGTCCCGCCGGCTGAACGACCTGATCGACTCGGTGCTCTCCTTCAGCCAGATCGAGCGCGGCAGTAACCCGATGGAATTCAGGCCCTTGGACGCGCGCGAGCCCGTGCGGATCGCGGCCGATGCGCTGCGCCCGCTGGCCGAGGCCAAGAAGGTTTCGCTTCAGACCGACGTTCCGGGTGCCGACATCAGGATCGAGGCGGACCTCGAGCTCCTGAAGCAATTGCTGCTCCATTTGGGCGGCAATGCGGTCAAGTTCACCGCCCCCGGGGGACGCGTCCGGATCGCCGTGCACGACGACGGCGGCCAGGGCCTGGTCCTGACGGTCAGCGACAGCGGGATCGGCATCCCGGAGGACCAGCTCGACCGCATCTTCGAGCGCTTCTACCAGGTCGACCAGAGCCTGGTCAGGCGCTTCGGGGGCACCGGGCTCGGTCTCGCGCTGTGCAAGTCGATCGTCGAGGTGCACGGCGGCCGCATCACCGTCGAGTCGGCGGTGGGAGAAGGATCAACGTTCACGGTGCGGCTGCCGCACCATGCGCCTCGGAAGGCGCACGGGACGGCAACGGCTGCGGGCGGGGCGGGACAGGACGCCGACGAGGCACTCCGGCTCCAACTCGCGGTGACCGCAAGCGTGCTGGGCGTCGACCGGGTCGCCCTGCTCGCACCTGCGGGGGCTCACGAGCTTCGGCTGCGTGCCTCGGTCGGCTTGCCCGACCGCGCGACGCGGGACGAGTTCGTGGCGGCCGATCGCGGGCTGGCGGGCTGGGTGATGACGCGTGGCGAACCGTTCGTCAGCCCCGAACCCGAGTCGGACCCGAGGCTCGGCGGGGAGTGGTATCGCCCGCTCGGCGCGGGACCGGCGGCTGCGGTGCCGGTGAGCTTCGAGGGCCGCGTGATCGGCGTCCTGGCGGCGGCGTTCGCGGTCGAGCCGGAGGCGGGCGTGGTCGAGCTGATGCGGGGTTTCGGCGAGCAGGTCGGCGGCGTGCTCGCCCAGGCGATCCGCGCGGCGGAGAGCCAGGAAGCGCTGGCCCAGGCCTCGGAGGCGCTGCGCGGGGAAGTCACCCGGCTGTCCATCGGCCGGGCGGCGAGTTCGGACCGCTTGCAGCTGGCCAGGCGGGTTGCAGAGGCGATGGGACTCGATGGCGGGTCCGCTGCCTGCGTCGCCTGGGCGGCCGCGCTCGGGGCGACCGAATCGGCGCTGGCGTCTCACGACGCGGGCGCAGCGGAGAAACGGCCCGAGTCCGTGCGCCTGATCCTGGCGCACCGGCACGAGCGGGTGGACGGCGCCGGGACGCCTCTGGGCCTGGTGGGCGACGAGATCGAAATCGGCGCGCGGATTCTCTCCGTGGTCGACGCCTTCGAGACCGCGCTGCGGCCCGGGCCGGGTGCGGACGACCGCGGAGTTGCCGGCCGGATCGAGGAGCTGAGGACGAGGGCGGGGCGCGAGTTCGACCCGATGGTCGTCGAGGCGCTGGTTCTCGTGGGGGTCGAGGAAGGGTGGCTCGACCGCGGATGGGCCCTGGGCCCCTCCGATGCCGCGGAAGCGGCGTGATTCCATCCACGCATCGAACAGGGAGGTGAAGCGCGTGGCCAAGGGCAGAATCCTGGTCGTCGATGACGAGATCTACATCGTGCACATTCTCGACTTCTCGCTCGGGATGGAGGGGTACGAGGTGACGACTGCGCTCGACGGGGAGCAAGCCCTCGAACGCGTCGCCGAACAGAAGCCCGACCTGATCGTGCTCGACATCATGATGCCGAAGCTCGACGGGTACGAGACCTGCAAGGTGCTCAAGAGCCGTGAGGAGACGAAGGACATCCCCGTCATCCTGCTGTCGGCGAAGGGGCGCAACGTGGACCAGAAGACCGGGTTCGAGGTCGGCGCGGACGATTACATCACGAAGCCGTTCTCGCCGCGCAAGCTGGTCGAACGCATCAACGCGATCCTCGGGCAGTCGACCCGTGCGGACGTGGAGCAGGCTTCCTGACGACCTGACGCCGGCCGCCGCGCTCGCGGATCGCAGCCGGCGTCGAGGCACGCGCGTCCCCCGCGCGTGACCCGCAAGTCCACCGCCCGTGTTAGTCTCCGGGCGTTCCGCGGCCCGCGCGCCGCATGCCACCTCCTTAGCCCGAGTTCGCCGTGCCCTTCGTCCGGGTCGCTTTCCCCGTGCCCCTGCGCCAGACGTTCGTGTACTCCGTCCCCGAGGCGATGCGGGAGTTCGCCGCGCCCGGCGCCGAAGTGCGCTGCCCGTTCGGGGCGCGCGAGCGCCGCGGCTTCATCGTCGAGCGTTGCGCCACCGCCGAGCGCTCCGGCATCAAGCCGATCGCGGGCGTCGTCGGCGACACGCCCGTGTTCTCCCCCGACCTGATGCGGCTCTGCCTGTGGATCGCCGACTACTACCTCGCGCCGATCGGCCGCGTGCTCACGGGCGCGCTGCCCGGCGGGCTCGACGGCTTCGGCGGCAGCCGCGCGCGCAAGGGGGCCAAGAGCGGCGCCGCGGCCGAGGCCCCGGTCGTCGCCGCCACCGCGCAGGGCGACGGCGCGCCGAGGGTCAAGCTCACCGGCGCCCAGCGCGCGGCGGTCGACGAGATCGAGGGGGCGATGGGCGCGGGCGCGTACGCGGGTTTCCTGCTCCACGGCGTGACCGGCAGCGGCAAGACCGAGGTCTACCTGGAGATCGCGAACGCCTGTCGCCGAGCCGGCCGCCGCACCCTCGTGCTCGTGCCCGAGATCGCGCTCGCCCACCAGGTCGTGGCCGCGTTCCGCTCGCGCTTCGGCGACCGCGTCGGCGTGCTGCACTCGTATCTGTCGGTCGGCGACCGGCGCGCGAGCTGGCAGCGCGCGCGCCAGGGCGGCGTGGACGTGATCGTGGGCGCGCGCTCGGCGGTGTTCGCGCCGCTCCCCGCGCTCGGCCTCGTGATCGTCGACGAGGAGCACGACGCGGCCTACAAGCAGAGCGAGCAGATCCGCTACCACGGCCGCGACACCGCGCTCGTGCGCGCGCGGCTGACCAACGCGATCGCGGTGCTCGGCTCGGCGACGCCGAGCCTCGAGTCGTTCGTCAACGCCGAGCGCGGTAAACTGCGCAAACTCTCCTTGCCCGAGCGCATCGACGGGCGCCCCTTGCCCATGGTCGAGATCGTGGACCTGAACGAGACGCGCGCCGAAACCGCGCCCACGCCCGAGGCGTCGACCACCGCCCCGACCGCGACCCCGACCTCGGCGCCCGCGGCCGCGCGCAAGAAGGGCGGCGCGCTGTTCACGCCCGCGCTGCTCGACGGGCTCGCCTCGGCGCTCACGCGCGGAGACCAGGCGTTGGTGTTCCTCAATCGCCGCGGCCACACCCGCGTGGTCGAGTGCGAGGACTGCGGGTACGTCGGGCGCTGTCCCGCGTGCGATGTATCGTTGACCTATCATTCGAGCGACGAGACGTTCCGTTGCCACTACTGCGACCACCAGGTCTCGGCGCTCGGCGCGTGTCCCCAGTGCGCGAGCCCGTTCTTCCGCCACAAGGGCTCGGGCACGCAGCGCGCGGAGAAGGAACTCGCCCGCCACTTCCCCGCCGCACGCATCCTGCGCCTCGACTCCGACAGCGCGAAACCCAGGGGCGCGCAGGCCGCGATCCTCTCCGCGTTCGGCCGGCGCGAGGCCGACGTGCTCCTGGGCACGCAGATGATCGCGAAGGGGCTCGACTTCCACGGCGTGACCTTCGTCGGCGTGGTGTCGGCCGACGGCTCGCTCCACATGCCCGACTTCCGCGCCGGCGAGCGCACGTTCCAGACGCTCGTCCAGGTTGCCGGCCGCGCGGGCCGCGGCAAGCTGCCCGGGCGCGTGATCGTGCAGACCCGCGCGCCCGAGCACCCGGCGCTGGTGTGCGCGCAGGCGCACGACTTTGCGGGCTTCGCGGCGCGCGAGTCGCAGTTTCGCCAGGACCTCGGCTACCCGCCGTTCGGGCGGCTGGTCGCGCTCACGCTCTCGGCCGAGGATGAGGACAAGGTGATCGCCGCCGCCGCGCGCGTGGCCGATATCGTGCGCGACGCGCGCGCCGACTACGAGCAGCTCGCGAAGGAGCGCGGCGCCGCGCCCGAAGGCGCGCTCGACCTGCTCGGCCCCGCGCCCTCGCCGCTGGCCCGCCTGCGCGGGCGCCACCGCTGGCGGCTCACGCTGAAGGACCGCGACACGCGCCGCCTGCACGCGGTCGCGCGCCGCGCGCTCGAGGTGATCGAGAGCGCCGAGGGAAGGCTGGCGCCGGGGGTGCAGCTGGCGGTCGACGTGGATCCTTACGACGTCCTGTAACTACTCCGGCAATGCCGCCGCCTCCCGTATCCTCTCCTCGAGCGCCCCGAACCCCGGCACCAGCATTTGCGCCGCGCAACCCAGCGCGAGCAGCGCGCCCGCGACCGACACCACGATCCACGGCGGCGCCGCCGCCGCGATCCATCCCGCGATCACGGTCCCGACCGGGAACGCGCTCTGCGCCAGGAAGCGCCTTACCGAGAGCGCGCGCGCCAGCAGGTGGGGCGGCGTCAGGCTCTGCCAGAGTGTGAACGACGCGGTGTTGAGCGGCGTGACCATGAACTCGCTCACGAACAGCGCCGCGGCGAACGCAAACACGCTGGTCGACAGGCCGACCAGCACCTGCCCGACGCCCATCCCGAGCAGCAGGGAGATCATGAGCGTCGTCTTCTTCACGCCGCGAAAGCCCACGACCCCGAGCACGACCCCGCCCAACACCGCGCCCAGCCCGCCGACCGCGTTGACGAGCGCGAGCGCCGCCTCGAACGACAGCCCATGGAGAGCGCGGTCGGCCGCGAGCCGGTCGCGCACGAGCAGCGGCATGAGCAGCATCAGCGGCGCGAACGTGAGGTTGACCAGCGAGCCGTTCGCGGTCAGCCAGAGGAACGGGCGGCGGCTGACCATCCAGCGGAAGCCGGCGCGCACGTCGCCCCACAGGCTCGTGGGCGCGGCCGAGCTGCGCGGCGGCAGCGGCGGAAAGCGCAGCGCGGTCACGACCGCCGCCGCCAGCAGGAACGAAAGCCCGTCCGCCGCGAACGCGAACGGCACGCCCGAGGCCATCCACGTCGGCAGCCGGTCCGCTCCGCCGAGCAGCGCGGGCAGCCCGATCAGCGTCGCGGCCAAAGGCGGCGCGAGCAGCTGCGACAGGCCGAACGAGGTCATCATCATCGCGTTCGCTCGCGGCAGGCGCGCCGGCGGCACGAGCAGCCCGTACCCGCTGTCGAACGCCGCGCCGTGGAACGCGCCCGCGAACGCGTAGCCCGCGAGCAGGAAGACGGCAATCGGCAGCGACAGCCGGTGCGCGAGCAGCAGCGCGACGATCGCGGCGCTGAGCGCGGCGAGCACGAGGTTCGACCGCTGGAGGATCCTGCGCCGATCGTGCCGGTCGGCGAACGCGCCGGCGAGCGGCATGCCGAAGATCAGGGGCGCGGTCATCGCCACGCCGGTCGCGGTCAGCGCGAGCGCGAGCGCCGGCCTCTGGGACGGCAGGGGATAGAGGTCGCGCACCAGCCAGACGTTGACCGCGAACTGGCTGACGAACGACCCGAAGAGCGACAGCGTCTGGGACGCCCAGAGGACGAGGAACTTGCGAAAGTCGGGCGCGGGCGGGGCGGCGGAGTCGTTCAGCACCGGGCCTCCTGGATCGTGCGCGCGACGACACAGTGTGGCGCGCGCGCGACGATGCCCGTGCGCGCGGGTGGCGCGGCGGACGTGAACACGGCCCTTGACACCCTTTTGTCACCGGGCCTAGGCTGCCAACCGCAAACGCGCATGCCAGTTACGAATCGGAGGCCGGCGAGCGGCCGGGGGCTGCCAGCCTCCGGCCGCCGCCTGTTTCCACAGGCACGGGCTTTGCGGTATGAGTTGCACCAGCGGGCTCGCCCGCATTCGGGAGCGGCCCCCAACAAGGAGATGCCAACGTGAAGAAGATGGTCACCGGTCTCGCCCTCATGGCCCTCGTGGTGTCCGCGGGCACTGCGGCCGCGCGCAATTTCCATTGCGCCGGCGGCATCCAGTACGTGATCCAGGGCACCAAGGAGAGTGACAAGGGCAACATCGAAGACGCCAAGCGCATCTTCGGCAAGGCGGTGGCCCAGCTCTCGCTCTGCACCAAGGAGGACCCGAACGACAGCGAGTCCTGGTCCTACCTCGGATGGGCGTACTGCGAGCTCGACAGCGCGGGGCCCGCCGGCGCGGCGTTCGACGAGGCGATCAAGCGCCTCGCGGCCGATCCCAAGTCGCTCGAGCGCGCGAAGCAGAATCGCAAGTCTTACTGGGTGAAGTACTACAACGCCGGCCTGTCGAAGTACAAGGAGGCCGACGCGATCATCCCGGTGGCCGACATCCTCGAGTCGAAGGACCCGAAGGTGTCCGACGCCCGTGCGCGTCTCGCCGAGTCGGAGGCGAGCTTCCGCAAGGCGCTCTCACTCTCGCCCAACGAGGCCGAGGCCTACAACAACCTCGCGGTCGTGCTCGCGCTGCAGGGCAAGTTCGAGGAATCGTCGGAGGTGATCGAGCAGGGTCTCAAGGTCGACCCGAAGAACGAGGGCCTGCTGAAGCGCAAGGAGAGCATGGTCGGCAACGAGGTCACGAAGCGCCTCAAGTCGAACGATTACGACGGCGCGCTCACGCTCATCGACCAGATGCTGGCCAAGGGCGGCGACGACTACGGCCTGCTGGTGCGGGCGGCCCAGACCTCGTACGAGCAGGCGCAGAAGCTCGACGAGAAGAAGGACCCAGCAGCGAAGGCCGGCTACAAGCGCTCGCAGGACTACTATGGCCGCGCGGCCAAGGTCGCGCCGGATGCCCAGAACAAGCACGACATGAAATTCAACCAGGCGGTCGCGGCGCAGAACGCGGGCGACGAGCTCGCCGGCGCGAAGCTGGTGTTCGGCCTCGTGCAGGAGAACCCGAAGGACAAGGCCATGCACGGCATGCTGCGCGGCTTCTACGACCGGATCGGCAGCAAGAAGAAGTCGGACGACGAGGTCTGGGTGATCCTCGGGCTCAACGACAACGCGACGCCGGTCGCCGACGTGGCGGCCTACACCGCGAAGGTCGTCAAGACCAGCGACGCCGGCAAGACGCTCGCCGCGCAGGGCGCGCCCGAAGAGGTCAAGCAGTTCAAGACCGGCGATACCCTGATCGACCTCTGGTACTACTGGTCGAAGAAGTTGAGCTTCGCGTTCTCGGGCGGACGACAGCTGGGGTCGGCGAATTTCGGGGTTTTCGGGCCGGAGGGCGTGGACACGTCGGCGAAGGCGCCGGTGAAGACCACCAAGCCTGCTGGCGCGACCAAGCCGTAGCGCGATCCCGGCCGGGGTCGTCCCATGGCGTCGGGAGGGGATTTCGGCCCCCACCCGGCGCCGTGTCGCATTCGGCCCCCGGACAATCCCCTAAGGCCTTGCGCAAAAACTGATTGACAGATTTCCGAGAAACTCTAGGCTGCCCTGTGCTCCCAGGAAGGGGGTTTCCTGGCACGGAACGGGACGGTTGCGCGGAGGTTCTCCCATGACCAAGGCCGACATCGTCGACCAGATCGCCGAACGAACAGGGCTGACGAAGAAAGACGTTGCGGACACGGTGGATGGCTTCCTCGAGGCGGTCAGCCGGGCGCTTGCGAACGGCCACCACATCGAGATCCGTGGCTTCGGGACGTTCAAGGTGAAGGATCGCAAGTCCCGCCTGGCGCGCAACCCGCGTACCGGCGAGGCGGTGCCGGTTCCGCCGCGCAAGGTTCCGGTGTTCAAGGTCAGCAAGGAACTCAAGGACATGGTGGCGCAGGGCTGAGCCTGCGCGCGCAACCACAACTGCCCCTTCTCGATCCGTGCCCGTGACCGCGGGGACGGGGCCTGCCAGGCTCCGTCCCCGCGCCGTTTTGTCCGAAGCCGGGTGCAGAATTCGCGGTTGCATCCCTGCGCGCGGGGAGTAGGCTCGTCTCACCTGTCGGCCGGGCACACCCAGAAAGAGGTGCCCGATGATCCGCACACCCGCCATGCTGCTCCTGTTGCTCCCGCTCCTCCCGCTGAGCCCCGCGTCGATCGCGTCCGCGGCCTGTCAAGATTCGTGGATGATCTGCTCCGGCTATGTGTCGCACGCTCTCGCTACGAGCGACGCCACCGGCCAACTCGATTGTTCGCTCAACAATCTCCACTCCACCATGTCGTTCGACGTGCCCGCGGGCCGGGCGAACGCCGACGCCATGAGCGTGGCCGGCTTCTACAACGTGTGCCAACTGATCGACGATTACACGGTGACGGGCGTCCCGGAGGGGACGGCCCTCTCGGTCACGGCGGTGGCCGATCTCGACCTCCTGTACGTGCGGGTCGCCGGCATGAGCCCGACCTTCGTGTTCGGCAGCCTCTGGGTCTCCCCGGTGGTCGGCGCCCCCAACCCCAATATCGATGAGTTCTACTTCGCCGGCGCGGCCCCCGGCGAGGAGACGCAGACCCACCAGCTTCGGCTCGCGTTGCCCGTGCTGGCGGGCACTCCGTTCCCGCTCTCGCTCTCGGTCGGCGTCTCCGCGTCAGGGCGCCAGGGGGGCTACTCGCACGCCCGGCTGTCGTTCGAAGGCCTCCCGCCCGGGGCGCGGATCGCCTCGTGCAAGGGCTACCACCAGGACCAGCCCGTCCCGGCGCTCGCCCGCAGCTGGGGCGCGGTCAAGGCGACTTATCGGTAGGATCCCTCCGGATGCGATGCGCCCGGGCCCGCCATGAGCACGGTGGACTCCTCGCGGCGGCACGCCTACTCTGGGGCATTCCATTTGCTTCCGCGGCCGCGCCCCGGCCGAGCGATGTGCCGCCTTCCGGAGATCCCGACGATGTCCGCGCCGCCGATCGACCTCAGGTCCGACACCGTCACCCGGCCCACGCCCGGGATGCGCCGCGCCATCGCCGATGCCGTGGTCGGCGACGACGTGTACGACGACGATCCCACGCTGCACGCGTTGCAGGACCGGGTCGCGCGCCTCCTGGGCAAGGAGGCCGCGCTGTTCGTGGTCTCGGGCACGATGGGCAACCAGCTTGCGGTGCGCGCACAGGTGGCGCACGGCGACGAAGTGCTGCTCGAGCGCGACAGCCACATCTTCAACTACGAGGTCGGGGGCGCCGCGGCGATCTCGGGCGCGCAACTCCATGCGCTCGCCGGGAGGCGCGGCGCGCTCGAACCCGCGCAGGTCGTGGCCGCGGTGCGTGGGCCCGACATCCACAACGCGACGACGCGCCTGCTCTGCCTCGAGAACACGCACAATCGCGCGGGCGGCGCGGTGATCCCGATCGACCAGCTGACGGCGACCGCGAACGCCGCGACCGAGCGCGGCATGCGCGTCCACCTCGACGGCGCCCGGCTGTGGCACGCGGCGGCCGCGACCGGCGTGCCGCTGGCGCAGTGGGCGGCGCCGTTCGACACCGTGATGCTGTGCTTCTCGAAGGGTCTCGGCGCACCGGTGGGATCGATTCTCGTGGGCGACACGGAGACCATTGCCCGGGCCCGGGGCTACCGCAAGATGCTCGGCGGCGGCATCCGCCAGGGCGGGCTGCTGGCCGCTGCGTGCCTGTACGCGCTCGATCACCACATGGATCGGCTCGGGGAGGACCACCGCCGAGCGCGCCGCCTCGCCGAGCTGGCGCAGGCGGTGCCCGGCCTCGACGCCGATCCGGCCCGGGTCGACACCAACATCGTGATGATCGACATCACCGATCCCACGTTGACCGGTGAGGCGGCCGCGGCGCGCATGAAGGAGCAGGGGCTGTGGATTTCCGCCTATGGACCGAAGCGCGTGCGCGCAGTCACGCACCTGGACGTGGACGACGCGGCCATCGAGCGCGCGGGGAGCCTGCTGCGGGGGCTCGGCGCCCCGGCTCGGGAGGCCGTCTGAGCCCTCCACGCGACCCCGGAAAGGCAGGATAACTGCCGATGCAAAAGCCACTTGAGTCGATCCATGGCCACCCGCCAAGCGCCTTGAGAGGGCGCGGGGGGTGTGGTAATTTGGCCGAGCGATGGACATGACGGCGTCGGATCCCACGGCCGCGTGGGAGCGTTGGCGCGCGCGGACGCCGGAGTTGCACCAGAGGCTCGTCGAGCGGTTGCGCCGCGCGATCGAGGAGCGGGGCCACACCCGGGTGGTGCTCGGGCTGTCGGGCGGTCTCGATTCGACGGTGGCCGCCTACCTGTTCGTCGAGGCGCTGGGCGCCGCGAACGTCTTCGGCGTCATGCTGCCGTATCGCACCTCCGATCCCCTGAGCCTCTCTTCGGCGCAAGGGATCGTGAACGTCCTCGGGATCACCTCGCGCCGCGTCAATATCAGCCCGATGGTGGATGCCTACTTCGCGAACTTCCCGGACGCGAGCCGGGAGCGCCGGGCGACCCGGCTGGCCTGGGAGCGACTCGCGATCCTGCACGACTTCGGCGCGCACTACGGCGGGCAGGTCCTGCAGATCGTCAATCGCAGCGATCTCGCGCTCGACTTCGGCCCGGATCCCCGGTTGCCGGGCCACGCGTACCGGCCGTTCGAGGGGCTGTACAAGTCGCAGATCCGCCTGCTCGGCAAGGAGCTCGACGTGCCCCCGCCGGTGCTCGAGCGCCGGCCTTCGCTCGATTCGTACCCGGGACAGGCCGACGAGGCCGAGCTGGGCGCGGGGTACGAATCACTCGACGCCGCGCTGACGTGGCTGGTCGACGCCAAGGGCACGCCCGCGGCGGCCGTGGCCAAGGGGTTGCCGGCGGACCTGCTCGAGCGCGTGCAGGCCCGGCTCGAGCGCGCCGGCTCGGCGGGCGCGGTCGGGATCGACTGATCCCGCGGGCCGTGGCACTCGAGGCGGGGGCGCTCTACCTGGTGGCGACCCCGATCGGCAACCTCGGGGACGTGACCCAGCGTGCGCTCGAGGTGCTGAAGGGCGTGGACTGGGTCGCGGCCGAGGACACCCGGCACACGCGCCGCCTGCTGTCGCACTTCGGCATCGCCGCGAAGCTCTTCTCCGCCCACGCTCACAACGAGCGCGCGCGGGCCGAGGAAATCGTCCGCCGGCTGGCCTCGGGTACCAGCGGCGCGCTGGTGGTGGACGCGGGCAGCCCCGGCGTGTCGGACCCGGGGGCGCTCGTGGTGCAGGCGGTGATCGCGGCCGGCCATCCGGTGCGCGTCGTGCCCGGCCCGAGCGCGGTGATCGCCGCGCTCTCGGTGAGCGGGCTCGACACGGGCGTGTTCACGTTCGCCGGGTTCCTGCCGGCTCGGCCAGGCGCACGCGATGCGCGGCTGGCCGCACTGCTCGCGCGGCCCGAGACGCTCGTCCTGTACGAGGCGCCGCATCGCGCGCGCGCCACGCTCGGGGCGATCGCGAGGCTGGCGCCCGCGCGCCGCGTGGCGGCGTGCCGCGAGCTGACCAAGGTCCATGAGGAGGTGCGGCGCGGCACGGCCGAAGGCGTCCTCCTTGGCCTCGGCGAGGCGCAGGAGCGCGGCGAGTGGGCGCTCGTGATCGATGGCGCGCCCGCGGCACCCGCGGCCACGAAGGCCTTGGCGCCGGGCGAGGACGAGGCGCGCCGGAGCTTCATCGCGGCCCTGGTCGCGACCGGTGTCGAAGCCGCGGAAGCGGCGCAGCGCGCGGAGTTCGTGCTCGGGCCGGCGCGCGGTGGCAGGAAGTCGGGGCGGAGGCCCAGGTGAGCGCAGCGCAGACGGAGACGGGCGCTTCGGCGATCGCGCAGGCCAAGGACGGCGCCCGCAGGCTCGTGCGGTCCGCGCTCGGCCCGGTGGTCGGCCTGCTCGACCGGCTCGGGGTCAAGCCGGACCAGGTGACGTGGGTCGGGCTCCTGGTGACGATTGCAGGCGGCGTGCTCATGGGCGCCGGGCACTTTCGGGTGGGCGCGCTGGTGGCGATCGCCGGCAGCCTGATGGACAGCCTGGACGGGGCACTGGCCCGGGCCCAGAACGGGGTGACGCGCTGGGGCGCGTTCCTCGACTCGACGACGGATCGCATCGCCGATGCCGCGCTGTTCCTGGGCGTGGCGGCGTATTACGCGCGCGTGCCGCTGATCATGATGGCGAGCGACGACGTGACGATCGTCCTCCAGCTCGGGCCGCCCGGGCTGAGGGAGCAGTACCTGATGCAGGCGCTCGAGAGCTGGCTCAATGCCGGCGCCGCGGTGGTGGCATTGGCGGGCGCGTTTCTTGTTTCCTACAGCCGGGCCCGCATGGAAGGGCTCGGCACGGATTGCCGGGTCGGTTGGTTCGAGCGCCCGGAGCGCCTCTGCGTGCTCCTCGGCGCCGCCCTTTTCGGCGCCGGATCGCCGGTCATGCCGTGGGCGCTGGTCGTCCTGGCCGTGTTGTCGTTCTTCACCGCGTTCCAGCGCGTCGCGTACGCGCGCTCGCGGCTACAGGGCTCCGCCATCGGCGGCGCCTAGGGGTCCCAAGGGAGGCTGTTCGAGATGGCTAAGGTTCGGGTCGCGATCATCGGCGTGGGCAACTGCGCCTCGTCCTTCGTCCAGGGCGTGCACTTCTACCGGAATGCCAAGGACGACGACCGGGTGCCGGGTCTCATGCACGTGAACCTCGGCGGCTATCACATCAAGGACATCGAGTTCTCGGCCGCGATCGACATCGACAAGAACAAGGTCGGCAAGGATCTCGCCGAGGCCATCTACGTCAAGCCGAACAACACCTACAAGTTCGCGTCGGTGCCGAAGACCGGCCTCAAGGTGCAGCGCGGCATGACGCACGACGGGTTGGGCAAATACCTGTCGAAGATCATCACCAAGGCCCCGGGTTCGACGGTCGACATCGTCAAGCTGCTCAAGGACACCA
>JBKJJJ010000004.1:0-2839 GCA_046598045.1 Candidatus Eiseniibacteriota bacterium
GAACCACGTCGCGATCGACTTCGGGGCAAACCTCGCGCCCGGCGTCTACTGGATCCGCGCCACCAGCCGCGGCACGTCGGCAACGCGCAAATTGGTCGTGCTTCCGCGGTGATCGGAATTCTCACTGGCGGTCGCGTCGGCCGAAATCGAGCTGACGGAGGCAGCAGCCGGGATCAGTGAAATCGTGATCGAGAACGCAAGTTGAGCGTCGTGTATTCGAGCAATTCGGGCAATTTCGGCGCCTGACGACCTCGTCATGCCAAGAGAGGCTTGACGGCGTCGGGGACGCAGTGCCACGCTCTCTCCCCGGTTGCAATCGTCGAGATGCTGATTTCAACCACCTTTGCCCCAGGGGAACCACCCCCATGCTCCGGCTCCGAGCGGCATCCTTCCTGACATTCGTTCTCTGCGCGCTTCCGGCCGTGGCATTCGCGGCCCGGATCTTCGACTCGTCCGGGTTCATTCTCTCTCCGTATTCATACGTCCGCAGCGCCAGCCTCGGCGACCTGAATCGGGACGGGATCTCGGACCTCCTCGTGGGACTGCAGTCCGGAAATGGAGTGGCTACAGCCCTGGCAACGGGAAACGGATCCTTCGCTCCCTTCGTCCGCGCGCTCCCGAATCGGGGCGAACTCATCGCGGCGCTCGCGGACCTCGACGGCGACGGATTGCTCGATATCGCCGCCTCCGGAACCAATCCCGTGCCCATCGTGTGCGCGTTCTACGGCGACGGCAACGGCGCGTGGGTCGACTCGTTCCAGGTGCCGACACCCGCTCCGCTCAGCTCCATTCTATCCACCGGAGATCTGAACGGCGATGGCCGCGCCGAAATCGTGCTGTCCCTGGCCGACTCCAGCATCGCGGTGTACCGCGGGAACGCAAACCGCACCCTGACGTTCGTCGGCCAGTATGCGACGCCTGGCTCGGCGCGGGGCGTGGCGTTCGGGAACATGGTCGGCTCAGGCGCCATCGATCTGCTCGTTTCTTCGAACGATTACCCTGGTGTCTCCCTGTTCGAAGGGATCGGCGATGGCTCTCTCGCAGCGAGAACGGATGTGAGTCTCGGGGCTTCGGGAATCCACGCCGCGCTGGCGGCGGTCGATGGACAGCCGGGACTCGACCTGCTCCTCTCGGATCCGAGCGTTCGCTTCTCCTCCGGTGTGGCGGGGAGCTTCACCGCGCCCGTCGAACTGCCTTCGGGGGCGAGCGTTGGATTTGGTCTCGTCGTGGCGGACCTGAATGCCGACGGCAACCTCGATGTGGCGTCGACCAACCAGGTGTCGGGGTCGCGGGGGATCGTCTCCTGGATGGGGAACGGCCTGGGCGGCTTCGGACCCCGCAGGCTGACGGGCCGATCCGTGCTGGGGCCCGGCGGGCTCGATTGTGGCGGAGACGTGGATGGTGATGGCAAGCTTGATTGCTTCTACCCTTTGAACTTCCTGCCCAGCATGGTCGTCACGCGGGGCAACGGAGACGGCACCTTCGGCTCGCCCGAAGTGGCTCCCCCCGTTCCAGGGACCCTCGTCGGGCTGGCCGCCGGCGATTTCGATGGCGACGGCAAGCTCGACGGCGTCGGAGGAAACACGTATTTGAGCCTCGCCTTCGCGAAGGGCCATGGCGATGGCACGTTCGATCCCCTGGTGGTCTCGAGCGCCATATTTCTCAGTTATTTTCGACTCGCGGCAGGGCACTTTGACGCGGACGCGAACCTAGATCTTGTCGGAATCCCGAGGACCTCGGCCAACCTGTCTTTTATGCGCGGGCGGGGAGATGGGACGTTCGATCCGCCGGCGAATTTCACGCTCCCGGGCAACCCGAGCGCGATCACGCTCGTCGACCTGAACTTGGACGGGAAGATGGACGTGGTCGTTCCCTGCGCTGCAGCGAATGCGCTGTCCGTGCTGCTCCAGGGACCGGCCGGCCTCGGCTCTCCGACGAACAACGTGACGCCCGCGGGACCCGTGGCGGTCCGCTACGCCGACCCCAACTCCGACGGACGCCTGGATCGCGTGCTCGCCTGCACCGGCCAGATGGTGGTCCAGCTCGACGACGGTGCGGGCGGCTACACGACCGCACACACCCACCCACTTTCGCCGACTCCGGGCGACCTTGCGCTGGCGGATCTCGACGAGGACGGAATCCTCGATGCCGCGCTCTCGCAGGGAACCGGGACGTCCGGCCTCCCCCCTGCGCTCATCCACGTGCTCAAGGGCCAACCCGGCGGCACGTTCGACAGTGACTCGATCGCGAATCTCAACTGGTACGGGACGCTTGTCGCCAGCAGCTCTCCGTCGGCGTCGTTACTCTTCGCAAAGGACCTCGACGGCGACGGCCATGTCGACCTGCTGGCGAAGGACGGTGGCAACCTCTCCTATGCGATCACGGCGCGCGGGCGCGGCAACCGAACGTTTCACGCGCCCGAGGCGTACACCTCGCCCTATGGCAGCAGCGGCATGGCCCTGGGCGACTTCGATCAGGACGGCCGGGTCGACATTCTGGGCTCGGGTTCGGTCAGTTCGACGCCGATGACGTCGATGGTCTACCTCCGCAACCGCTCAGGCGGCGTGGTCGCGGTTTCGCCTCGCCCGATCGCACAGGGCCCCCGAGCCGCGTTCGCAATCACCAGGCTCGCGCCCAATCCCACGAGCGGCCAGTTCGCGATCGAACTCGCCGCGGTCTCGGCAGGAGAAGCGAGTCTTGTGCTCCATGCGCCCAACGGCCGCGTCGTGTACGCGCGCGACCACGTCGCCCTGGTCGCGGGCGCGAACCACGTCGCAGTCGACTTCGGGGCCGACCTCGCGCCCGGCGTCTACTGGATCCGCGCCACCAGCCGCGGCAC
>JBKJJJ010000049.1:0-14375 GCA_046598045.1 Candidatus Eiseniibacteriota bacterium
CAGGTCATTGCCTTCGCGCGTGCGCTCGCCCACGCCGGCGAACACCGAGAAGCCGCCGTGCTCGGTCGCGATGTTGCGGATCAGCTCCTGGATGAGCACCGTCTTGCCGACGCCGGCGCCGCCGAACAGGCCGATCTTGCCGCCGCGCGCGTACGGGGCCATCAGGTCGACGACCTTGATGCCGGTCTCGAACACCGAGGCGCTGGTCTCCATGTCCTCGAACTTCGGCGCCGGGCGGTGGATCGGGTAGGTCTTCGTCGGATCGGAGACCGGGCCCTTCTCGTCGATGGTCTCGCCGAGCACGTTGAAGATGCGCCCCAAGCCCTGCTCGCCCACCGGCACCGAGATCGGCGCGCCGGTGTCGACGGCCTCCATGCCGCGCATCAGTCCGTCGGTCGAGCTCATCGCGATGCAGCGCACGACGTTGTCGCCGATATGGAGCGCGACCTCGATCGTCACCCGGATGTTGCGCGCGGGGTCGTCGATCCTGATCGCGTTGAGGATGCCCGGCAGCGCATCCGCGGGGAACTCCACGTCGACCGTGGGTCCGATCACCTGTACGACTCTGCCCTTCGTCATGGAGTTCTCCACTTCGGTCTCGTGCCTACTTCAGCGCTTCGGCGCCGCCCACGATCTCCGACAGTTCCTTCGTGATCGTGGCCTGGCGCAGGCGATTGCGCTTGAGGACCAATCCGTCGATCAGCTCGCCCGCATTCTTGCGCGCGGCGCCCATGGCCAGCATGCGCGCCGAGTGCTCGGAGGCATACGACTCGGCGAACGCCTGCAGCATGCGGGTCGTCACGTACCGCGGCAGGAGCCGATCGACCAGCTCCGCCGCGTTGGGTTCGAAGATGTAATCGTTCGCCATCGTGCCCTTGGGCGCGGCGGCCGCGACGATTCCGCCGGCGGCTCCGATCGGCAGGAACGGCCGGCGCACGGTGTTGCGCGTCATCGCGCTCACGAATTGCGAGTACACGAGGTCGACCGCGTCCACCTCGCCGTTGCGGAACCACTCGATCGCCTGGCGCGTGATCTGCTGCGCGACCTCGAGCTGCGCCTGGTCCGGCAGGTCGCCATGGATCGCGAGCACCGGGTAGTCGCGGCGGCGGAAGTAGTCGTTGAGCTTCTTGCCGATGAGCACGAGCCGGAACGACGGTCCGTCGGGCCCGCGCAGCAACTGCTCGGTGAAGCGGATGATCTGCGCGTTGTACGACCCGGCGAGCCCGCGGTTGGAGGCGAACACCAGCAGCGCGCGCTTGTGCACCGGCCGCGCCTCGGTCAGGGGATGCTGCATCGCGGACAGCGTCGCCGCGAGGTTGTTCAGCATCTCCTCCATGCCGCGCGCGTAGGGCCGGGCGGCGACGGCACGCCCCTGCGCCCGACGCAGCTTCGCCGCGGCCACCATTTCCATGGCCTTGGTGATCTGCTGCGTGTTCTTGACGCTCTTGATGCGGCGCTTGATGTCGCGAAGAGTTGCCACGTCGCCCCTGGATTACGCCTTGAACTGCGCCTTGAACGCCTCGATCGCGGCCGTGAGCTTCTGCTGCGTCGCGTCCGACAGGTCCCTTTCCTTCTGCACCGTGATTGCGATGTCGGCGGAGTTCGTGTCCATGTACTCGAGGAATTCCTGCTCGAAGCGGCGCACCTGGTCGGCCGGGATCGAGTCGAGATGCCCCTGCGAGCCCGCGAACAGCACCAGCACCTGGCGCTCGAACGGCAGCGGCTGGAACTGGTCCTGCTTGAGCAGCTCGACCATGCGCTGGCCGCGCGTGAGCTGGGCCTGCGTCGACTTGTCGAGGTCGGAGCCGAACTGCGCGAACGCGGCGAGCTCGCGATACTGCGCGAGGTCGAGGCGGAGGCGGCCGGCGACCTTCTTCATGGCCTTGGTCTGGGCATTGCCGCCGACGCGCGAAACCGAGATGCCGACGTTGATGGCCGGGCGCACCCCCGAGAAGAACAGGTCCGACTCGAGGAAGATCTGGCCGTCCGTGATCGAGATCACGTTGGTCGGGATGTAGGCCGACACGTCGCCGGCCTGGGTCTCGATCACCGGCAGCGCCGTGAGCGATCCGCCGCCGAGCTTGTCCGAAACCTTCGCGGCGCGCTCGAGCAGGCGCGAGTGGAGATAGAACACGTCGCCCGGGTAGGCCTCCCGGCCCGGCGGGCGGCGCAGCAGGAGCGAGAGCTGGCGATACGCGGTCGCGTGCTTCGAGAGATCGTCGTAGACCACGAGCGCGTGGCGGCTGGTGTCCCTGAACTCCTCGCCGATGGTCACGCCGCAGTAGGGCGCGAGGTACTGCAGCGGCGCCGGGTCCGAGGCCGAGGCGGTGACGACGGTCGTGTACTCCATCGCGCCGTTGTCCTCGAGGATCTTCACGACCTGGGCGACCGTCGATTCCTTCTGGCCGATCGCGACGTAGATGCAGAACACATCGGTGTTCTTCTGATTGAGGATGGTGTCGACGAGGATCGCCGTCTTGCCGGTCTGGCGGTCGCCGATCACGAGCTCGCGCTGGCCGCGGCCGATCGGGATCATGGCGTCGATCGCCTTGATGCCGGTCTGCAGCGGCTCCTTCACCGGCTGGCGCTGGATCACGCCGGGCGCGAGCGTCTCGATGTTGCGGAACTTGTCGGACGCGATCGGGCCCTTGCCGTCGACCGGCTGGCCGAGCGCGTTGACCACGCGGCCGATCAGCGCGTCGCCGACGGGCACGCGGGCGATGTTGCCGGTCGAGTAGACCGAGTCGCCTTCCTTGATCTTGTCGTCGGCGCCGAACAGCACGGCGCCCACGTTGTCCTCTTCGAGGTTGAGCACCATGCCCACGACGTCGCCGGGGAACTTGAGCAGCTCGCCGGCCATGGCGTTCTCGAGGCCCCAGATGCGGGCGATGCCGTCGCCCACCGAGAGCACGGTCCCGACGGTCTTGAGTTCGAGCTTGGTCTCGTAGCGCTCGAGTTCCTTGAGGAGGACGGCGCTCACTTCTTCGGGTCGAAAGGACATCTCTAACCTCTCTGGGTCGAAACGAGGACTACGACGGAAGCGACGCGGCGAGCAGCTGGTCTCGCAACTGGGACAGGAGCGTCATCACGCTGCGGTCCGCGATGCGATCGCCGACCTTGACCACGAGGCCGCCCAGGATCGTGGGATCCACGTGGGCGTCCACCTTCACCTTCTTCGAGAGCCCGGACTCGAGCGACGCGACGAGCGCCTCGATCTCCGGGTCCGCCAGGGGCACGGCGCTGGTCACCTTCGCGCGCACGATGCCCTGGTGGGCCTCCACCAGGCGCTCGAACTCCTCGACGATGTCGCGCAGGCGGAAGACGCGCTTCTTCGCGAGCAGCAGCCGGAAGAACTCGACCACCAGCCGGTGCGTGTACGGGCCGAGACCGGCCTCGACCACGGCGAGCTTCTGCTCGGTCGGCACCTGCGGCGCCTCGAGGAACTGGCGCAGACGATCCCCCGCCGCGTGATCGATCTTTTGCACGGCGGCGAGTTCCTCGCCCACGCGCGCGATCACGTCCTTCTTCTGCGCGGCCATGAACAGCGCCTGCGCATACCGGCGGGAAACAGTGACGTCCTGCGCCATGTCTAGTGCGCCTCCTTGACGTCGGCGATGAACTCCGCGATCAGGCGGCGCTGCTCGGTCTCGTCGAGCTTCTTGCGCAGGATCTTCTCCGCGCCCAGGACGGCCATGCGCGCGAGGTCCTCGTGCAGCGCCTTCTGCGCCTTCGCACGCTCGCCCTCGATCTCGGACTCGGCGCGCTGGAGCCGCGCCCGCGCCTGCGCCTGGGCGTCGGTCTTGATCTCGGCCGCGAGCTTTTGCCCCTCGACCACCGCTTCCTGGACCTTCGCGCGCGCCTGCGCATCGATGCCCTTGAGCTGGCGATCGAGGTCGCTCTTGAGCGCCGCGGCGTCCTGTCTTTCCCGTTCGGCGTGCGCCAGATCGGCGGCAATCTTCTGCCGGCGGTTCTCGAGCGTCTCGAGAACCGGGCCCCAGGCGAACTTCCGGATCAACCAGAGGAAGATCAGGAAGCCGACGATTTGGGTGAGGACCTGTTTGAAATCGATCAGGTTTCCCATGGTCGCTTTCGCTTTGGCGCCGGGCATGTCGCCCCGGCGCGGGTCTGTGGCTTAGCCCGAGATCTTGCCCGAGAGGATGAACATCGTGACGAACGCGTAGATCGTGAGCGCCTCGCTGAACGCCAGGCCGAGAATCATCGCGGTCTGGATCTTGGCGGCGGCTTCCGGCTGGCGGCCCATCGCCTCGAGACCACCCTTGCCGGTCAGGCCGAGGCCGATGCCCGAGCCGATCGCCGCAAGGCCGATTCCGATCGGCAGCGAGTACGCGAGTGCGGTAGCGAAATTGGGGAAACCCATGGTGACATCCTCCTGCGGTGTTAGTGGTGAGCGACAGCGTGCGCGTCGCCCGGTTGGGTCTCGTGGTGCTCGCCATGTGGCAACATCATCACGATGTACACCGTGGCGAGGAGCGAGAACACGAGACCCTGGATCAAGCCGAACAGCGCCGAGAGGGCGAGGAACGGCAGTTGCAGCGGCAATCCGATCGGAGAGTGCACGAACGACAGCGTGGTCACCCCGAGCCCGACGAACACGGCCAGGAGGATGTCCTCGCCCAGGATGTTGCCGAAGAGACGGCAGCTGAGCGAGACCGGCTTGATCAACTCGCCCATGATCTCGAGCGGGAAGAGCAGGACGGCTGCGCCCCAGCCGAGCGCGTCCTTGGGCTGGCCGGCGAAGTGGTAGAGGTAGCCGAGGAAGCCGTTCTTGGAGATGCCGATCCACTGCACGTAGACGAACACGCAGAGCGCGAGCGCGAACGTGGTGTTGAGGCTCGTGTTCGGCGACTTGAGGAACGGGATCATGCCCATCCAGTTCATGGCCACGATGTAGAGACACAGCGACCCGACGAACGGGATGTAGGCCTTGCCCTCGGGGCCGAGGATGCCGAGGAAGAAGTCGTGCAGCCCGCCCAGCAGCGCCTCGGCGGCGTTCTGCGCGCCCGACGGCACGAGCGCCTTCGCGCGCGCCGCCGACCCGAAGACCGCGATCAGGATCACGGCGGCCAGGATCGAGAACAGCACGTTCTCCCACTCGTGGACGGTCTTGACCCACGCCGGCTCGGCCTTGCCCTGGTAGGCCGCGCGCAGGTAGGTCACGAGGTTCGGCAGTTCCGGCGCGCCCTCGGACTCCTTCGCCGCTTTGTGTTCCCCGGCGGCAGCCTGGCCCGCGGGCTTCTCGCCGGCGGCGGCGACCGCGTGTCCCCTCTCGCGCGTCGCTCCAGCCGACGCGCCCGGAGCAGCCACGGCGGGCGCGGCCGCCAGCGCGGCGCAGGCGGTGAGGCCCACGAGCGCGATCCCCGCGGCGCGGGTGCGCCACTCGGGGTGAGTCATCCAGTTGCCGAACGCCTTGAGCAGCACCACCAGGAAGAACAGGTGGAACCCGAGCACGAGCGCGAGCACCGGCAGGCCCGTCAACAGCAGCGCGTAGCCCGCGAGGTAGAGCAGTGGGCCCTTGACGCCGAGCAGCAGCATCGCGCGCAGCGGGTTCTCGGCCTGCCCGCGCGCGTTGAACTGGCGCACCAGCGCGCCCAGCAGGCGGAGGTTGACCAGCGCCCACGCGGAGCCCAAGGCCAGCGCGAGCGCCACCGGGGCGCCCTGGGTGGCCCATCCCGCCAGCGCAGCCAAGATCGTCACGAGGACGGTCATGCGCTCCGTGCGGGCAAGGAATTCGAAACCCATAGGCGGAAGTGCGAACCTTTCTGCCGCGCACTGCGCGGACGGGAGGTCAGCCGTCGCGTTCCTGCATCTCGCGCGCGGTCTTGAGCGTGCGCACGATCAGCCGGACTCCGGAGCCAAAGCCAAGGAGGAGGAACACGAGGAGAAGCCAGGGAGCCGTGTGGAAGCGCTGGTCGAGCCAGCGTCCCACGAACACGCCGACCACCGGCGGGACGACCAGGAACCCCGGAATGGCGGACAGGACCGCGGCCTGACGCATCAGGCTGAATTTCTCGCGATCCTCGTCTGGTTTTGCCACGGGGGACCCCGTGAAAAAAATCACAAGCGGTCGGCGAACAAAGGGGCAACCGGAGTCGCCCCGCTTAAAGCAGCAGCCAGCCGCAATCTACGAGGCTGCCAAGGGGGCCGTCAAGCGCTTTCCGGCAGGAGACCTAAAATACTGTGGGATTGAGAGATAGGTGGTCCCGAGCCCGATCCCCTGAAAATTGCGCACGGGCGGATTTCCGGCTCGCCGGGTAGAGTGTCCCGACCCTTTCGGCAGGAGGTTTCTTGTTCGTGGCGTTCCTCGTGATCGTCTTCATCGCGGTCGCGCTCGGTGTGCTGCTCATGCTGATGAACCGGCTCGAGAAGATCGAGCGCGAGGTGGCCGAGCTGCGCCGCCGGGTTGCGTCCGAAGCGTCCGCACCCGAGCCTTCCCGCGTGGCGGCCCGGCCCCCGGCCCCG
This sequence comes from Candidatus Eiseniibacteriota bacterium, assembly GCA_046598045.1. Lineage (GTDB taxonomy): Bacteria > Eisenbacteria > RBG-16-71-46 > RBG-16-71-46 > DASYSL01 > JANPEF01. Next base: position 6,481 of record JBKJJJ010000049.1, read on the forward strand.
GCCCCGCCGCCCCTCCCGCGTCCGATCCTGCACGATGCCGTCGCGCCGGAGCCGGCCCCGATCCCGGTCGTCCCGCCGCCCAAGGTCCCGACGCCTTGGCCCGCGCCATGGGGGACTTTCTCCCCCACCGAGCCCGCGCCCGCCGCCCACGCCGTCCCACCCGAGCACTCACCCGAACGCTCGTTCGAGCAGCTCATCGGCGGGATCTGGCTGCAGAACGCGGGGGCGGTGTTGCTCCTGCTCGGCGTGTTCTTCCTCATTCTCTGGGGCTACACCACCGGCCGCTTCGGCGCCGGCGTGCTCGTGGCCGCGGGCGTCATGCTCGGCCTCGTGCTGGCCTGGCGTGGCGACAGCCTGTCGAAGCGCGTGCCCGCGTTCGGCCACGCGCTCATCGGCGTCGGGCTCGGCGCGGCGTACATCTCGCTCTACCTGGGGCACTTCGCGCTCGCCGTGCTCAACCCGACAGCGACCATCGTGCTGCTCGCGCTCACGTCGATGGCCGGCCTGTTCGTCGGCCGGCATTACCGCGTGCCGTCGATCTCCGCGCTCGGCGTGTTCGGCGCGTTCATTCCGCAGGTTGCCGCCGTGCTCACGGCCAGCCCGGGCTTCCTCGAATCGCCCCCGCTGCTCTTCCTCTATCTCGCGGCGGTCGACGTGGTCGTGTTCGCGCTCGCCGCGCGCAGCGGCTGGTCGGGGCTCGCGCTCCAGGCGCTCGTCCTGACCGACTTCACCTGGGTGTTCGCGGTCGGGTCGCGCCCGTGGGGCTGGCCGATCACGCTCGGATTGGCGGGGCTGTTCGTCGGACTGGGGCTCGCGCCGGTGCCGCGGCTGGTGCGCGAGGACAAGCCGCTCGGCAGCTTCGACGCCGGCGTGATCCTGTTCGCTCCCTACGCGTTCGTGATCGCGGCATGGCCGTTCCTCGCGCACGCCGAGCGCTACACGGTCGGCCTGCTGCTGCTCGTGCTCGCGGCGATCGAGGCCGGCGCCGCGACCTTCGTCCACCGGAAGCGGGGCGAGTGCGACCTCAGCCGGATCCTGACCACGGCCGCGGTTGTGTTCCTGACCGCCGGGATCGAGCGCCTGCTCGGCTCGACGCTCACGCCGCTGGGCTGGACGGTCGAGGGCATCGCGCTCGTCGCCGCGGGCGTGTACGCGGCGAGCCTGTGGATGCGTACGCTCGGCTACGGCGCGAGCGTGCTGGGAGCGCTCGCCGGCTTCCTGCCGCTGATGGCCCAGGGCTCGCACGAGGCCGCGCTGCCGCTCGACGCGGGCCTGCCCGGAAGCCTGTTCACCGCGGTCTCGATCCGCAGTCTCGTGCTCGTGCTCGGGCTGTTCGTCGGCGCGCGCATCCTCGAGCGCGAGCGCGCGCGGCTCGGGCCCGACGAGGGCCGCGTCCTGCCCGGCGCATGGATGCTGGCCGCGCAGTTCTTCCTCCTGTGCTGGCTCGGCGCGCACGCGTCGCGCCTCACGGGGATCTACCTCCCCGGCTCGGGGATCCCCGGCCTGCCGTCGATCGGCAACCTCGAGGCGCCGCCCGATCCGCGGCGCGCGGTGCTGTGGTTCTCGATCGCGGCGCTCGCGTGGAGCCTGCAGGCCGGGCTGTCGCTCGCGCACGGCATCGTGCGCCGGAGCCCGCCGCGCCGCATGGCGGCGTACGGCGTCGCGATCCTGGCGGGCGTGGTCTTCCTCGGCGCGCTCGGCTCGAGCTCGGCGTGGAAGCCGTGGGAGGGCGTGTTCTTCCATCTCGCGGGGCAGTTCCAGGTCGCCACGCTGCTGGCGTGGGCGCTCGGATCGACGCTGCTCGAGCGCGGGCGCGCCCGGCTGGACGCGTGGGAGCGGGGGATTCCCGCGGCGTTCCCGATCGCCGCGAACCTCCTGTTCTGGATGTGGATCGGCGTCGAGGCGGGCCACTTCTCGGAGCTGCTCGCGCCGCTCGTCGGGGGCCACGCCGGCACGCTCACGCTCTCGGTGATCGCGCTCGCGTGGGCGCTGCACGCGCTCGCACTCGTGGCATTCGGACAGCGCCCCCAGCAGGGATCGAAGCGCATCCTCGGCTACGGCATCGCGCTCGCGGCGGCGTTCGCGATCTTCGCGAGTTACGGCGCGGGGCTGCTCGCGCCGCCCGAGGTCCTGGCGCGGGGATCGCTGTTCGACGTCCGGCTCGAGTTCCAGCTCGCCGCGCTCCTGATCGGGCTGTTCGGCGCGACCATGCTCGCGCGCAGCCGCGCCGCGCTCGCGCCGCGCGAGCGCGAGGCGCCCGAGGTGCTGACGTTCGTGGTCAACGCGCTCTTCCTGCTGTGGAGCGCGGCCGCGTCCCAGCACGTCACCGCGGCCTACGGCTTCGCGCGTGCCGAGCGCGTGTCCGCGGTCCTGACCAGCGCAGCGTGGGTGGTGCAGGCGCTGCTGCTCTTCCTGGTCGGCTGGCGGAGCCGGGCGTCGTTCGTGCGCTGGATGGGCCTCGGCCTGTTCGGGCTCACGCTCGCCAAGGTCGCGCTGTTCGACCTCGCGAGCGTCGACGTGTTCTGGCGCTTCCTGATCGCGATCGGGCTGGGCGCGGTGATGCTCGGGATCTCGTACGTCTACCAGCGCTCGCGCGTGGGTGGGAAAGAGGGCGAATAGCGCCGATCCGGTCCCCCTTGCCCCAGCCCGGCCCGCCCCCTACTGTCGCGTCATGAACCCGATCCTCGCCGATGCCAGCTTGGGCCTGTTGCCGGCCCCCGAGTCCCTTGCCGCAGGCGCCCGCGCCTGGGCTGCGCCGCTGCTCGAGGGCGCGGGCGAAGACGCGCGCGCGCTCTACCTCTATGGCAGCGCGCTGCGCAGCGACTTCGATCCCGCGAAGAGCGACGTCAACCTGCTGCTGGTCATGCGCGCGCTCGGCGTCGACCGCCTCGATGCGCTCGCCGCGGCGACGACAAGGTTGCCGAAGCCCGCGCTCGAATCCGCCGGCGCGCGCCACCGCCCGCTGATCCTGACCGAGTCGCAGCTGCTCGACTCGGCGGACGTGTTCCCGATGGACCTGCTCGACCTCGCGCGCCGGCGCGCGCTCCTGTGGGGCGCGGACGTGCTCGCCGGCGTGGTCGTCGAGAGAGCCGACCTCAGGCGCCACTGCGAGTATGAGCTGCGCACGAAACTCGTCGGGCTGCGGCAGGCGTACCTCCAGTCGGGCGGCGGCGCGGCGCCCTCGCAGGAGCTGACCGTGCGCGCGGCCGCGGGTGCGGCGACGCTTTACCGCCACCTGTTGACCCTCGCGGGCAAATCGGACGAGGGCACGCCCGAGGCGCTCGCACGCGCGGTCGGCGAGGCGTTCGGCGTCGACGGCGCCGCGCTCGCCGGCCCGTTCGTCGCCCGCGGCGAGACCGAGTCGCCCGACGACGCGGGCCTCAAGCGCCGCTTCGCCCTGTTCCTGGGCGGGCTCGAGGCGCTGGTGGGCGCGGTGGACGGCCTCGCTGGACACTGAACGCCGGACGCAACATCCCGGGGCCGGGAATCGTATCGGGCGCGCAATGATCCTCCTTCTCGCCCTGCTCGCGTTCGCCTCGCCCGCTCCGTTCGGAGCGGCATCTGCGTTCGCGCAAGCCGCCCCCGCCGATACCACCGCGCCGATGCACCTGGGCAAGGCGCGCGCCTTCGTCACCGACGAGGCGGACGCGCTCTCGGCCCAGGGCCAGGAGCGCATCGAGCGCTATTGTGGCAAGGTCGAGCAGGCGCTCGGCGTGCAGTTCGCGGTCGCGATCATCCCCCGGCTGGGCAACGAGACGATCGACGAGTACGCGGTCCGGCAATTCAAGGACTGGGGCGTCGGCGGGGCGAAGCAGGACGAGGGCCTCCTGCTCGCGGTCGCGCTCGAGGACCACAAGGTGCGCTTCGAGATCGGCTACGGCCTGGAGGGCGTGCTGCCCGACGGGCGCGTGGGCACGATCATCCGGCAGGTGATCACGCCCGCGTTCCGCGCCGGCGACTTCGACGGCGGCGTGCTCGACGCGCTCGTGGCCGCGGCAAAGTTCATCGCCGAGGACAAGGGACTGCCGCCCCCGCTGCCCGATGATCAGCCCGTACACCGGAGGACGCGCGGGGAGCGCATCCCGTTCGCGGCGGTGATCCTCCTGCTCTTCTTCGTGCTGTACATGATTTCGTTGTCGTCGCGTGGCGGGCGTGGCGGCCGCGGCGGGCGCGGCGGCGGCTGGGGCGGCATGGGCCCGTGGATCGGTGGCGGCATGGGGGGCGGCAACTGGGGCGGTGGTGGTGGTTGGAGCGGCGGCGGCGGTTTCGGCGGCGGCTCGTCGGGTGGTGGCTTCGGCGGTTTCGGTGGAGGCGCCTCCGGTGGTGGCGGCGCCTCGGGTAGCTGGTAGACGGGCGCGACGCGCGCCGGGGAGGAACGCATGAAGGGTGGACTCGCAATCCTGGCCGTCGTGGCCGTGCTCGTGCTGGCGGTCGGCGGCTGGGCCGTGGGCAACTACAACGGCCTCGTGAACAAGAAGGTCGAGGTCGAGAAGGCGCTGGCCGACGTGGACAACAACCTCCAGCGCCGGAATGACCTGATCCCGAACCTGGTCGAGACCGTCAAGGGCATCGCCGCGCAGGAAGTCACCGTGTTCGGCGAGATCGCGAACGCCCGCGCCGCGATGGCGGGCGCGAAGACCCCCGAGCAGAAGTTCGCCGCCGGAAACCAGATGGATGGCGCGCTCGGCCGGCTGCTGGTCGTGATCGAGAACTACCCGCAGCTCAAGTCGCAGGAAAACTTCATGAAGCTGCAGGACGAACTGGCGGGCACCGAGAATCGCCTGTCGATCTCGCGCCAGCGCTACAACGAGGTCGTGGGCGACTTCAACGGCATGGTGCGGCGCTTCCCGACGAACCTGTTCGCGGGGATGTTCGGGTTCAAGGAGCAGCCGTTCTACCAGGTGCCCGAGGCCGCGAAGGCGGTGCCCAAGGTCCAGTTCCCGGGCGCGGTCACGCCCGGTGCGGCGCCCACGCCGACGCCGGCGGGCGGGAAGTAGCAGACGCTTCGACACGCTTGAACGGGGGGTGGGCCGCAAGGTCCACCCCCGTTCGTTTGCGCTGGCGACGCCGCGCCCAAGCCCTGTGTACACTCGGACCATGGCGTCCACCTTCCCGCGACTGCTCTCCCTGGCGACCGCTGTCCCCCCGCACGTCATGTCCCAGGAGGAGGGCAAGGCGTTCGCAGAGTCCCTCTTCGCGTCCCGCGGACTCGCCGACGCGCGCATGCTCGCGGTGTTCGATCACACCTCGGTCGCCTCGCGGCACATCTGCGTGCCGCTCGAGTGGCTCGAGACCGAGCACTCTTTCGGCGAGAAGAACGACCTCTACATCAAGCACGCGCTCGCACTCGCGAGCGAGGCCGCCGGGCGCGCCATCGAGCGGGCGGGCCTCGGGCCCCACGATGTCGATCACATCGTGTTCGTCTCCACCACCGGCCTCGCCACGCCGACGCTCGATGCGCGCATGGCGAACGCGCTCGGCTTTCGGCGCGACGTCAGGCGTACGCCGCTCTGGGGCCTCGGCTGCGCGGGCGGCGCTGCGGGCGTGTCGCGCGCATTGGACTTCGCGCGCGCGGATCCGGCCGCGCGCATCCTCGTGGTCGCGGTCGAGCTGTGCAGCCTCGCGTTCCAGCCGGAGGACGAGCTCAAGCTCGGGATGGTCTCGGCGTCACTGTTCGCCGATGGCGCCGCGGCGGCGATCATCGCGGGCGCGAGCGTACCGGGCCCGAACGGGACCGGGCTCGAGCTCGTCGGCGGGCACAGCGTGCTGTGGCCGGACTCGCTCGGCGTGATGGGCTGGAACTTCGATCAGGCCGGCTTCCACCTCGTGATGACGCGCGAGATCCCCTCGACGCTCGAGAGCTGGCTGCGCCCCGCGCTCGAGGAATTCCTGGCGCGCCACGGACACACGCTCGCTGACGTGGCACACGTCGTGCCGCACCCCGGCGGCGGCAAGGTGCTCGACGCGATGACCGCGGCGCTCGGCCTCGGCGACACCGCGCTGCACCACGCGCGCGACGTGCTGCGCGAGTACGGCAACATGTCCTCACCCACCTGCCTGTTCGTGCTCGAGCGCTTCCTCGCGTCCGGCGACCTCGAGCCGGGCGACCTCGCGCTGATGACCGGGCTCGGCCCCGGGTTCGCGGCGGAGTCGGTGCTGATGCGCGTGCCCGCGTGAGCCCCTGGACGCTCGCCCTCGCCTTCACCGCGCTCCTCGTCGTGCAACGTTTGATCGAGCTCCGGATCTCCGCGCGCCACGTCGAACAACTGCGCGCGCGCGGCGCGGTGGAATTCGGGCGCGGACACTTCTGGATGTTCGTGGTGGTCCACACGCTGCTCGCGCTCGGGATCCTCGCCGAGGTGGCGTGGCTCGGCGCGCGGCCGGGCGCACTGTGGCCGCTGTGGGCTTTGCTGCTCGCGGGCGCGCAGGTGCTGCGCTACGCCGCGATCCGCGCGCTGGGGCCGTTCTGGAACGTGCGGGTTTGGGTCGTTCCGGGCGCGGAACTCGTGCGGCGGGGCCCCTATCGCTACCTCGGGCACCCGAACTACGTCGCGGTCGTGATCGAGTTGATTGCCGCGCCGATGCTGTTCGGCGCGTGGCGAACCGCGGTGGTCGTGAGCGCCCTCAACGCGATCGCGCTGACGGTGCGAATCCGCTGCGAGGAGCGCGCGTTGGGGCGCGCCTAGGCGGCGGGCTTGGCGGGTACGACCACGAGATCGACACTGCCCCGGCGCACCAGTTCGTCGAGCGCCTGCGTGACCTGGCGGTCGTAGCCTCGGCCCGGCTTGGCCTCGGCGAAGAAGCGCTGGAGCGCGTCCGGCGCGGCGCGGCCGGGGCCGTGCCCCTCGAGATAATGGAAGTACGCCTCCGACACCGCCAGGATTTCCAGCTCGAGAGCGGCGCCGTCACTCGTCGTCCACGCGCCGATCGGCGCATCCGCCGGCGCGACCGCGCGGGCGAGCGCGTCCGCGCGCACCGCGAGCGCCGCGCGCTCCTCCATGCCCAACTCGCGCGCGATCGACGCGGCGAGGTCGGCCGTGCCGCGCGCGCGGGCGCCGGCGGCCGGGTCCAACGCCTCGATCGCGGGCAGCAGCGCGGACAGCGCACGCAGGTACATCTGCTCCGCCGAGTGATGGAGCCGCGTGTTGTCGAGCGCGGTCGCGCCCGCGGTGCTCAGGCTGTGCGCAATCTCGAGCTCGGCCAGGTTGAACATGCCGCCCGCGAGCTTCTCGAGCGCGATCGCGAGGCCGACGACGCGGCCGCGCGTCACCAGCGGCACGCACAGCGCGACCCCCGCGGTCACCAGCGGGCGAAGGTCGGCCTCGAGCTCGGGGAAGCGCTCGAGCTCCTCGCGCCGCACGGGGCGATCGAGCCCCGCAACCAGCCGAATGAGCTCGCTGTCCTCGGCGACCGAGACGCGCGCGAGTTCGGGCGGAGTGTACGCCGGCGTGCCGACCGCGCTCAGGCGGCCGTCGCTGCCGGGGACGAGCAGCGCCGCGCCCGGCACACCGAGGTGATTGACGAGCGTGTAGAGGAACGTGCCCGCGACATCCTCGACGCGGCGCGCGCCCGACAACTCCTGCGAGAGCGCAAGGAACGATTCTTTGAGCCACAGTTCCTTGCGCAGGTCCTGGTTCAGGCGGCGCAGGTCCTCGCGTGAGCGCTCCACCTCGGCGGCGAGCTCCCTCTGGCGGCGCACGAGCGCCTTGTTCTCCTCGCCGCGCACGAGCAGGCGGCGCACCCGCGCGATCAGCTCCTTGGGCGAGAATGGCTTCGCGAGGTAGTCATCGGCCCCGCGCGCGATCCGGCGCGAGCCGGGCATGCAGCACCTGCCGGTCATCCTCGTCTCCGCGCTCGCCGAGACCGAGTCGCGCATCGCCGGCCTCGCGCGCGGG
>JBKJJJ010000106.1:0-3028 GCA_046598045.1 Candidatus Eiseniibacteriota bacterium
AAGAACGCGTTCGGCTTCGGCGGCCACAACGCGGTCCTCGTCTTCCGCCGCTGGGACGAATGAGCGCCCCGAGGTCCCGGAGCCCGCGCTGAGCTTCGTCCGAGCGCTCGCCGAGGCCGGCGTGTTGCCCGATGCGTGGATCCGGGCGTGGGCTTCTCCCGGCCTCCCGCTCGCTGACCTCGCCGCCCCGAACGAACCACGGGACGAAGGCTCCGCCGCCTTCTTCGAGCCCTGGCTCGGCCCACGCACGAAGTACAGCTGCGGGCTATGGCCCGCCACGACCACGTCGCTCGCCCAATCCGAAGACGCCATGCTCGCGCTCTCCTGCGAACGCGCCGGGCTCGAGGACGGCATGGACGTGCTCGACCTCGGCACGGGCTGGGGCGCGCTCGCGCTGTGGATCGCGGAGCGCCACCCGCGCTCGCGGGTACTCGCGATCACGGATTCGGAGTCGCAAGCCGCGTTCGTGCGCGCGCGGGCGGACGCGCGGGGCCAGGCCAACGTGTCGGTGCAATGCGCCGACGCGCGCACGTTTGAACCCTCACGGAGGTTCGATCGCGTCGTCTCGGTCGAGATGTTCGAGCGCGTGCACGACAATGAACGACTGCTCGCGCGCCTCTGCGGGTGGCTCCGGCCGGACGGAAGGGCGTTCCTTCACCAGATCGCCGGGCGCGACCTGGCGTGCCCGCCCGACCTGCGCCGCGTGGGATACTGGACGCTCAACGGGTCGCACTACGCGCGGACGCTCGAGGCGTGGCTCACGCGCCTGACCGCGGCCCGCGAGGCCGCGATCACCGAACTCGCCGCCCTGCCGGGGCCGGGGAAGGGCGACCGGCGCCGCGCGACGCGCCGCTGGCGCCGCTGGCGGATCCTGCTCATGGCGTGCGCGGAGCGGTTTCGATCGCAGGGCGGCGAGGCGTGGCCGGTTGTGCAGTCCGTGTTCGCTCCCGACCATGGCGGCATGCCGGGCTGAGCTGCCACTTGCCGCCGCTCCCGCCACCCTCTACCATTGTGGCACCCATGGTCCCTTTCCCCCTCCGCCCCATCGCCCGATCCGGACACGGCCGCGCCACGCGCTCGATGGCGCTCGTCGCCCTGTTCCTGGGGACGCTCGCGCCTGCCGCATACGCGGCCGACTCCAAGCCCGCCGGCGCCACGATCGACGTGATGGTCAGCGGCCAGGGCACGCCGGTCTCGCGGGTCAACGTCACGGTCGCTCCCGACAAGGGCGGCGCGCCCGAGTCCTGGAACGTCGGCGACTCGGTCCCGGTCGGGGTAATCCTCACGGATGCAACGGGCCACGCGCGGTTCACGGATGTGCCCCCGGGCAAGTACATCGTGACCACGAGCTGCGGATTGCCGGGCAACTGGATTGCGGGCAACTACGCGACCAAGCTCGAGACGCTGCCGGGGCGCCTGTCGAACGTCACCCTCACGGTGCGGCGCGGGGGCATGATCCGCGGCACCGTCCTCCAGGGCACGCGGCCGGCGGCCCACGCCGAGATCCGCGCCGACTCGCCCGACGCGCTGCTCTCGACCTGCGGGATGATGACGCCGTCGCTGGTGGACACGTCGGACGGCGCGTTCACGGTGTCCAAGATCCCGCTCGGCGCGACCACCTGGGTCAAGGCGAACCTCGACTTCGGCCCGGGACAGATCGAGGTGTGGAAGGATTTCAAGTTCGACAATCCCGAGACGCTCCAGACTTCGCTCGCGTTCCCTGCCATGCCGGCGTCGGAAGTGGGCTCGCTGCAGATCGACCTCAAGACCGACGGCACCGCAGCCCCCGACTCGGGATCGGCGCAGCTCCTGCAGGTCAAGCCCGACGGCACGTGGCGCTACGAGGCGACGATCGGCGTCGGCGGCAAGGGCACGCCGAAGGTCATCCAGAACCTGCCGATGGGCGACTACCAGATCCGCGCCTACGCCGAGCCCGGCGCGAACAAGTGGTGGAGCGCGCCGATCGACTCCTTCAAAGTCCTGCCCGGCAAGCTCACGCACTACACCGTCTCCGCCAAGCTCCGGTAGGGGCCGCGCCCGCTCCCGCGCCCGCTTCCGGGCCCTAAAGGCGCGAAGGCACCCGCGCTTCGACGAGCCGCCGGAATCGTTCCGACTCCTCCCCGCTGCTGAACGCCCGCCTGGGAATCACGGTGTACATCCCGGAGCCGTACACGAGCAGGAACAAACGGTCGTCTTCGAAGACCTTCGTGTAGTGATCCCACGCGACGTGGGAATCGATCGACGCGGTCCGAAACTCCACGCCCTTCGCGTCGAACGCGAGGTGATAGGTTTCCCGGAACTTCGGATTCTGCCGGAACCAGTGGCGGATCATGAGCGGCCGTATGGTCAGCAGATTGAACCACTCGAGTACGGCGACCGGGAAGAAGAGCACGGTCCACCAGCGGGCCCCCACCGCCCACGTGCTGAACGCCCCGACCAGCACCAGGATCACCGCCACGATCTTGTCGACCTTCGCGAAGATGGTCGAGCGGTAGTACAGGCGCTCGGCGGCGAGGTGGTCGTCGAGAGTGTTGTCGAAGCTGAGACGGACCGACTCTTCGCTCATGACCCGGCCCCGCTGCCGCGCACGGTCACTTGGAGAGTCGCTCCCGGACGGCCGCGACCACGGTTTCGCCCGATGGCACGATGCCCACGACGGCCAGCTTCCCGCCATCGATCACGAGCTGGCCGTCCACGAGCACCTTGAACTCGCCATAGTGGCCGGGGACCATCTCGACGTCGATCCCAAGCTCGCGACGAATCTGCGCCGCCACACGGACGGCGAATAATCCGGACACTCAATACGAGCAGTAGCGAATCGCAACCCGGTTCATCACCACCTCCTCGGGTAGGCCGCGATCGTGGCACCCCCCTCCGGCAATAGCAAGCCGCGGCGAAACCACAATCGCCCCGTTGTGCGCTGAAGATTGAGTATGGCACTGGGCTTGCGTAGTCCCTCGGCATGCCCAACGCGCCTGCTTCTCCGGCGCCCCCGTTCTGTCCACGTCCGAGCTGCCGTTTCCATCGT
>JBKJJJ010000014.1:0-4333 GCA_046598045.1 Candidatus Eiseniibacteriota bacterium
GCCTCGGCCACGTCGGCGAGTGCGCACTCGCGGGCGAGGATCTCGCGGCCGCCCAGGTCCCCGCCGAACCAGGACTCGAGCAGCCGGGCGTACGCCGCCTCGTCGCTGATGAAGTGATGAAAGAAGCGGTTGCCCACGTCGGCGGAGGCGACCGTGCCGTCGAAGTCGCACAGGTAGAAGCTGGCGGGCGTCCCCCGCACGGCGGCGCGATTCATCGGGGCGCTCAGCGTGCGGTCAGGCGAACCAGCTCGCCCGGCGTCTTCGCGCGCCGCAGCATCTCGAGCGCGCGCTCGAGCTGGCGGTCGGACTCGATCGCGACCTTGAACGCGGCCTCGTCGCCGTGAGCGCCGCCCATGCGCCGCGCCATCTCCCGCCGCATGCCGCGCTCGAGGTACGTGCGCTCGACCCGCGTCTGCGCGGGCGTGGCGGCGAGCTTCGACTCGGCGAGCAGCCCCTCGAACGCGCCCCACATCGCGGGCGTGACCGCGGTCGGCGGCGCCTCGCCCTTGTGCTGCGCCGCGTAGCGCGACGCGAACTTGAAGAACAGCCCGCGGCGCTCGACCTCGCGCGCGACCGGCAGCAGCGTGTCGGGCTTCACGACCTGGTCGGGCGTGATGCCGCCCCCGCCGTACACGATCCGCCCGGCGCGCGTCTTGAACGTCGGCCGGTGCGAGGAGTCGGGCGCGGCGGCGCCGCCGTCGAGCGTGTCGGCGCCCTGCTCGAACGCGTCCTCGTCGGCGGCATCGCTGCCGTCGTGCGCCAGGCGATTCCACGCGTCCCGGTGGATCGAACGGCCGCTCGGCGTGTAGTACTTCGCGGTGGTGAGCTTGAGCGCGGTGCTCTTGTCGCGCAACTCGATCAGGCTCTGCACCGAGCCCTTGCCGAACGACGTCGTCCCGACGAGCAGCCCGCGATCGAGGTCCTGGATCGCGCCCGCGACGATCTCGGCCGCCGAGGCGCTGCCGCCGTTGACCAGCACCACCAGCGGGCGCTCATCGTGCGCGCGCGAGGTCTCGGCATAGATCTTGGTGTTCGCGCCGGCCGTCCGCCCCTTGGTGAACACCACGAGGCTGCCCTTGGGCACGAAGTTCTCGACCACGCCGACCGCCTGGTTGAGCAGGCCGCCGGGATTGTCGCGCAGGTCGAGCACGAGCGACTTCGCCCCCAGCTTGTCGAGCCGGGCGATCGCGGCGCGCACCTCCTCGCCGGTGGTCTCGGAGAACGTGGAAACCCGCAGGTAGCCGACGCCCGGCGAGACCAGGAACGCGTAGGGCACGCTCTTGACGTGGATCAGCTCGCGCGTGATCGGGACGTCGCGCTCCTTCTCCCCCTCGCGCGCGATCGTGATCGTGACCGGCGTGCCCTCCGGGCCGCGCAGCTTCTTGACCGCGTCCTCGGAAGAATAGCCTCTCGTGGAGACGCCGTCGATCTTGACGATCACGTCGCCGCTCTGGATGCCGAGCGAGTAGGCGGGCGTGCCCTCGACCGGCGAGACCACGGTCGGGTAGTTGTCACGGATCGAGATCACGATGCCGAGGCCGCCGAACTGGCCCTCGGTGATGGTCCTGAGATCGGCGTAGTCCGCCCGGTCGAGGTACTGGCTGAACGGGTCGAGGCGCTTCATCATGCCGCCGATCGCGCCGTTGACCAGCTGGTCCGGCTGGACCGGGTCGACGTAGTTGCGCTCGACCTTGTCGAGCACCTCGACGAACGCGTCGAGCCCACGATACGAACTCTCGCCGGTGGCCGGACTCTTCCCGGCCAGGAAGCCCGCGCCGAACAGGGCCACCAGCAATGCCGCCAATCCGAGGTGTCGTGGTCGCATGGGCGAAGGATATCACAGGCCGGAGCCCGCTTACCGGCCCCCGCCGAGCGCGGCGCCGAGGCCGTGGAGCACGAGATCGCACGCCGTGTGCGCCGCCATCGCGGCCTCGATGCCGTCCCGCGCGTACAGCCAGCCGCACAGCATGCCGACCGTCCCGTTGAGCAGGAGCACGTAGCCCGCGACTGCGAGGTCGAGGTGCATCCCGAGCGCGAACACGTTGCCGAAGTGCAGCGCGCCGAACACCAGCGCGGCGAGCGCGTTCGCCGTCCACAGCGCGGCCGGCAGTGCGAGCACGCGCGCGGCCGCGAACGCGAACGCCGTCATCAGGAACAACCGCAGCAGCGTCTCCTCCTGCACGCCGGCGGAGAACGCCGCGAGCACGCCGGCCCACGCGGGCGGCGGAATCGGAGTCGGTCCCAGCAACGTCGATTCGAGCGGCCCCTTGAACACCGTGAACGCGAGCAGCAGCGCCGCCCCGAGGGCGAACCCGAGCATCGCTGCGCGCCCGAGCGCGGCGCGCGCGCGCCCCGCCACGGGCTCGCCGGCGAAACCCGCCGTGAGCAGCGGCGCACCGAGGCCGATCCGTCCGCCGAGCGCGAGACCGACCGCGATCAGGAGCCACGTGACCCCGATCGTGGATGCGATCTGGAGTGCAAGGCGGCCGAGCGGCCCGCCGCCATGGCGCGCGGCCGGACCGTGGGCGATCAGCAACTCGCTGTAGGGCATCCCGAGGAACACCGAGGCCAGGCAGGCGAGCGCGATCACCGCCCAAACCCGGCGATCGAAACCCGGGGTCACGGCGTGACGGGGCGGCCGAGCAGCGCGCCGACGCGGGCGCGCGTGTCCGCGAACACGGCGTCGGCCGGGCGCGCGGCGTCGATCACGGCGAAGCGCAGAGGCTCGGCGCGCGCGAGCGCGAGGTAGGCGGCGCGCACGCGCTCGTGGAACGCGAGCGCCTCGGCCTCGAAGCGATCGCCCGCGCCGCCGGTGCGCGCCCGCATGCGCTCGAGCGCGGTGCGCGGATCGAGGTCGTAGAGCAGCGTGAGGTCGGGGACAAGTCCGCGGGTCGCGATCCGGTTGAGCGCGATCAACGTGTCCAGCGCCACGCCCGAGCCGCCGCCCTGGTAGGCGATCGTCGAGTCGGCGTGGCGGTCGCACAGCACGACCGTGCCCTGGTCGAGCGCGGGCAGGATCACGCGTGCCACGTGCTCGGCCCGATCGGCGACCATGAGCAGCGCCTCGGTCAGCGGCTCGCGCGCGCGCGCATCGGCATCGCCGGCGAGCAGGACCTCGCGCAGGCGCAATCCGAGCTCGGTGCCGCCCGGCTCGCGCGTGACCACGCGGTCGCAGGTATCGCCAAAGGGCCACGCCGTGAGGCGCGCGACCTGCGTGCTCTTGCCCGAGCCCTCGATGCCCTCGAACGTGATGAACCGACCGCGCAATTTCTTCTCCTCACATGGAACGGAGCCCGGGGCGAGCGCCCCGGGCCCCTGTGTGCGTGCTGCCTTGGGCCTCGCCTAGCGGGCGCCGGCCTTCGTGCCCTTCTTGCCGGCGGCCTTCTTTTTCGGACGGGCGAGGATCTTTGCCGTGCCGTTCTTCGACGCGACTGCCTTGCCGTTGCGCGCGGCGTGGCTGCCGTTGCTCGCCGCCGCCTTCGCGGTCGGCTTCGCGGCGGCCTTCGTGCCCGGGCCCTGGCCCTTCTTGTGGCCGTATTGCTGGATGTACTCCTCGACCATGATCCGCGCCTTGTCGTCGGGGAACTGCACCGGCGGCGACTTCTTGAAGTAGGCCGACGGCGCGATCAGCGCGCCCTTGAGGCCACGGTCGAGCGCGAGCTTCGCGCAGCGCACGGCGTCGATCACCACGCCCGCCGAGTTCGGCGAGTCCCAGACTTCGAGCTTCATGTCGATGTTGAGCGGCACCTCGCCGAACGTCGTGCCCTCCATGCGGATGTGGCACCACTTGCGGTCGAGCAGCCAGGGCACGTAGTCGGACGGGCCAACGTGCACGTTGTCCTCGTCCATCGGGTACGGGATCTGGCTCGTCACGGCGTTGGTCTTGGAGATCTTCTTCGACTCCAGGCGCTCGCGCTCGAGCATGTTCAGGAAGTCCGTGTTGCCGCCGAAGTTCAGCTGGTAGGTGCGGTCGATGCGCACGCCGCGGTCGACGAACAGGTTCGCCAGCACGCGATGCGTGATGGTGGCGCCGACCTGCGACTTGATGTCGTCGCCGATCACGGGCAGGCCCTTCTTCTCGAAGCGCCGCTGCCAGTAGGGCTCGCGCGCGATGAACACCGGGATGCAGTTCACGAACGCGCAACCGGCCTCGAGGATCTGCTCGACGTACCACTTGGTCGCCTCCTCGGAGCCGACCGGCAGGTACGACACGACGACGTCGGTCTTGGTGTCCTTGAGCAGCTTGACGATGTCGACCGTCGAACCCGGGGCCTTGGTGATGATCTTCGACAGGTATTTGCCCAACCCGTCGTGCGTCATGCCGCGCTGCACC
>JBKJJJ010000024.1:0-38907 GCA_046598045.1 Candidatus Eiseniibacteriota bacterium
GACGCCGCTCGCGAAGACGCGCGTGATCGGGCTGCCGGTGATGAACGCGACATAGTCGAGGAAGTGGCAGACCTCGCCCAGGATGCGCCCGCCGCCCTGCGCCGGATCCTGGTACCACGACTCGCGGCCGAGGAAACCCGCGTTGACGCGATAGGACACCACGAGCGGGCCTTCGCCGTGCGGGAAGTGGGCCTGGAGCTTTTGCGAAAGCGGTGCGAAGCGGCGGTTGAACCCGACCAGGAGCGGCGCCGGGCGGCCGGTCGCGGCTTCGACGTCGCGCGCGGCCTGCGCGACGCGCGCCATCTCCTCCGCGGTGGTCGCCAGCGGCTTCTCGACGAACACGGCCTGGCCGGCCTTCAACGCGCGCTCGGCGAAGTCGGCATGCAGGTGGTGCCGCGTGACCACGAACACCGCGTGGGTGGCGGGATCCGTGAACAGTTCCTCGGCGTCCGAGGCGCAGAACGCAAAGCCGAACTTCTCCGCCGCACCGCGCGCGGTCAGGCCGCTCGCGGTCACCACGCCGGTGAGCCGCACGTCCTTGCGCGCCTTCAAGTGCGGCAGCAGCATCGAGGTCGCGAAGTTGCCCGCGCCGACGAAGCCGATGCCGACCGGGTCGGCTGCCGCGCGCGTGCGCACGAGGGGCGCCCCGCCATTGGTCGAGGGCGCCGCGCCCTCGGGCCTGAGCGCAACCCGTCCTGCCGGCGCCGGCTCGTCCGGGTAGGTCAGCACGATGCCGAGGTAGGCCTCGGTCGCCTTGCCCGTGATCAGGCCGTACGCGCGCTCGGCCTCGCCGAACGGCACGCGGTGCGAGATCAGGGGATCGACCAGGACGTGCCCGGACTCGACGAGCCGGAGGAACTCCTCCATGTTGCGGCGCTCGGTCCAGCGCACGTAGCCGAGCGGGTAGTCCACCCCGCGCTCCTCGTAGGACGGGTCGTAGCGCCCCGGGCCATACGAGCGTGACAGGACGAGCGACAACTCCTTGTCGTAGTACGCGCGGTGCGGCAGGTCCATCTTCGTAATGCCGACGACGACCACGCGCCCGCGGTCCCTGCACAGTTCCCCGGCGAGCGTGACCGGGCCCGATGACGACGAGGCGGCGGTCACGAGCACGGCGTCCGCGCCCCGGCCGCCGGTCGCAAGCCGCACCGACTCGCGCACCTCGACGTCGGCGCCGATCAGCACGCGATCGCAGCCCATCGCGAGCGCGAGCGCGGCGCGCGAGGGATCGAGCTCGACGCCGATCACGTGCGCGCCGCTCTGCTTGAGGAGTTGCACGGTCAGGAGGCCGACCAGCCCGAGGCCGATCACGACCACGTCCTCGCCGAGACGGATCTCGCCCTGGCGCACGCCCTGGAGCGCGATCGCGCCGAGCGTGGTGAACGCGGCGCGGTCGAACGGGGTCTCCGTTGCCATGCGCACGACGAGGTTCTTCGGCACGTACGCGACGTCGGCGTGCACCGCGTAACCCGCGCCCGCGCACGCGACGCGGTCGCCGACCTGGAACTCGGACGCCTCGCGCCCGACTTCGAGCACGACCCCCGCGCTCGAGTAACCGAGCGGCGTGGGCGTGTCGAGCTTGTTCATGACCTTCTCGTAGGTCTGGAGCAGGCCCTGCTGGCGCACGGTCTCGATCACCTTCTTGACCTGGTCGGGGCGCTCCATCGCCTTGCCGAGCAGGTTTTTCTTCGCGACGTCGACCTTCATCTTCTCGGTGCCGGCGGAGATCAGCGACGCTCGCGTCGCGACCAGGACGCCGCCCGCGCGCAGCGCGGGGCGCGGCACGTCGGCCAGGCGCAAGTCGCCGGTCTTGTAGTTCTGCAGGACTTGCTTCATGGGACCTCGGAATGGGCCCGTGCGAGGTCCGCCTGGACCTCGTCCGGGATTCGCTGTTCGACGAACTTGAACTTGCCACGCCCCGTCAGGGGCAACTCGTCCACGATCTCGACCCGGAAGCGCACCGCGTCCGCGGCGCGCAGCCCGTACTCGCGCTCGATCGTCCGCGCATCCCCATCGTTGAACCCGGGACCGGGAACCACGAGCACGATCGCCTCACCCACGCGCTCCTGACGGATCCGAAAGCGCATCACGCGATCGAATGCCGGGCTGTGCGTGTTGAGCGCGGTCATGCTGAACACGATCCCGCGGTCGCCGAAAACGCGCTCGCCATGCCAGCGCCCCTCGATGTCTCTCACCCTTGGGTACGGGCGGCCACACTCGCACGGCCCATCCACAAGCGTCGCGACATCATCCGTGGCATAGCGCAGGAACGGCATGACGCGATTGAGGAAGCCGGTGCCGACGATCGTGCCGCTGCCGCCGGGCGCAACTGCATTGCCCGCGTCGTCCACCACCTCGAGCACGCCGTACTCGGGATAGATGTGATAATCGTCGTTGCGCTCGCAGCCGCCGCCGAGCAGGCACTTTTCGCTGTGTCCGTACCAGGCGAAGACCTTCGCGCCGAACGTCTCGGCGAGCAGCGCGCGCTGCGCGGGGTAGACGTTCTCCGACCCGAGCAGCACCGCCCGGAAGGAAGGGCGCTTTGCCATGGGCACGTCGCGCAGGAGCCGCGCGAAGTGCTCCGCCGCCGAAGGATACGCGTGCAGGAAGGGAGGGCGGTAGCGTTCGATTTGCTCGAGGTATCGGGGCAGCGTCGTCGCCGAGAGCCGGAACGTCGAGAGTACGAGTTCGTCGAGGAGCGGGCGATAGGCATGGATGCGGTCGTCGCCGCCCTCCCCCACCACGACGCCGCGCAGGACCGCGCGCCGCGAACCCGGCCGGTAGCCCACGCGGCCCCAGTGCCAGGTCATGAACGCCCACTCCTGCGACGAGCGCCCGCGGTCGATCAGGAACTTGAGCGGCTCGCCCGAGGTGCCGCCGGTCGAGACCTGTTCGCGGGCGGACGCGGGCACCCCCTCGGCGAGCAGGTCTTGGGCGCGCTCGCGCAGGATCTCCTTGGTCAGGAGCGGCAGCAGCTTGAGGTCCGCCGCGCCCCGGATGTCCCCGGGCTCGAGGCCGCGTTCCCGGAAGACCTCGCGATAATACGGCACCCGCGCATGCGCCCATTGGACCAACTCGCGAACACGCCCGTCCTGCCAGGCGCGGAGCTCCTCGAGCGGCATCCGTTCGGTGCGCGCAAGCAGGGAGCGCGTCGCGCGGAACGTCCGGCCATAGAGCCACGGACGCGGCACGAACGCGACCGTCGACTCGATCGCCTCGCGCGCGGGCGCGGGCAGGGCCTCGAGCACGCGGCGCGCCTCGGTGGCGACGCCCATCAGGCGACCTCCGAGCGGGCGTGGGGCGTGGCGCCCTCGCGATGCACGGGCATCGTGTCGCGCGATTCCGCGGGCGGTTTGGTGGTCGACAGCATGCGCTGGTAGACGAGGTCGAGCCGCTCGGCGAAGCGCGGCAGGTCGAAGTCGTTCGCCCGCTCGCGCGCGCGCACACCGAGATCGCGCGCCAGCCGCGGCGATTGCAGGATGCGCAGCACCGCCTCGGCGATCGCCGCCGGATCCTGCGGGGGAACGATCAGGGCCTGCTCGCCGTCGCGCACGGCGTCGAGGATGCCGCCCACCGGCGTGACCACCGAGGGCAGCCCTGCGGCCATCGCCTCGAGCAGGCTGATCGGGACACCCTCGATGTGCGAGGGCAGGACGAACAGCGTGGCTTCGGCGAGCAGGCGGCGCTTCTCCTCCAGCTCGACCCAGCCGGGCAATTCGACGAGGTGCCCGACGCCCGCTTCCTGCGCGGCGTGGCGCAGCGGCGCGACGTCGCCGGCGCCCGCGAGCACGAGCCGCGCGCGCGGGAACGCGCGCGCGACGCGCGGCCAGGCCCGGATGAGGTCGAGCGCGCCCTTCCGCTCGAGCAGGTCGCCGAGGAACAGCGCCATCGGCGCGCCCTCCGGCGAGGCCTCGCCGAGCTCGCGCGCGAAGCGCGCGCGTGCGAGGTCGGCGTAGCGCGCGACCTCGACCGGGTTCGGCATGACCTCGATGTTCGCCTTCGGGAACATCGCCGAAAGCCGGCTCGCCCAGCGCGGCGACAGGCAGAGCACGACCGGGTGCGCCTCGATCATCCAGCGCGCGATGTGCTGCACGGGCCGGGGAGCGCGGCGCACGAACTGGTCGAAGCCTCCGCCGTGGACGTGCACCAGCACCGGGACGCCGCGCACCCGGCACATCATCCCGACCACGACCTTGCGCACGAACGATCCGCCCGAAGCGACCTTGACGTGCACCAGGTCCGGGCGCTTGAAGATCATGGCCCCGCCGAGCAACAACAGCCCGTGCGCCGCGCGGTACAGGCGGCCGAGCATCGAGCCCGGCGCGTGGGTCGGCACCATCGAGATGCGGTACTTGCGCACGATCGGCGAGACCGCGATCTGCCGAGCCACCGCGGCCACGCCGCCGCGCGAGGTCGGGCTCGGCGAGACCAGCCAGACGCGCGGCGCGCGCACGGAGACCTCGCTGAGCACCTGCTCGAGCTGGTCGGTGATCGTGGCCCAGGAGTGCGCCTCGGCCCCGGCGCGCGCGGCATGGGCGGCGCGATCGTGCTCGGCGCGGTTCGCCGGGTCGGCGAGCGCCGCGAGCGCCCCCGCGAGCGCGTCCGGATCGCCGGGCGGCACGAGGCGCCCGCCGGCGCCGACGAGCTCGTCCATGCCGACCAGCGACGTGGTCACCACCGGCACGCCATACGCCATGGCCTCGAGCAGCGCGTTCGGCAGGCCCTCGCCCTCGGTCGAGGGCAGCACGATCGCGCACGCCCGGGCGTAGTACTCGGGCAGGTGTGCGCGGTCGACGAAGCCCTCGAAGCGGGCGTCCACGGCGAGCGCCTGCGCCTTCGCCTCGAGTAGGGCGCGCTCGGGCCCGTCGCCCACGATCCACAGGGTCTTGCGCACGGCCGCGGGCATGCGCGCGAGCGCCTCGAGCAGGACGTCCACGCCCTTGTGCGCGATCAGCCGCCCGACGTAAACCCAGTCGTCGCCGCCCGGGACCACCTGCGGCGGCAGGTCCACGCCGTTTCCGATGACGTCGATGCGTTGCCCGATACGCTCGGAGCGCAACGGGTCGCGCGCCGCAACCTGGGCGACCAGGCGCTCGCGGTGACCCATACTCTGCACCAGGTTGCGCCGCGCCTGCCGCCACGCGAAGACCGACGGCTTGAACAGGTGCGGATAGCGGTCGAACCGATACTCGTTCTCGCCGCGCACCCACACCACCGAGGGAATGCCGAGCAGCACGTCGGAGAAGCCCGCGATCCACCCGCTGGCGAACGTCTGGAACGCGAGCACGACATCGGGCTTCGCCTCGAGTCCACGCAGAGCGTTGAGCGTGGCGGCGAGGTCGAGCAAGGTGCGCGCGGGGCCCGACAGCGCGATCGGCGTCCGGACGATGGTAAAGCCGTCTCGCGTCTCGCGTGCCGCGCGCCCCGGCCATCGGCGCGTGATCACGGTGATGCGGTGACCGCGCGCGGCGAGCGCCGCGGCGAGCCGGTCCGCCTGACGCTCGGCGCCGCCGACGTCGTGCGGCGGGAAGCGGCCGATCAGGATCGCGACGTTCACGAGGCGGCGCCTGCGGCGGACAGCTCGCGCGCCACCAACGGCGGCGGCGCCGCGGGGAGCTCGGGTGCCTGGTCGAGAAACGCGCGGGCCCACATCTCGAACACGATCAGCGCCCACATCAGGCGCCCCGCGCGCGTATCGGGCGACGGCCCGGTCGCGCGCGCGACCAGCTTCGCCACGGCGCCCTCGTCGAACACTCCGCGGCTTCGGATCGACGCCGGCGAGAGCACGTCGCCGAGCACGGTCCCGAAGCGGTCGCCGAACCAGTGCTTGAGCGGTACCGCAAAGCCCTGCTTGCCGCGCGAGAAGATCGGCGCCGGCAAGAGGTCCCGCGCCGCGTGCTTGAGCAGCGCCTTCGACACCCCGCCGCGCAGCTTGTAGTCGAACGGCAGCGTGGCCGCGAACTCGACCAGCTTGTGGTCGAGCAGCGGCACCCGCACCTCGAGCGCGTGCGCCATGCTCATGCGATCGACCTTCGCGAGCACGTCGTCGGTCATGTAGGTCGTGAGGTCCAGGTGGAGCAGCGCGCGCAGGTCCGACGGGGCGAACCCGGCCGCATGCGCGCGCAATCCCGCGAGCGGGTCGTGCCCGTTCGCCGCGGAGCGCAGGTCGGGCGCGAGCAGCGGCCGGTAGGTGTTCTTGTCCGCGATCGCCATCACGCGCACGTGGCGCTCGATCGCGTCGAGGCCGAGGCGCTCGAAACGCGATGCCCACTTGCCCGGTGCGATCGCGCCCGCGGTGGCCGCGAGCCGGCGCAGCCCGCCCGGCAGGCGGTCCACCTGCGCGTAGGCCTGCGCAAGGCGGTAGGTCTCGTAGCCGGCGAACGTCTCGTCCCCACCGTCGCCCGAGAGCGCGACCGTCACGTGCTGGCGGGCCATCTCGCTCACCGCCCACGTCGGCAGCGTCGAGGTGTCGGCCAGCGGCTCGTCGAGGTGCCAGACCAGCGACGGCAGGATCGCGAGCGCGTCGGGCTGGACCACGAACTCGTGGTGCTCCGCGCCGATGTGGCGCGCGACCTGGCGCGCAAACGCGGTCTCGTCCTCGGGCGCGCCCTCGAAGCCGATGGTGAAGGTCTTGACCGGCCGGTCCATGAGGCGCGCCATCAGCGCGCACACGATGCTGGAGTCGATCCCGCCCGAGAGGAACGCGCCGAACGGCACGTCGCTCATGAACCGCAGGCGTACGGACTCCTCGAGCAGGCGGCGCAATTCGACCGCGGCATCGTCGAACGACAGGCTCGTCGTCTCCCCCGCCGGCGGCGACCACCATCGGCGCTCCTCGACGCCCCTGGGCGTGACGATCAGCATGTGCCCCGGCGGCAGCTTGCGGATGCCCTCGATCATCGAGCCCGGGGAGGGCACGTACTGCAGCGCGAGGTAGTCCTCGAGCGCCGCGGCGTCGAGCTTGCGCGGGCAGTCGGGGTCGGCGAGCAGCGACTTCATCTCGGAGGCGAAGGCGAACGTCCCGTTCTTCGCGCGCCAGTAGAGGGGCTTGATGCCGAGCCGATCGCGCGCCACCAGGAGCGTCTTCTGCTTCGCGTCCCAGATCGCGAACGCGAACATGCCGCGCAGCTCGTGCACGACGTCGAAGCCCGTCTCCTCGTAGAGGTGGATCAGGACCTCGGTGTCGGTGTGGCTCCTGAAGCGGTGGCCCTTCGCCTCGAGCTCGCCGCGCCGATCGAGCACGTTGTAGATCTCGCCGTTGAACGTCAGCCAGATCGAGTCGTCCTCGTTCGGCATCGGGTTCCGGCCGGCCGGGGACAGGTCGACGATCGAGAGCCGCCGCTGCGCCAGGCCGACCGGGCCCGACACGTACAGCCCCGAGTCGTCCGGGCCGCGATGGGTCAGGAGCTCGTTCATCGCCGACAGCAGCGTCGGATCGACCGCGCGATCATTCTGGAAGTGGTAGAGGCCCGTGATGCCGCACATGGTTCGTCTTCCCTTCAGCCCGTGCCGGTCGCGTCGAGCGCCCGGCGCGCGGGCAGAGCGAGCCCGAGCGCGTCCTCGAACCCACGCGCGACCACATCGGACGCGTGCTGGCGCAGCACGTAGTCGCGCGCGGCTGCGCCCAGCGCGCTCCTTTGCGCCGGATCGTACATGAGTCCGCGAATCGCCTCGATGAATTCATCCTCGTCGTCCACGCGTTTGCCCGTGCCGTGGGCGCTCACCGCCTCGTCGGGATCGACCACGCTCACGCTCGGCACACCCAGGGCCCACGCCTCGAGCAGGGTATTCGGGAATCCTTCCGCCGGCGACGTATGGACGAACAGCGCCGCGCGCTCGAGCAGGCCGGACACGCGGTCCGGCGACACGAACCCGGGCATCTCGACGTTCGGCAGGCGGGCCGCCTCCGCCCTCGCCTGCGCGAAGTCGCGATCGCTCATCGGCGGCGGTGGCGGCCCGCCGGCGAGCACGAACGATGTCTCCGGCAGTGCGCGGGCGGCATCGAGCACCCAACCCGGTCTCTTATCGGCCTTGACGGTGCCGAGCCACACCACCCGGTCGGCCCCGGCCTCGGGACGCGGGTCCGCCGGCACCTCGATCACGTTCTTGACGAGCGCCGCCTCGATCCCGAAATGAGTCCGCAGCGACGCCACCTGGAGCGCGCTCTGCGCGAGCACGCGGTCGGCGTGCCGCAACCCCCAGAGGTAGAACCAGCGGTCGCGCGCGTTCGTCAGGAACGGGCTCTTGGGCTTGGTGTCGAAGTCATGGGCGCAGGCGAACACGAACCGCCGCCCCCGCGCGCGCGCCCACATCGCGCACTGGCCTGTCAGCGCCCCGGCCGTGCGCTGGTAGACGAGGTCCGGCCGGACGCGCTCGAGCGCCGCGATGATCCCCGACCAACGCGGGTGGAAGAAGCGCAGCCCCGGCACGCCGGCGTAGGGCGCATACGCGCGCTCGACCGTGACCCCGTCGATCTCGACACGCTGGGCCTGCCCGAAGTCGGCGGTGATCATCCACACGTCGTGGCCGCGCGCGGCGAGCACGCGCGCGAGCCGCGCCTGCTGCATCTCGGCGCCCCCCACGTAGCCGAACGCCCCGGCGTCAGAGGCGGTGCCCGCGAGCGCGGCGTAACCGTAGGGCACGACGAACACGATGCGCGGGCGGCTCATCGCCTGCCCCCGATCACGGTGAGCTGCCCCACGACCGGCCCGCTGAACGCGTCGTCGTCGTGCAGGTAGTCGCGCAGGCTCGTGTTCTGGTAATGCGGTACCCGGACGAGCCGGACACGCACGTCGTACGGCCCCGACGCCAGGTTGGCCGGCAGTTCGACCGTGTATCGGTCCGCGACCACTTCGCCCGGCTGCCACTGGTCGGGCGCGTACACTCCGTCGAGGGGGCGATGCGTGGTGCGCACACGAAAGCGGGTGCCGGTCCAGCGCTCGAGCACCTTGCGATAGAGCTTGTCGTATGCGGCCGAGTAGAGCGGCCCGCGCGGCATCGCGCGCGCGTCGAGCCGGAAGAACACGAGGTACGAGCCCGGGGCCACGGTCGAGCCCGAGGCCAGGCTCCAGAAGGTCTCGACGCTCACGGTATCGCCCGTTGCGGCGACGTATGCGCTGAGGCGCGTTCCCCGGTGCATGAACGCGCCGTCCCGCCGGGGCGCGTCCAGTTCCGCGGCCTGCGGGTGCTCGATGGGCGCCGGCACGGAATCATCGTTCGACGGCAGCGTGCCCTCGGAGGCGGCGCTGGTGAGCTCGAATACCCAGGCGCCCGGCGCCTCGAACACAGGCCGAAACAGGTCGGGCCGGGCGCGGAACTTCGCAAGCGTCGCCGGGTACAGCCCCGGATTCATCGACCAGTAGTCCGTCGCCACGGGTCGGTCGAAGCGCTCGTTGACGACCACCGCGTCCACGCCATACCGGCGCAGGATCTCGAGCGTCGTCCGCATGCCGACCCGGGGCGAGAGCACCGACCGCGCATCGAGGATGCGTTCGAGCCCGCGCGGGTCGTTGGGCGAGGAGTGCTGGTCGTAGAACGCCATCACCTGTTGTCCCGTGTACGCCGGGATCGAGTAGCTCGTCACCGGGTCCGACGCGAGCACGCGGCCCCGCGGGTATTTGCCTCCGAGGAACGCGAGCACGTCGTACCACGGAGCAGCGCTGCGCGCGGCCTCGTCGGCGCGCAGATGCGCGCGCTCGGTAACCAGCGTCGTCGCCTGCCAGGCCGCCGGCGCGAGCAGCAGCCCGCACCCGGCGAGCCCGACGGAGGCCCACCGGCGTCGCGCGCCGCGGCCACGCACGACGCCCTCGCCCAGGGCGGTGATCACGATCGCCACGGCGGGAATCACGGGCGCGATCCAGATCAGGCGCATCGTCAGGTAGCCGAGCTTCGCCTGCACGAGCGGCAGGATGAACGGGTTGAGCACGATCAGGAGCACGAAGGGCGTGACCAGCGCGAGGTAGACCGCGCCGGTCGACTCCTTGCGCCGGGACCAGAACCACGGCACCGCGACCAGCGCGACCACGAGCCACGCGCCGTGCCACACCCACATCGCCTGCGGGTCGACCGTGAACAGGTGCCGGGAGAGATAGAGCAGGCCCTGCGGCTCGGTGTGGATCGCGTTCTGCGGGCCGTACGACTGGCGCGCACGGAATGCGAGGTAAGGGCCCGCCAGCGCAAGCAGGCCGCCGAACGCGAACGCGAACCGCTGCCAGCGCTCGCGCGCCGGTGCGGGCGCGGAGGCCAGAGCGCCGAGAGCGTAGGCCGAGAGCGCCAGCGCGAAGTAGAGCGCGTACCACACGTGCACCAGCATCGCGCTCAGCGCGACGGTCCAGAACAGCGCGAGCCGGCGCTTGCCCCCGCGCTCGATGAAGCGCACGAGCGCGGCGACCGCGAGCAGCGCGACGATCTCGCCCACGCGCGTCGAGTACACGGTCTCGCGCAACTCGGTTCCGCCGGGGCCGCCGCCGTAGATCAGGGGGAAGACGAACACCGCGACCACCCCCGCCATGCGCGATCTCGTGAGCGCAAACGTCAGCGAGTACATCGCGAGCAGGAACACGGGGATGAACAGGAGCGGCAGGAAGCGCCACAGCGTCACCGGATCGACGCGGGCCGCGCGCGCCACGAGCGCGAGCGCGACGTGATACGTGCCCTTGCGCGGGTCGGCCCCGTTCGCGCCGGCGTCGCGGAAGAACGCGTCGGTCGGGAACGCCTCGCGCGTGTCGACGATGCGGCGCACGGTCGCGATGTGGTCGAGCGAATCCGACTGATAGACGAGCGGCGCGCCCAGCCCCCCCACCACCGCGCCCACGAGCACGATCCAGCCCGCCATGAGCACGCCGGGCAGGAGGCCACGCGGGTCCGCGGGCGCGACCGGACGCGGCGGATCGATCACCGCCAGCCCGAACCCGAGCAGCGGCAGCGCCCACAGGCCGACGCCCGCGTCGAAGCGGCCGAAGTAGGACGCCAGCGCGAGCAACCCGGCGGGCAGCAGGCCGAGCGCGAACGAGTACGCGATCCGCCCGGGCCACTCGATCTCGCGGTCGGCGAGCAGGAAGCGCAGGAGCATCGCGCCCGGCCACAGGACGAGCGCGAGCAGCGCACCCGTGATGCGCACGGGCGCCGGCAGCGCCGCACCCGCCGCCGCCGCGGCGCAGAGCGCGGTCACGCACGCCCCCGCCGCGAGGCGGTGACCGTCGGGGCGCAGCCAGCGCGGGGCGATCACCATGCGCGATCTCTAGTCACGCGACCACGCTCCGGCGATCGCGCGGGCAAAGGGCCAGTCCGACTGGCGCAGCATCGCGATGATGCCGGTGCGCGGCTGGAGCGTGCGCGCGGCCGCCAGGTAGAGCGCGACGAACAGGGCCGCCTCGATCAGGGCGAGGCCCCACCCGCCGAACATGGCCGGCACGACCTTCGGCAGGACGAGGGCGAACACACTCGCGAGCGCCGCGGCCCAGAGCGTGGGCAGCACCGAGCGCAGGACGAACATCGCGCGCTCGCGGGTCGTGGTCGCGAGGTGGCTCGCCGCGTAGATCAGGAGGCCGACGCCGTACACGACGTAGCCGGTGCTCACGCCCGCGGCGACACCCTCGAGCTTCCAGCCCAGGTGCAGGAACAGGCCGATCAGCGCGATGTCCAGCACGATGGCCCCGAACGCGAGCGGCAGCAACTTGACCTGCTTCTGGATCGCCATGATGTAGAACGAGGGGATCGACGACAGCGCCAGCCCGAGCGTGCCGAACAGGAGGATCGAGAGCGCAGGGACACCCGGGAGGTACTTCGGCAGCACGAGCGCGACCAACTCGCGCACGAAGAACACGCTCACGCCGACCACCAGCGGCATCAGCCACGCCACGGTCGCGATCGGGCGCAGCATCTCGCGCGCAGTCACGTCCGGGTCGGCGGTGCGGGCGAACGTGGCGAGCATGCGTGGATAGAGCACGTACGACACCGAGTCGGGAATGTAGAGCAGCATGGACACGCCCATCAGGCCGACGCTGTAGTAGCCCAGCGCCTCGGTCGACAGGAACTTGAGGATCATGATGCGGTCGACCGACTTGAGCACCATGCCCGCGGCCATGAACAGGAAGATCGGGAAACCGCGCTGCAGCAGCTCCTTCGTCCCGGCGTTCGGCACGATCGCCATCGGCGCGATCGCCGCACCCTCGCGCCTGAGGTAGACCAGCGCGGCGAGCTGCCCCGCGATCCAGCCCGCGAGTAGGCCCCACACGCCAAGCGAGAACACGAGCCCGATGCCGGCCAGCCCGCCTGCGATCGCCTGCAGCGAGAGCGCCTTGCTCACCACGCCGATCCTGCCGTGCGAGCGCAGCAGCGTGCCGTGGTAGAAGATCAGCTCCTGCAGCAGCACCGCGAGGACCATGACCAGGACGCCGCCCGGGCCCCAGCCCTCGGCGAGGCGCCGGTTCTTGATCACGAGGTAGACCACGACCCCGCCGGCGAAGAGGGTCCAGAGCGCGATCATGCCTGCAACGCCGCCCTGCTTGAGGCGCCGCGTCTCGGCCTCGTCGCCGCGCGTGATCGACCCCGGGATCTCCTGGTCGAGCCCCTGCTGGAGGCCGAGCTGGCTCAGGATTCCGTAGTCGAGCACGAGCAGCAGCGCATTCCACGACCCGTACGCGGCGGGCCCGAGCAGGCGCGCCGCGATGATCCCGCGGAACAACTGGACGAAGCGCGACAAGTACTGGCTGATGGCGAAGCCGGCAGTGTCGCGTACGAAACGGGGTGGTGCCAAGTCATTCCTCGCGCCTACACGGACCCTGCGGCCCGCGGGGGGAAGGCGCCTTCGGTCTGCGCGCACGGGCCATGGCCCTTGTCACGCGAATACCTCGACGTTTACCATCATGTCCGCGCACGCGCCCGAGGGTGCGTGCCTGGCGTTCCTTCGGGGCCTTCGCCCCACCTTCTCCTGCGATCGAGGACTTCGTGCCCCCATCGTCTTCGCGGCCGCCGGTGCTCGTCACCGGGGGCGCCGGTTACATCGGTTCGGTCACCGTCGGTCGCCTGCTCGAGCAGGGCCGCCGCGTGCGCGTCCTCGACAGCCTCCTGTTCGGCGATGCCGCGCTCGCCGCCTACAAGACCTCGCCCGACCTCGAACTGCTCGCGGGCGACGTGCGCGATGCCGACGTCGTCGCGCGCGCGTGCGCCGGCGTCGACGGCATCCTGCACCTCGCCGGGCTCGTCGGCGATCCGGCCTGCGCGCTCGATCCCGCGCTCACCCGGGCGATCAACGTCGAGTCCACCGCCACGCTCGCCGAGGCCGCAAAGGCCGCGCGCGCGCGCCGCCTCGTGTTCGCCTCGACCTGCTCGGTCTACGGCGCCGCCGGCGAAGACTGGCTCGACGAGAACTCGGCCACCTTGCCGGTGTCGCTCTACGCCGAGTCGAACCTCGAATCCGAGGCCCTGTTCGCCGCGCGCCTCGCGTCGTCCGGCGTCGAGCTCGTGACGCTGCGCTTCGCGACCGTGTTCGGCGTCTCGCCGCGCATGCGCTTCGACCTCGTCGTCAACCTGCTCACTGCGCGCGCCCTGCGCGAGGGCGTCCTCGAGGTGCACGGCGGCGAGCAATGGCGCCCCCAGGTGCACGTCGACGACGTCGCGAGCGCGCTGCTGCTCGCACTCGATGCGCCCCAGGCGGCCGGCCACACCTACAACGTCGGCTCCGACACGCTCAACCTGCGCATCGGAGAACTCGCGCGGGCGATCGCCGCGCGCTTCCCCAGCGCCACGCTCACCGTGAGCGAAACCCGCGACCCGCGCTCCTACCGCGTCTCCTTCGCCCGCATCACGGACGACCTCGGCTTCAAGGCCGCGCACTCGGTCGACTCCGGTGTCGCCGAGATCGAACGCTGGATCGCGCAGCGCCAGGGCTTCGACCCGGCCGCGGTGCGCTATTCGAACGTGCGCACGCTCGAGGCGGCGCTCCGATGAGCCGCGATTTCGGCCCGCTCGCGGGCGACGGCGGCACCCCGGTGCGCACCTCGTTCCTGCCCGTCGGCCTGCCCTCGATCGGCGACGCCGAGAAGCAGGCGGTCCTCGAGACGCTCGACTCGGGCTGGATGACGACCGGCCCGCGCGCCCACAAGCTGGGCGAGCGCATCGCCGCCCACTCCGGCGCGGCGCACGGGCTCGCCGTCAATTCGGCGACCGGCGCGCTGCACCTCGCGCTCGCGGCCTGGGGCATCGGCCCCGGCGACGAGGTCATCACCTCGACCTGGACGTTCGCCTCGACTGCGAACGTCGTCCTCCACACCGGCGCGACGCTCGTGCTGGTCGACGTCGACCCGCGGACGCTCAACCTCGACCCGGAGCGCGTCCGAGAGGCGATCACACCCCGCACGCGGGCCGTGATCGCGGTCGACTTCGCCGGCCACCCGGCCGACTACGAGGCCCTGCGCGCGCTCTGCGACCGGCACGGCCTCCGGCTGCTCGCCGACGCGGCGCACTCGTTCGGCGCGCGCTACCAGGACCGGCCCGTCGGCACGCTCGCCGACGCGACCGCGTTCTCGTTCTACGCCATCAAGAACATCACCACCGGCGAGGGCGGCTGCCTCGTGACCGACGACCAGGACTTCCTCGCGCGCGCCCAGGTGCTCTCGCTGCACGGCATCTCGAAGGACGCCTGGAAACGCTACTCGAGCGCGGGCTCGTGGTACTACGAGGTCACGGCCCCGGGCTTCAAGTACAACCTCACCGACCTCGCCGCGGCGATCGGGCTCGCCCAGCTCGACCGCTGGCCCGAGTTCGACGCCCGCCGGTCCCAGATCGCCGCGCGCTACGACGCGGCGTTCGCCGACCTGGCGGAGGTGTCGTGCCCGTTCGCGAGCCCCGACGTCCACCACGCCCGGCACCTCTACACGGTGCGGCTCGATCTCGCGCGGCTGACCGTCGACCGCGCGCGCTTCCTCGAGCTGCTCAAGGCCGAGAATATCGGCACCACCGTGAACTTCATCCCGGTGCACAAGCACCCCTACTACCGCGACACGCTCGGCTTCCGCCCGGAGGACTTCCCGGTCGCGGAGCGCGTCTACCCCGCGATCTTCACGCTGCCGCTCTACCCCCGCATGCTCGATGCCGACGTCGACGACGTGGTGACCGCCGTCCGGAAAGTCGCGCACCACTCGCTCAAACCGGCCTAGCCGGCGGGCGTCGGCTCTTCCCGGCTCGCCGCCGCGACCTGGCCGAGCGAAAGCCCCTGCCGCCCCAGGCAATACAACCCGACGACGGTGATCGGCAGGAACTGCGTCAGGTGGTAGTAGAGCGAGAACGAGAACGCCTGCGTCTTGTCGACCGCGAACAGCGACAGCCCGAGCACGCACGCGTACTGGATCGCGCCCAGGTAACCCGGCGTGGGCGCGACCATGATGCCGAACGCGGTCACCACCAGCATGACCAGGCCCGCGTACCACGGCAGGTGCATCGCGAACGCCGCCATGCACGCGCTCAGCCCGAGCGCGGTCACCGAGAACATGAGCAGCGAGTAGACGGTCACCCAGAACAGCCCGGGCCCGTGCCGGAACACGCCCAGCCCCCCCGCGAAGTTGCGCATCAAGGACGCGGCCTTCGGTCCGACCCTGGGCGGCAGCACGCGCTCGAGCCAACCCGCGAAGCGGTCCGCATGCGTCGGGCTGCGCTCGATCGCGATCAGAGAGACCAGCAGCACGAGGTTCACGACGAGCGCGGCCATGCCCGCGTTCTGGATCACCGGCGGCGCCGGGTGGAGCAGCAGCGCGACGCCGAGGAACACCAGGATGCAGAACATGTCGACCACGCGCTCCACGATCACGGTGGCGAACACCGACGAGCGCGAGATGCGCTCGCTCGCGCCGAGGACCCACGGCCGCACCAGTTCGCCCAGCCGCGCGGGCAGCAGGTTGTTCGCCGCGAAGCCGATCATGGTGGCGGAGAACAGGCTCGTCGCCTTGATCGGTTTGACGCTCCTGAGCAGCCAGCCCCAGCGCACCGCGCGGATCCAGAATGAGAGCAGCGTCAGCCCGCAGATCGGCAGGAACCACACCCAGTTCGCCGCCGCGAGCGCGCGCCCGACCTCGCGCAGGTCGATCGTGCGCACCGACAGCCAGATCAGGACCGCCGAGAGCAGGAGCCCGAGCGCGAGCTGGATGCCGAGCCGTCCCCTCGCCATGTTAGTGGCCCTCCTGCGTGGCGAACGCCCGGCGGCGAAGCTTGAGCGCGACCGCGCGCACCGCGCGCATCCAGCGCACGGAGGTGTCGCGCAGCCAGAGCTTCCACGGCGTCTCGAGCTCCATCGATTGCGCGCGCTCGAGATCGTCCTCGGTCACGAGGTCGAACGTCACCACCCCGATCACGAACAGCGGCACGAGCACGAGCGCCTTGATCGCGAACAACAGTCGCGGGTCGAGCCCGGCGCGGCGCAGAGCGAGTGCGACGCCCGCGCCGATCGCGACCAGCACGCCGGTCTTCGCGATCACCACGCCGCGGTGGCTCACGGTGCCCGCGGTCGCCTTGCCCATGAGGATCAGCGCGCCGAAGAACGCGATCACCGCCCCGATCAGGTTCGCCCACGCGGCGCCGGCCAGTCCGACGAGCGGGATCAGGAGGAAGTAGCTGCCCATCTCGCCCAGGAACTTTGCGAGCGCGAGCGCGAGCACCATGCCCGTGCGGCGCAGCGCGTAGAAGCCCATGGTGAGCGGCTGCTGCGCCGTGCGCACCCAGGGCACGAGCGCGAGGATCCGCAGCAGCCCGACCGCCGGCAGATAGCGCTCGCCGCCGACCACGCGGGTGATCTCCTCGGCGAACACGAAGATCATGAACGACAGCGTGCACGCGAGCGTGGCGACGAGGCGGAAGCCCTTGTCGAGCAGGCGCCGCATGCGGTCGAGCTCGCCGCGCGCGACCAGCTGCGTGAGCGACGGCAGCAGCGACGACGGGATCGCGTACACGAGGCCGACGAAGCGCTCGACCGTCTGGAACGCGAACGAGAACAGGCCGAGCGCCTCGGGGTCGAAGAACTTGCCGAGCACGACCCGGCTCAGGTTCTGCCCCGAGATGAACGCTGCGCGCGCCCCGAGCAGAGGCAGGCAGTAGGCGAACATGTCCTTGAGAATCGCGCCCGCGCCTTCGGCCGGGCTCCCGTCCTCGCCCGCCGCGCGGGCCTTCCGCGCGCGCGCGAACGCGAGCGCCATCGCCACGATGGTCGACAGCATCCCGCTCACGATCGCGAGCAGCGACAGCATGATCGCGAGCGAGCTTGGCCCGCGCCCGGTGCTCGCCAGGATCACGACCAGGACGAGCTTGAGCGTCTGCTGGAACACCGCGAGCGCCGCGATCCACGAATACTGCTGGAGGCCGAACAGCGTCGCGCGTCCGGTCGAGGAAAACCCGTCGAACACGACCAGCGCGAGCAGCAGGCGGATCAGCGAGTCGAGCTTGGTGAAGCCGTACTGGGCGCTGATCCACGGCACCAGCATGTAGAGCACGTAACCCGCGATCAGCCCCAGGACCGCCTTGACCGCGAGCGCCCACAGGTGGACGCGCAGGAGGCGCACGTGCTGGCCGCGCGCGTCGTATTCGGCGGCGTGGCGCTCGAGGTAGACCTCGAAGTTGCCGGTGAACACCGAAGCCAGCCCGACCACCGAGAGCGCGAGCGAGAAGATGCCGAACCAGCTCGGCCCCAGCCAGCGCAGCACGAACACCGAGTAGAGCAGGCCCGAGATGACGGACGCGAGGCTCTCGACGGTGAGGAAGAACGAGCCCTTCGACACGTTCTTGAGCATCTGGCTCATCGCGCGCTCCCGCTGGCGGCATAGCGCGGCAGTGCAACGCGGCGGGCCTCGAGCTCGGCGCCGAAGAACGCCCGGAAGTCCACGACGTGTGCGAGGTCGCCCGGCAGCTCGCGGCTCGAAAGCAGGAGCGCGCGCGACCCCGGCGCCTTTGGGTCATAGCCGTGCATCGCCGCGACAGGCGCGCTGCCCATGTACGACGGCACGAGCAG
This sequence comes from Candidatus Eiseniibacteriota bacterium, assembly GCA_046598045.1. Taxonomy (GTDB): domain Bacteria; phylum Eisenbacteria; class RBG-16-71-46; order RBG-16-71-46; family DASYSL01; genus JANPEF01. The sequence continues at coordinate 17,993 of JBKJJJ010000024.1, forward strand.
CCGCGCGTCGTCGAGCAGCCAGATCGCGTCCCCGTAGCGGCGGTCCGGGAAGTGGATGCCGAGGCGCTCCTCGTCGGCCCGCGTGAGGAAGCGGCCGGGCAGGCCCTGGAGCGCCGCCTGCAGGCGCTCGGCGGCGAGCGGGCCGCGGAACCAGAAGCGCGCCATGGTCGAGTCGTAGAACGCGTGGTAGTCGATGCCCGGCGTGAGGCCCGTGGCCAGAACGCGCGCCATCACGTCCACGTGTTCGACGACGTCGGTCATGCCATGGTCCGAGGTGAGGTAACACCAGGCTTCGCGCCCCCCGGCGCGGGCGGCCGAGAGCGCGCGCGTGACGGCGGCCTCGAGCCGGGCCAGCCGGTCGGAAACCTCCGGCGCGCGCGTGCCCCGGGCGTGCATGCGGGCGTCGATCGCGGGGGTGTAGTAGAACAGCACGTCGACCGGTTCGCCCTCGCCCCGCCCGGCCGCCTCGGCCGCGGCCACGAACGCCCGCTCGTTCGCGTCGTCGTCGGTGCGCCAGTCCCATACGCGCACCCTCAGGCGCTGCGCCGCCATGTCGTCGAAGATCGTGCCGATGCCCGGCAGCGCCCCGGTCGCGAACAGCGGATCGCGCTCGCACACATCGAGCTCGGCGAGCGCGCCCCATGGCACCTCGTAGAGGTCGAAGTACCCGCGCACCTGTCCCTTGGCGCGCGCCTTGACCCACTGGCGCACGCGCCAGCTCCGGCGTGCGCGGCCGGGCAACAGCGCGATCCAGCGCGCGAGTCCGAACGGGCTCTTGAGGGGATCGCGGTGGAACATCACCCAGTGGCCATTCTCGGACGGCCACGTGCCTGAGAGCAGCGCGGGGATCGCGCCCGCGGAGAACCCGAGCACGGTGTCGAGCGGCTTGCGGTGCGGAAGCTCGGTCGACAGGAAGGATGAATCCCCGACCCGGTCCCACCCCAGGGCATCGACCAGCACGACGACCATGAGGGGTGGGCGACTCATGCTTCCTCCACGTGCGAGCGCGCGCCCGGCAAGGGATCGGATATCTCCCACGCCGTGCGCGCGCCGCCGTTCTCCAGGGTGTCCCACAACCGCACCGCGGCCTGCCGGCAGCGGTCCCAATCCAGGTGATCCGGGCACTCGCCCGGAAAACGCTGTTCCATTGCCGGCCGCCAATCGGGAGCGCCCGGCGTGCCGGCGAACGCCCAGCCTCCCAAGAGGACGGCCACGACCGAGGCCAGCTCGTGCTCGGGCGTGCCACCCAGGGCCAGCCTCAGCCGGGCCGGCCCGGACCGGAGCGCCCACGCCGCGCGTCCCTCGCGTTCGAGCGCGCGGACGGCGTGCGCGGTCTCCCACCAGCGCCTGAGACGACGACGCGGTCGGGCGCGGTGGGCCGCGTGCGCCGCCGCTTGCTCCAGCGATGGCGCCCCCGCAAGGCCGAACACCCGCGCGGCGACCGCGCGATAATACCCCACCCAGGCCCGCGCGCCGTCGCGCCATGCGCGGCGGCCCAGCGCCGTCAGGTCCCCGGCATCGGGGACCTGCAGCCGGAGCGCGATCGCGGCGGGGTCAGGAGCGAGCTTCATCGCGCCCCAGAACGCCGCGTTGGCCAAAAAGTCGGGCAGGACGGCGCGGAGCGTTTCGGACCGGCCCTCGACGGTCGTCCACCTCTCCAGCGCCGCCTGCCTCGCTTCTACCGTTACCGGACACTCGCCCTGCGCCACGACGAACGCGAACGCGCCGTCGAGCTGGGCCTTGAGCCCCGCGTACATCGCCCGGAGCGCGATCAAAGGATCGTCCGGACCGGCGCCGCCGGGCCAGGCGAGGAGCAGTTCCGCGCCCCGATTCTCGAGCAGAACGAGCGCCTCTTCGGCCGGCACGTCCTTCTCCTCGAGGGCGGGAAATCCCGCCATCGCATCCTCCGCCCCCACGAGCACGCGCCCGCTCCGGCGGTACTCCAGCGTCCCCGGCCGCGGGCCCTGGCGGGCCAGGTCCGCCGGGGCGTAGAGCCCGAGATCGAACCCGCCTGCCAGCCCGCGCTCGCCGAGCCGCCGGCTCACTCCCACGCGCACCTCGCGCGCGATTCGCGCCGCCCGCTCCCGAGCGGCCCCGTCCGCCACCACGACCGCGAGGTCGATGTCGGAGAGCGCGAGCGGGCCGTGGACTCCGCGCCACACCGTGCCCTCGCCCCGCGCCAGGCTGCCGCCCAGGATCACCGCCGTAACCGGCCCGGCGGCCTCCTCGATGCGGAAGCGGGTCTCTTCGAGCGCGGCCTCCACGAACGTGGCGAGCAGCGCGTGGTCCTTCTCCTCGACTGCGTATCGCCCGTGATTCATCCGCGTCTCTCCGCTTCCGAGGTCACCCGAGCCCGCCCGCCAACGCAAACGTCCGCTCTCCCGATATCGTGAGCCACGGGACGCGGACGCGGATGGACCGGACGAGCCGGTGCGGGGTCGGGGGACGCGACCGGGCGGCTGACTTCGCCCGGCGAGCGCCACTCCTCGTCAGATACGCCGATAGATGAACTCCGGGATGTCGAGACGTCGCTTGTTCAGCACCGCGCCCAGCACCGGCACGCCGGCCTTGGCGCAGCGCTCCATCGCGCGCTGCACGACGCCGCGCTTGGTGCGCGCGGCCTCGATCACGATCAACGTGGTGTCCACGGTCGAACCGATGGTCGCCGTCTCCGGCGCCTCGATCACCGGCGCACCGTCCACGATCACCCACTGGTAGTTGCGTCCGAACGCGGCCCAGAACTCGCGCAGCGCCTCGGGCGCGAACACGTGCGCCAGGTCGCCGCTCAGGGGCGCCTGCGTGAGCACGTGCAGGTTCGGTCGCTCGACCGACTGCACGTAGCGCCCCGCTTCGGCCGCCGCGCCGGCATCGCTCAGCTCCTTGAGGCCCGCCGACTCGGCGAGCCCGAAGAACAGCGCCAGCCCCGGGCGGCGCACATTCCCGTCGACCAGCAGCACGGCCTGCGTCGGATCCTGCGCGACCACGCGCGCGAAGTTCGCCGCCACCGTGGTCGTGCCCTCCCCCGCCACCGCGGCCGTGAACTGGAGGACGCGCGTCGCGCGGTCCGGCATCGCGGACTCGAGCGTGTGCCTCAGCCCGGCGAGCTCGCGGAAGAAGTCCTCGGGAATGTCCGGCAGCGCACCGCCGGCCTGGACCGGCGCGGGCATCGGCGCCGCCGGGGCGACGTGCGCCACCGGCACCGGTTCGGGTTCGTATCGGGCCGGCTCGACGTACACGGGCTCGGCATACGCCGCGCGCTCGACCAGGCGCGGCATGACCTCGCGCGGAGGAGCGTACGGGGTCGGCGGGGGCGCCAGGGGACGCGCGCCACCTTCGATCTTGGTCAGGGCTTCGCGAATACGACTCATCGCCGCTCCAGGGTGCGGGGTCTCAGGTGCCTCATCACGCGCGTCGCCTCTTCTGTTCGGTCAGCGTGGCCAACACGGGCAGTTCGAGCGCTTCCTCGGTCTCGCGCGGGTTCTTGAGCGTCGCGTCGAGGCCGTCGATGAAGAACGCCAGGCCGAGCCCCACGATCAGGCTGAAGATCGGCGCCAGCGCCAGCCGCACGAAGTCGCGCTGGTTCTTCGGGTACGGCTTGCTCGCCGGGGTCAGCAAGGCGACGTTCCAGTCCGGCGAGGTCGCCTTCTGGATCTTCGCCTGGCCGGCTGACGCTGAGAGCGCTTCGTAGCTCTTCTGCAGGGCTTCGATTCGCGTGCCGAACTCGGACAGCCTCGCCGAGCGCTCGGGATACGAGGCGAGCCGGCCCTGGCCCTCGCTCATGGCCCGGGCGGTCTCGTTGCGACGCGCCTCGAGATTCGAGATCTCGGCCTGTGCCACGCGCACACGGTTCGCGACCTCGTTCGCGAGCATGCGCTGCAGGTCCTCGATCTCGGCGCGCTGTTGCGTCAACTCGCTGCTCGTCGGCACGTAGATCGACTCCATCGACTTGAATCGTACGCGCGCATCGGCGAGATTCTTCTTGAGCCCCACGATCGTCACGTCCGCGCCACGCGTTCCGTCGGGCGTGAACGGCAGGTCCTCCGCGCTGGTCGCGCCCGCGAGCAGGGCCTTCATCGAGCCCAGCGCGGCGCGCTTCTCGGCCAGGTCCTGGTCGATCTTCGCGAGTTCCATTCTCTGCGCGCGCACGAAGTCGGTCTCCTGCATGCCCTGGATGTTCAGGTCCACCGACTGGGTCTCGCGCTGGTACCGCTCCCGGCGCTCGGTCCAGTCGGTCAGTTCCTTGTTCACGCGGGCCAACTCGGTGTCGAAGAACTCCTTGGGGAACTGGAGCGTGTAGGCGGTCTTGCGATAATCCATGTAGGCTTGGATCAGCGCGTCCGTCACCTCCTGCGCGACCTTCGGGTCCCGGCTCTCATACGACATCGCCAGCACGTTCGACTCGCCCAGCACCTTCGAGTCGACGCGCATTGGATCGATGTGCGCGGTCGGTCGGCCCGATGCCGCGCGGTGCTGGTCGAGAATCACCTGCGCGCGCTCGACGATGACGCCCGATTTCACGGTCTCAACTTCGGAGGCGAGCTCCTCCTCCCAGGTCAGCGTGCGCATGCCGCCCTGCAGGATGTTGTCGCGCACGCCGCGCTTGACGATCACCTTGCCGGTCGACTCGAAGTACAGCGGCTGGGTGAGGTTGATCGCCAGCACGGTCAGCGTGGTCACCGCGAACACCGAGCCGATGATCCAGCGCCGCCGGAACAGCACGGCAAGGAAGTCGCGGGCGCTGCCCTGTCCCGAGCGCGGGGCGATGGTTTCGTTCTGGTTCATGGCCGGACCTGGTTGCTCTTCACGAAGACCTGATCGAGGTGGAAGACCTCCCACCCGTAGATGTAGCCCTGCGGAATCACGAGCAGCTTCTCGATGTGCTGCTCGACGAACTGGTCGATGCTCGCGATCGTGCTCTTGGGCACGTAGACGATGTCGAAGCGGCGCACGTAGGGATCGGCGCCGGCCAGCCCATGCTTGATCGCGCGATTGACCTGCACCTTCTGGGCGACGAGGCTCTTCGGGCCCGTGCGCCGGAGCAGGACCACGTTGCCCAGGGCGGCGGCGTTGGTCGCTCCGCCGGCGCGGGCGATCGCCTGCAGTACGGTCGCGTTGGGCATGATCTCGTAGGATCCGGGGGCGTGAACCTCGCCCAACACGTGCACGAAGTTGCCGGCCAACTTGGTGACGGCGATCGTGATCTTCGGCTCGCGGAACACGCCCTCGTACTTCTTCTGGAGCAGGCTGTCGAGGTCGGCCGTGGTCAGACCGGCGGCGCGCACGTCCCCGATCTGGTTGAGCGTGATGAAGCCGTCGGGGCGCACGAGCAGGTTGTCGGAACGCAGGGGCTTGCCGTCGAGCGAGACGCCGAAGTCCACCGTCAGGTTGTCGCCCGGGGCGACGCGATACGGCAGGTCGTCGACCGCGTACGCCAGCGACTCGGCCGCGGCAGGCTCCTTGGGGAGATCGGCCACCGGGACCTTGATGCGCTTCGCCTCGGCCGGGCGCGGTGCGAACAGTGCGCCGAGCGCAAGCGCAAGCGCCAGCAGTGCGAGCGCCACGGCGATCGGAGACACGGCGCGGGCCACGGCGGCGAGAACGCGCGGACGATTATCGACGGGTTGGTGCTTCATGCGTTCGACCGACCTCCACCTCGTGCGGACGTCCGGGTCCGGATGGATCAGGCGAGCCGGCCATGATCCCGGGCCCCCGCCCCCAACAAAAAAACCCCGAGTCGGCGCGTGAGCATGGGCGCCTTGACCCAGGGTCGGGCAGGAATACCCAGGCGCCTCATCGCTCCGACCCACCAACGGTCCCCGGCAGGTGAAAGCGCGGGGGGCGTTGCCAAAATGGGTATCAGGTCCGGCTCAAACCTTGTTCAGTTCGGGGCCAAACCTCGATGCGATAGCAAGGTGCGCCTGGTCTTCCTCCGAGATCGCTTGACGTCGGGTGAGTCCGACGACCCCGCAACGCTACCGAACCTGCGTGGTCCATGTCAAGCGATTTGCCGCGTGGATTGCACCTTGCAAGCCCGCAACCCCCCTGGGACGGCTCTCACCGACCTCACGGGGATTCCATGCAACCCATGTGCCAGAACGGAACTTAGATGCCCGCGAGGATGCCCTGCGCCAGCAACGGGACCAGGATCTCGTGGTGCCCGGTGAGCGCGAGCCCCTGCCCTCCGGCCCCGCGGGTCGGCCGCTCGAGTACGTTGACCCGCGGCCGGTAGTGCTGGATCTGGTCGAGGTTCACGGTCGTGAGCCCGTCGAGCGAAGCGCCGAGGTTGACCGCAACGGTCAGCGCCTTGAGGAAGACCTCGGGCAGGATCACGGCCGAGCCGAGGTTGAGCACGGTCGCGCCCCTCGCCTCGAGCAGCGTGTGCGCGAACACGCGGAAGTCGCGCAGCGTGGTCTCCCCGAGCGCCGCGCCGTCGGCCGAAGGGTGCGCGTGGATCGTGTCCGTGCCGAGCGCGACGTGCACCGTCGCCGGGATCCCCGCTGCGTGCGCCGCGGCGAGCAGGCTGTGCCGCGCATGCGGCGCAGAGGCCCCGGCAAGCGCGCGACCGAGCGCCTCGCCCAGGCCCTCGCCGCGCGGGCGCCCCTCGGCGGCCGCCTGGTGGAAGAACTCCGGCGTCTCGCGCACCATGCCGAACGCGCCGGTCGCGAGGTTGCCCTCGACGTCCTCGCTGGTCTGCCCGAAGAGCGCGATCTCGACGTCGTGGATCGCGCCCGCGCCGTGCAACGCGACATGGCGCACGATGCCCCGCTCGATCAAGGGGACCAGGTACGGCTGGACGCCGACCTTGATCACGTGCGCGCCCAGCATGAGCACGACCGGTCGGCCTGCGCGATGGGTGGCGAGCACTGCCGCGATCGCCTGGCGAAGCACGCGCCCGGCGAGCACATCGGGGAGTCCCTCGATCACGCTCGCCGCCGCGCGTGGGTCTGCCGGCGGCTTGGCGAACTGCTCGACGGACACGCGCGTGGGCCGGTCGCGCACGGATAGGAGCGTGAGGCGCGACAGGTCGACCTCGGGAAACGGGACCATGGAGCTCGCTTTCTAGATTCCGGGGATGGGCGCGGTCACGGCCGCCCGCGGCTGTCTGCCGCGCATGGGGCCGCCCGGGCGGACTTCCTGCAGGACGGCGTCGATCGAGCCGACCGGGATCTTGCTCTTCATGAGCACGGGCATGCGGCGCGCATCGTCGGTCACCCAGATCGTGAGCTGCCCCGAATTCTTGAAGATGCTGCCCGAGGACATCACGGGTTCGATCACGATGCACTCGAACTTGCCGGCCGGCACCTCGATGAGCTCCTTCTTGAGCACCTTGACGATGATGTCGTTCGAGCTTTCATCGGAATGGTGCGGGATCACGACGTCCGTGCCGACCTCGAGCGGCACGTGGCGCACGAAGTAGAACGCGGACAGCCCGTCCTTCGGCCACGGCGGAGTGTCGAACTGCTTGCCGTCGGCATAGCGCGCCTTGCCCAGGCGGGGCTCGTACACCACGTCGTAGTCCTTCTTGTAGCCGCCCTCGCGGATGTGCTTGCGATAGCGATACGAGTACAGGCCCTCGGCGTCGATCAACGAGTCGATGCGGTCGCGCACCTTGTAGATGCCGGACATGAAGCTGTTCGACTCCGCGCGCGACACCAGGTGGTAGCACGGCCGGCCGCGGTAGTTCTCCATCGGCGCGACCTCGAGCCACGCGGTGCCGGCCTTGATCACGCCGTACTCGATCGAGAAGCGCAGCGACTCGCCCGGACCGAACGGCGCGCCGGCAGCCTCCCCGGCGGGCGTGTTGAGGACCGGGGCCGGTCCCGCGGGCCCCGCCACCGGCACACGGGCGGCCAGCGCGGCCGCGGCCGTGGCGCACAGCAGCGCCAGGGCCAGCGCCCACGGTCTTCTCGGGTGCTTTACAACCATCCATGCCTCCCTTTCATGGCCCATGGACCGGCGGGTGGGCCGCCCCCTACAATAGAGGGCGATTGCTTCCGGCCGCAACGTCCCCCGCGGGCGCCCTCGCCCCGCGACCGGCCGGGCCCACCCTCCCTACACCGCCCGGAGGCCCCATGCTTCGCGCTTCGGACCGATTGAACAACGTGGCGCCGTACGCGCTTGCCAAAGTCTTTGCGAATCGCGACGCCAAGATCGCCCAGGGCGTCGACGTGATCGACCTCGGCGTGGGCAACCCCGACATGAGGCCCTCCCCCGCGATCGTCGACGCGCTCAAGTCCGCGCTCGACGACGTCAGGAAGCCGAACCACCGCTATCCCTCGTTCAACGGCCTGCCCGAGTTCCGGCGCTCGATCGCGAACTGGTACCAGCGGAGATTCGACGTGACGCTCGATCCCGACACCGAGGTCCTGCCGCTCATCGGATCCAAGGAGGGCATCGCGAAGTTCTTCTTCGCGCACCTGAACCCCGGGGACCCCATCCTGCTGACCACGCCGTGCTATCCCGCGTACGTCGGCATCTCGGCGCTCGCGCAGGCCGACGTCTACAACGTGCCGCTCACGGTCGAGAACGCGTTCCGCCCGAACCTCGACGCGATCCCGAACGAGGTCGCCGATCGCTCGCACCTGATCACGATCAACTTCCCCGGCAACCCGACCGGCGGCACCGAGACACCCGAGTTCTACGAGAAGCTCAATGGCTGGGCGGGCAAGCACGACGTGTTCGTGATCTCGGACATCGCCTACTGCGACCTGCCGCTCGACGACGACTACCGCGCGCACTCGTTCCTGCAGTTCGACCGGGAGAAGAAGCGCACGGTCGAGTACCACTCGTTCTCCAAGAGCTACTCGATGCAGGGCTGGCGCGTCGGCTTCGTGGTCGGCAACGCGGACGCCATCGGCCGCCTGGCGAAGATCAAGGCGAACATGGATTTCGGCGTGTTCACCGCGATCCAGCGCGGCGCCATGGCCGCGCTCGACGGCCCGCAGGACTACTGCGCCGAGGTGGCGAAGATCTACCGCCAGCGCCGCGACCTGTTCCTGGACGGCGTGCGCGGTCTCGGTTTCGAGGTGCCGGCGCCCAAGGCCGGGATGTACGTCTGGCTGCCGATCCCGAAGGGCTACGGCAACTCGATCGACTTCACCGCCGACCTGCTCGAGAAGACGGGCGTGGTGGTGTCGCCGGGCTCGGGCTTCGGGACGTCGGGCGAGGGCTACGTGCGGGTGGCGCTGTGCGACACGGACGAGCGCATCCAGCTCGCCGTCCGGCGCATGGCCGAGGCGGGGATCAGCGCCGAGATGGCGAAGGTGTAACGCGCACGTGCGCTACGAAGCGAACGAATAGCTCAGGCCGAACAGCAGGTGATGCGGGGCGACGAGCTGCGGGCCATCCGTGTGCTCGAACGCGCGCACCTGCCAGTAGCCGAACGCCGCGATCCCGCTCGTGACCTGCGCCCTGATCCCGGGCGTCAGGTAGAGCGACGTGCCGGCGGGCGTGTGGTCGCCCTCGCCGGAGGCGCCGGGATCGTCCCCCGCGTGATAGCGCCAGTTGACCTGCATGAGCAGGCGCAGCGGCCCGCTCAGCGCGTAGCCGCCGGCGAGCGTGGCCTGCGCCTCGTTGCCCATGCGGTAGCCTTCGGTGCCCCTGCCGTTCGCGCGCACCACGACGCCGAGGCTCACCGGGATCGCGACCGGTGCGCCCTTGAGCGTCCTGGTGTCGATCGGCCGCCGCAACTGGAACCCCGCGATGAAATCGGTCGAGCCGGTCCCCGGCCGCGCCGGCGGCTCGGGCTGGGCACCGTCGACCTCGGGCACGTTGCGCCGGCCGGTCGGCAGCTTGATCCCCGCGCGCAGGTCGAGCGACGTGCCGTGCCCACCCCCGCCGATCACGTTGTACTGCGCCGAGGTCAGCAGGTCCCCGAGCCCCCGGTAGTGCCACTCCGCGGGGACGAACAATCCCGGGTGGTGCTGGACGAGGTGGTTGTGCATGCGGTCGATGTACGGCAGTGTGGAGCTCACGAGCAGCCGCCGCCCGAACGACCCGCGCCCCGTCAGGAGCCAGGTCTGCGTGCGCGTCTCCACCTCGACCTCGTGCGCCAGCGGATCGGGCGCGCCCGCGGTTCCGCTGCCGTCCCACAGCTTGTCCTGGTCGACGAACTGGTAGCCCATCTCGAGCCCGAAGCGCCCGCCGCCCGACTCCGGGCCGCGAATCTCGAGCGGGCAGCCCTCGGCGCCGCAGCTCGCGCGCGCCGCGCTCGGCCCGACGCAGGCCGCGGACAGCGCGACCGCGACCAGGAATCCGTGCCGCGTGCTCAATGCAACACCGCCACGCGGCTCGTGCGCACCTGCCCCGCGGTCTCGAGCGAGACCAGGTACACGCCCGCCGCCGCGCCCGAAGCGTCCCAGGTGGCGGAGTGCGGGCCCGCAGCCTGCTCGCCGTCGGCGAGCACGGCGATCGTGCGACCGCGCAGGTCGTGGATCGCGAGCCGCGCCATGCCCGCGCGCGCGAGCGACCACTCGATGCGCGCGGCCCCGCGCGTCGGGTTCGGCGCCGCGGGCGCGAGCGCGAGCGCCGGCGGCCCGGCCCCCACGCCGACGAGGCTGGTCAGCGTGACGACGACCTGGTCGATCGCCGGACCGGTGGTCGCAGCCGCGTCCTGGCTGGTGAACTCGAGCGTGGTCGTACTCGCGACCGCGTTGAACGACCAGGTCTTGGTGGTCCAGCCCATGGCCCAATTCCACGCGGCTGACGTGTCGAACGTGTAGTCGATCGAGGTTCCCGCCGCAGAGAGCCGGACATGCTTGAGCGCCGGCACGCTGGACGGATCGCCCGCGAGCGCGAACGACACGCCGTACAGCCCGCCCGGCACGGTGGAGAACGACTGCGCCACGCCGCCGTTGGTCGCCCCGTTGAGCGCAACCGAGGAGCCGCCGTCCATCGGCGCCCAGTAGCCCGAGCCGACGCATTCCACGCTGCCGGTCGTGACCTCCCAGGGGGCGAGCATGGTCGCGCCGGGCGCGAGCAGGACCGTCGTCGCACCGGGATCGGGAGCGGCGTCGAAGCTGCCGTTGGTGAGCAGGTTCGCAGCCGCGGGGCGCGCCAGTGCGGAGGCCGCGAGCAGCGCAAGCGCGATCAGCGCGGGCAGGGTTCGCCCGGGGGTGCGGCTGGGGTTCATCGGGGGCCTCCGACAATGGGGGTGATGCCCTGCACGATCAGGCGCTCAAGTATGGACCAAACCCGGGGACGCCGCAGCGCAAAATCTATGGGGTGGCGCCCAGGGCAAAGGCGGCCGCCAGTACCGCGGCTTCGGTCTTCGCCGGCCCCACCGCCGCCACCGTCCAGCCCTCGGGCGTGAAGAACCGGCGCGCCAGGTCCATGACCTGGTCCCGGGTCACGCTCGCCACCTCGTCCAGGTGGGTCGCGAGCGGGATGTAGCGGCCGTACGCCAGCTCGTCGAGCGCAAGGTGGTACATGTGGTTCGACACGCTCTCCTCGCCCAGCAGGAGCGATCCGCGCATCTGCGCCTTGCCGCTGTCGAGTTCCTCGTCGGTCGGACCCTCGGCCACGAAGCGCGCGAGCTCGTTCGCCAGCGCCTCGAGCGCTTCCGCGCCGCGCTCCGGCTTGACGCCGAGCGCGATCGAGACCATCCCGGTGTCGCGAAACGAGTCGGTCGAGGCATACACCGAGTACGCGAGGCCGCGCTGCTCGCGCAACGTCTGGAACAGGCGCGAGGACATGCCGCCGCCCACGATCGTGGCCAGCACGGCGAGGCGGTAGCGCTCGGGCGCGTCCTGCGCGAGCGCGGGGCGGGCCAGCGCCAGGTGAAGCTGGGTCACGTCCTTCGCGCCGTAGATCGCGCGCGGGGCCTCGGCGCCGCGCGCGGTCGCGAGCGTCAGCGCGTCCCCGGCGGGTTGCGCGAACGCCAGGCCGACGGCCTCCTCGAGCCACGAGGCATCGAAGCTGCCCGACACCGCGACCACGAGGTTGCCCGGGTGGTAGCGTCCCGCATAGAACCCGGCGAGCGCGTCGCGCGTGAACGCGTTGACGCTGTCCTCGGACCCGAGGATCGGGCGGCCCAGCGGGTCCGTCCCCCACAGCGCCTCGGAGAGCAGGTCGTGCACCTTTTCCTCGGGGCTGTCCTCGTACGAGAAGATCTCCTCGCGCACGACTTCCTTCTCGCGCTCGAGCTCTTCGGCGGGCAACGTCGAGTGCCCGACCACGTCGGCGAGCACATCGAGCGCCTGCGGCAGGTGCTCGTCGAGCGCGCGGCCGTAGTAGCACACGTGCTCGCGCGCAGTGAACGCATCGAGGTGGCCGCCGAGCGACTCGAGGCTGGCGGAGATGTCGTAGGCGTTGCGCCGCGCCGTGCCCTTGAACAGCATGTGCTCGAGGAAGTGCGTCGCACCGGCGTGGTCCGCCGGTTCGTCGCGCGACCCCGCGCGCAGCCAGACGCCGAGCGCGACCGAGGCGCGGTGCGGCAGGCGCTGGTGGAGCAGCGTCAGCCCGTTCGGGTAGACACGCCGACCGGGTGCAGCGAGCGGCTCGAAGGGATCGATCATGGCCGTCCATGGTTGGGGACGCGAGGGGACGCATCCGGGTGGAAAAAAGAGTGGCGGGACCCAGGGCCCCGCCACCCGTCGATCACGCGTTGCGCCGTGTGCTTCTAGTGGCGCGACGCACCTTCCGGCTCCGGCAGCAGGACCTTGCGCGAGAGCTTGATCTTGCCCTCGCGATCCACGGCGATGACCTTGACCTCGACGATCTGGCCGACTTCGAGGACGTCCTCGACGCGGTTCGTCCGCTTGTGGTCGATCTCCGACACGTGGAGCAGGCCGTCCTTGCCGGGCACGATCTCGATGAACGCACCGAAGCTGACGATGCTGCGCACCTTGCCCTTGTAGATCGAGCCCACCTCGGGATCCTCGCAGATGCCGCGGATGATCTCCTCGGCCCGCTTGCCGCCCTCGCTGCTGTAGGCGGCGATCCGCACCTCGCCCGTGTCCTCGATGTCGATCTGGGCACCGGTCTCCTCGGTGATGCGCTTGATGACCTTGCCACCCGGTCCGATGACTTCGCGGATCTTGTCCGGGTTGATCATGATCATCGTGATCCGCGGCGCGTAGGCCGAGATCTCCTCACGCGGCTCGGCGAGGCACTGCTCCATCACGCCCAGGATGTGCAGGCGTCCGTCCTTGGCGCGTGCCAGGGCGCGCTCCATGATCTCGAACGTGATCCCGCCGATCTTGATGTCCATCTGGAACGCGGTGATGCCCTCGCGCGTGCCCGTGACCTTGAAGTCCATGTCGCCGAGATGATCCTCGGCGCCGAGGATGTCGGAGAGGATCGCGACGCGGTCCCCTTCCTTCATCAGGCCCATCGCGATGCCTGCGACCGGCGCCTTGATCGGCACGCCGGCGTCCATGAGCGAGAGCGAACCCGCGCACACGGTGGCCATCGACGACGACCCGTTCGACTCGAGGATGTCCGAGACGATGCGGATCGTGTACGGGAACACGGTGTCGGCCGGGATGACCGGCTCGATGCCGCGCTCGGCAAGCGCGCCGTGGCCGATCTCGCGCCGGCCCGGGCCGCGCATCGGGCGCACTTCGCCGACCGAGAACGGCGGGAAGTTGTAGTGCAGCATGTACGACTTCCAGGACTGGCCCTCGAGCTCCTCGATGCGCTGCTCGTCGTTCGAGGTCCCGAGCGTGGTCACGCCGAGCGCCTGCGTCTCGCCGCGGGTGAACAGCGCCGAGCCGTGCGTGCGCGGCAGCACCGACACCTCGCAGCGGATCGGGCGGATCTGGTCCGGGGTGCGGCCGTCGACGCGGACGTTCTCGTTGAGCACCATCTCGCGCGTCTCGTAGCGCTCGAGGTCGTGGAAGATCTTGCCGATCTTGCCACCGCTCTCCGGGAAGCGCTCCGCCAGCGCGGTGACGCAGGCGGACTCGATGTTCGACAACTCGTTCTGGCGGTCTTCCTTGCCCGGGATGTGGATCGCCTTCTTGATCGAGTCCGTGACCTGCCCGGCGACGGCGGCCTTGAGCTCGCTCACGTCCTCGGTCGGCATGAGCGCGCGCTTGGGCTTGCCGTTGGTCTTCGCGAGGTCGTCCTGCAGCGCGACGCAGACCTGGATGTGCGCGTGCGCGAAGCGCAGCGCGTCGATCAGGTCGGTCTCGGAAATCTCGCGCGTGCCACCCTCGACCATCAGGATGCTGTCCTTGGTGCCGGCCACGACCACGTCCATGTTCGATTCCTCGAGCTGGGCGTACGTCGGGTTGACCACGAACTCACCCTCGATCTTGGCCACGCGCACGCAACCGATCGCCTCGGGGAACGGGATGTCCGAGACCATGAGCGCCGCCGAGGCGCAGTTCATGGCGAGGACGTCCGGATCGTTCTCCTGGTCCGACGAGAGGACGGTGCAGAGCACCTGCATTTCGTAGGGGAAGGTCTTCGGGAACAGCGGGCGGATGGGGCGATCGATCAAGCGGGAGGTGAGGGTCTCTTTTTCGGTCGGCCTGCCCTCGCGCTTGAAGAAGCCGCCCGGGATCTTTCCGGCGGCGTACGTGCGCTCACGATAGTCCACGGTGAGCGGCACGAAGTCCTTCTGAACCGGCCTCTTGTCCGCGGTCGCGGCCACCAGGACCACGGTGCCGCCGTATTGGATGACGGCCGAGCCGCCGGCAAGACGCGCGATTTTTCCACTCTGCAGGCTGAGCGTCCTGCCGCCCAGCTCAACGGATACTGTGCGTTCCATTCAGTTTTATCCTCTCTCTGCCTTCCGACAGCACGACGTAACAAGCCAACGCGGTCGTGGCCGGGCACGTGGGCCCGGCCGACGACCGTTGGAACCGCGGGAAAGCGTTAACGGCGCAGTCCGAGTTCCTTCACAACAGCACGGTAGCGATCAACTTTGGTTGCCTTGAGATAGTCGAGCAGACGGCGACGCTGGCCGACCATCCGGAGGAGTCCGCGGCGTGAAGCGTGATCGCGCTTGTGCACCTTGAAATGATCGGTGAGGTACTTGATCTTTTCAGTGAGCAGGGCGATCTGGACTTCGGGAGAGCCCGAGTCTTCCTCGTGCAACTTGAACTTCCCGATAACCTCCTGTTTCGTCTCTTTCGAGAGCGGCATGCGCTCGTTCACCTCCTTCATGCGAGCGGGGCCCGGGACAGGGAGTGCAACCTCTCCAGCAACCCGAGCGACAACAAACAACCCCCCGGTGGACCGGGGGACGGATGCGCGAATCTAACAACGGGGTCGAACGGCGGTAAAGCAAAAACGGTGCCGGGTTTACGCCGGATTTGCAGGATCCAGGATCACCCGCGCCCGGGCGACGTCGCGGGCCATGGCCTCGACCAGTTCCGGGGCCCCCTCGAATTTCTCCTGGCCCCGGATCCAGTCCATGAATTCCACCCGCAAAACCTTGTCTCGCAAGTCCTTGTCCCAGTCGAGCACGAACACTTCCAGGGCCCGCTCGGCGCCGTCGAACGTCGGCCGCAGCCCGAGGCTGATCGCGCCCCGGAGCGCGCCTCCCGGGCCGGGGCCCCCGGATTCCCCGGGGACGTGCACCCAGCCGGCGTAGACCCCGTCGGCCGGCAGAAACTTGGGCTCGGGCAGGTCGAGGTTCGCGGTCGGGTACTGGAGCGTCTTGCCGATCCCGTGGCCGTGGACCACCCGGCCCTCGACCGCGTAGGGCCGCCCGAGCAGCTCGGCGGCGAAGCCCACGTCCCCGCCCTTGAGCGCGCCGCGGACCCGGGTCGAGGACACCGCCCCGTGGTGTTCGACCAGCAGCGGCACGGCCTCAACCTCGAAACCCCGGCGCCGGCCGATCTCGGCGAGGAACGGGACCGTGCCCTTCCGGCCGCGGCCGAGCGCAAAGTCCTGCCCGGTGACCAGCCGCACCATGCCCAGCGGCGCGAGCAGGTGGCGTTCGACGAACACCTCGGGCTCGAGCGCGGCGAGCTCCTTGTCGAACGGCAGCACGATCACCTGCTCGACGCCCCACGCGAGCAGGACTTCCTTCTTCTCGCGCGGCGGGGTGAGCGGCGGCTCGGCCTGCGCCTTGCCGAGCACGGCATCGGGATGGGGATCGAACGTCACCACCGCGAGCCCGGTGCCGGCCGCGCGCGCACGTGCCAGCCCGGCGTCGATGATCGCGCGGTGGCCGCGGTGCAGGCCGTCGAACACGCCGACGGCAACGACGTGCGGGCGCACGCTCACGCCTCGGCTCCGAGCGCCTCGTCGGCCGCATCGCCCGCATCGCCCGCAACGCCCGCGCCGGCCGCGTCGCCCGTTTCGGCCGCGCCCTGGATTGCCCACACGAGCTTGAGCTCGAGCGGCGCCCGGGGGTCCGGGTCCGCCGGCAGTGCGGCGACCGCGAGCAGCGCGCCCTGCGCATCGGTCAGCCGCAGCGTGGGCGTGCCGGGCGCGAGCCCGGCCGCGAGCGCCTGCCCCTGGGACGGCGCGCGGCCCGAGAGCAGCGCGGCGGCCTCGGCGGGCGCGAGCACCACGCCCGGCAGGAACGCGAGCGCGTCCTCGGGCGTGAGCCCGGCGGAGACCAGGCGGCGGTTCCAGTCCGGGATCGAGCCGACGGGACGCTCGAGCAATTCCTGGGTCGGGATCGCGCCTGAGACCGAGTGCGGCCCGATCGCGCTGCGGCGCAGCGCGAGGAGCGAGCCGCCCGGTCCGAGCGCGCGGCCCCAGTCCTCGGCGAGGCTTCGGATATAGGTGCCCGACGAGCACGTGGTTTCGAACGCGATCGTCTGTGCCGCGCGGTCGACCCCGGTCACGGTCAGCGCGTGGACCGTGATCGACCTCAGCGGCGGCTCGACCACCTCGCCGCGGCGCGCCTTCTTGTAAAGCGCCTCGCCCCCCTGCTTGACCGCCGAGTAGGCCTGGGCGCGCTGCGTGATCGCGCCGCGGAACAAGCCCGCCGTCTCCTCGATGCGCGCGGGATCGAAGGCGTCGGCCAGGGGCGTGCGCTCGCTGAGGACGCGCCCGGTGGGATCGCCGGTGTCGGTGACGACACCGAGGCGCATCACGCCCTGGTAGGTCTTGGGCGCACCCGAGAGGAACGACAGGAGGCGCGTGGCCCGGCCCCAGGCGAGCAACAGGAGGCCGGTGGCGAAGGGATCGAGCGTGCCGGCGTGGCCAACGCGCCGGGTGCCGGCGACGCGGCGCAGCCGGTCGACCGCGTCGTGCGACGTGATGCCCGCCTGCTTGTCGAGGCGGACGATCGCGATCTTTCCGAGGTCGCTCAGGCGTCCTCCTCCTCGTCCAGGCCCTCGATCGGCGTGCCGTCGTGCAGCTTGCGCAGCAGGTCCTCGATGCGCGCGCCACGCTCGATCGATTCGTCGTAGGCGAAGCGCAGCTCGGGCACCTCGCGCAACCCGAGCCTGGGCGCCAGCTCGTGGCGCAGGAACGGCGTGGCGTGCGTGAGCACCTTGATGATTTCCTTGCGCTTCTCCGCGCCGTCGAGGCTCGACAGCCAGATCTTCGCCGACGACAGGTCGGCCACGACCTCGACCCCGGTCACGGAGACGAAGCCCAGCCGCGGGTCGCGCAGCTTGCGCATGAGGATGTCCGCCATCTCGCGGCGGATCAGGTCGGCGACGCGTTCGGTTCGTTTGGACACGGGATCACTCGTAGTGGCGAACGGACCAGTCGAGCACGACGACCTCGACTTGTCGCTCGACGATTTCACGCAGCGACTGCAGCGTATCGGTCAGTCCGGCCGGTTCGCCGGTGACGACCGCGATGCCGAGCGTGGCGCGTTGCCACAGGTCGGCGTGGTCCACTTCGGCGACGGCGGCGTGGGTGGCCCGCAGGCGGTCCTTGATCCGATTGAGCACCTGCCGCTTGTCCTTGAGGGACCGCGCTTGCGGCAGGTGCAGATCGGCCTCGATCACGGCGACGTACATGACAGTCGGCCCGGGCAGCGCGCTAGTCGAGCGTGCGCGCCAGCTCCTCGAGCAGGTAGGCCTCGATGTGGTCCCCGACCTGGAGCGTATCGAAGCCCTCGAGTCCGATGCCGCACTCGAAGCCCGCCTGCACTTCGCGCACGTCGTCCTTGAAGCGCTTGAGCGAGGCGAAGCGCCCGTCGAAGATCACGTCGTTCTTGCGGATCAGGCGCGCCTTGGACGAGCGCACGATCGTCCCCGAGACCACCATGCAGCCCGCGATCGTGCCCGCCTTGGAGAGCGTGAACACGTTGCGGACTTCGGCGGTGCCGGTGACGGTCTCCTTGATCTCCGGCTTGAGCAGGCCCGCGAGCGCCTTCTTGAGGTCGTCGACCGCTTCGTAGATGACCTGGTAGAGGCGGATGTCCACCTTCTCGCGGTTCGCCAGCTCGCGCGCCTTCGGATCCGGCCGCACGTGGAAACCCACGATGACCGCGTTCGAGGCGGCTGCGAGCAGCACGTCCGACTCGGAGATCTGGCCGACGCCCTGGCGGATGACGCGCAGCTTGACCTCGCTCGAGCCGATCTTCGTGAACGCCTCGGCGAGGGCCTCGACCGATCCGTCCACGTCGCCCTTGAGCACGAGGTTGAGCTCGGAGACCGCGCCCTCCTTCATCTGCTGGTGCAGCTCCTCGAGCGTGACGCGGCGGGTCTGGCGATAGTCCTGCTCGCGCGCGACCTGCATGCGCTTGGACGCGATCTCGCGCGCCTCGCGTTCGTCGCCGACGGCGGTGAACGTGTCGCCGGCCTGCGGCGTGCCCGACCAGCCGAGGATCTCGACCGGGGTCGAGGGCCCCGCCGACTTGACCGGCTTGCCGCGCTCGTTGGTCATGGCGCGCACCTTGCCGCTCTGCACGCCGGCGACGAACGCGTCGCCCACGTTCAGCGTGCCGGTCTCCACCAGCGCGGTCGCCACGATGCCGCGGCCCTGCTCGACGCGCGCCTCGAGGATCACGCCCTTGGCGCGGCGCGTCGGGTCGGCCTTGAGCTCGAGCAGCTCGGCCTCGAGCAGGATGTACTCGAGCAGCTTGTCGATGTTCGTGCCCTTCTTGGCCGAGATCGGCACGGCGATGACCTTGCCGCCGTACTCCTCGACCGCGACGCCGGCGCGCGACAGGTCGAGCTTGACCATGTCGATGTTGGCGTCGGGCAGGTCGATCTTGTTGATCGCCACCACGATCGGCACGTTGGCCGCGCGCGCGTGGTCGATCGCTTCCTTGGTCTGCGGCATGACGCGGTCATCGGCCGCGACCACCAGCACCACGATATCCGTCACCTGCGCGCCGCGGGCGCGCATGGCGGTGAACGCCTCGTGGCCCGGCGTGTCGAGGAACGTGATCTCCTTGCCCTCGATCTCGACCTCGTAGGCGCCGATGTGCTGGGTGATGCCGCCCGCCTCGCCGGCGACCACCTGGGTCTTGCGGATGTAGTCGAGCAGCGACGTCTTGCCATGGTCGACGTGGCCCATGACCGTGACGACAGGAGGCCGCGGCACGAGACTCGCCGGATCCCCGGCTTCCTCGGTGTCCTCCTCGATCGCAAGCTCGGTCACGAACTCGATGCGATAGCCGAACTCGTCGGCCACGGTCTCGATCGCGTCCTTGTCGAGGCGACGATTGATCGTGGCCATGATGCCGAGGTCGAGGCAGGCCTGCAGCACCTCCTGCGGCTTGACCTCCATCAGGTTCGCGAGCTCGCCGACCGTGATGAACTCGGTGACGCGCAGCTGCTTGAGATCCTCGGTCGCGATCTCCGCGCCGTCGCCGTCTTCGCGGCGGAAGCGGCGGCGGCGGCTGCCGCGGCCGGCCTCCATCGAGGCGAGCGTCTTGCGCACGCTGTCGATCACGACCTTGTCGTCGACCGGGCGCTTCTTCTTCTTGTCGCGGCGCTTGCCGCCGGGACCACCGCCCGGGCCGCCGCCGAAGCGGGGCGCGCCGAATCCGCCCCCGCCCGCAGGCGGGCTGGATGGACGCGCGCCCGACGATGAGCCGGGGCTCGAGGAGCGGGGTGGCGGCGCGGACGAACGCGGCGGCGCGGGCCGTGCCGGCGCCGGAGTGCCCGCGGTCGGCGCGGCCGGCTGCGGCGCGCGCGCGGCGCGCTCGGCGGATTCCTTCTGCGCCTTCTCGGCGGCGACACGGCGGGCGACCTCGGCCTCGTGCTCGCGCTTGCGCACGACCTCGGCCTTGACCGCCTCCTTCTCCGAATCCATCTTCTGGTGAATCTTCGCGATCACGTCCGCTTCCACGGTGCTCATGTGGCTCTTGACCTCGACACCGAGGCCGCGGATGAGATCGAGCACCGCCTCGGAGGACATGTTCATGTCCTTGGCGATCTCGTAGACGCGCAGCTTCTTCGCTCCGTCCGCCTTGCTCACTCGCGCTCCTCCTTCTCCCCGTCGTCCGCCGAAAGCTCTTCACCGGCCGCAGGCGGCGTGCCCAGGTGCAGCGGCACGACATCGGGGTCGAATTCCTCGGCAATTTCCACGGCTTCGGGCGGCGGACCGAAGTCCTCGGCCGGCGCGGCGGCGCTCTCGGGATGCTCGAGCGATGCCACGGCCTGCGCCGCCTCGTCCTTCTCCATCTCGGGCGTGAAGCCGACCTCGGCCGGCGCCTCGGGCCGGTGCGTCGCCTGCGCGTAGAGCGCGACGGCGTAGACCTGCTCGGCGGTCTTCTCGCTCACGCCCGGGATCGCGAGCAGCGCCTCGAGCGGCATGTCGATCAGCTCCTGCACGGTTTCGATGCCGGCCTGCACGAGCTTCTCCTTGAGGCGCGGACCGAGGCCCTCGACGGTCTCGATGTCGATGCGCTGGGCCTTCGACACCGCGCTGCGTTTGACGTCCTCGGTGCGCGAGATCAGGTCGATGCGCCAGCCGGTCAGCTTGGCCGCCAGGCGGGCGTTCTGCCCGCCCTTGCCGATCGCGAGCGAGAGCTGGTCGTCGGCCACCACCACCTGCATGCGGCTCTCCGACTCCTGCACGCGCACGTCGAGCACCTT
>JBKJJJ010000018.1:0-3733 GCA_046598045.1 Candidatus Eiseniibacteriota bacterium
CCGGCCGACTCGGAATCCTCGTAGCGGATCGATGCCTCGACGCTCGCGACGCTGAACATGGGCTGGAGGAGGAAGGAGGCGAGAACGGTCCATACGATCGGACGGAACCGGCGAGGGAGTGAGCGAGCGCGCATGCGTCCTCCGTCAGGAAAAGGATGGGTGACGAATCGATCTGAATGGTTCGTAATGCCGGGCGCGCTGGAGGGGAGCCAATCTTCGCCCGTGTCCCGATGATCATACTCCCTGTGCCGAAGTTTGGGTACGAGGCCTCGGGAGCCGTGGCACGGCCGGCGGGGGCACGTAAGTTGTTTACTCCCAGTCCGGCTTCCCGGGGCCGCGAGTCGCCCAACCCGGGGGTTCAGCGGGTCCCTCGAAAGGCCGAAAACCAGAGGACCATGCTCCTTTTGCCGAAACGCCGTCCTGCGGGGCCCATGCCCCTCCTCGCGGCCCTCCTGGTCACCGCCACCCTTGCCTCCCCGGCCTGCGGAGACGCCCCGGCCGGGCCCAAAGTCGTGATTGCCGGGGCCGCCCGGGACACGCTGGCCTATGAGCTCGGGGACGTCCTGCCGGTGGCGCTCCTTCGGCTCGGCCACGACGATTGGCAGATCCAGCGGACGGAGGCCCTCAGCGGTCCGGGAGGCGCCGGGTACCGCCTGGTCACCCGCTGGAAGCCGCTCAAGCACATCCTGGCGCGGGCCTTCTTCGGGGACCTCCGGGGCCGCTGCGTGGTCGACCTCGAGCCGCTGGGCTCGGGCACGGTGGTCGCCATCCAGGGCGGCCTGACCAGCAACGAGGAGCTCGCGACCAACCCCGGCTTCCCGCTCGCCCAGGCGACTTACCGCCGGGCGGCCGAAAAGTGGCTCGAGGGCGTCCGGTCCGAGCTCGCCGACCGCGCCCGCCTCGGAACCCTCAACCCCCGCTGACCCCGCTTCGCCCTTGTGATATTCTCGCCCGCGCTTGCACCCCCATGCCTCACCGACCACGCTCGATCATGGAGGTTCGAATGTTGCGCTCGTCCCGTCACTGGTTCCCCGGCGCCGCGCTCGTGGTCTTCGCCGCGGCGCTCGGCCTGGTCGGCCTCGCCTCGTGTACCGCAAAGGCGCCCGAGGGTGGATCCGCGACCGGCACGGCCGCCACGCCGGCCGCGATGACGCCCGAACAGAAGATCGCGCGGGGGCGTTACCTCGTGACGATCGGGAGCTGCAATGATTGCCACACGCCCGGGTTCTTCTACAACGCGCCCGACTCGGCGCGCCTGCTCAGCGGCAGCGAGCTCGGCTGGGTCGGACCGTGGGGCACGAGCCACGCGGCGAATCTCACGCCGGACATGGAGACGGGCATCGGCAAGTACACCGAGGACGAGATCGTGAAGACGTTTCGCACCGGGGTGCGGCCGAACGGCTCGCCGCTCCAGCCGCCGATGCCGTGGATGAACCTGGCGTTCATGAACGACGAGGATGCGTACGCGATTGCGGCGTTCCTCAAGAGCATCCCGCCGGTGGTGCACCAGGTGCCGGCGACGTCACCTCCGGGAACCAAGCCCGGGCCGCACGACTTCGTGTTCCCGCCGCCGTCCGCCTGGGACGCGCCGCGGACCGCGGCGCCTGCAGGGGCGGGCAAGTAGCAGGCGCTTCGCGCACACGGAATTCTCATCCAGCCGGGGTCCGCATCGAGCGGGCTCCGGCCACTATTTTGGCGTGTAGGCCCCAGCCGGAACACGAGTAACAGTTCGGAAACATTGCCGACAACCGATCGCAACCGGTCCCCGGCAATCTGCCGTTGGACCCGAACCAGGGAGGTCATGTGCCCAAGAAGGATCGCGCCCCGTGGACCCGCCGCGCAACGCGCGCGGGGCTCCTCGGTGGAATGCTCGTGCTGCTGGGATTCGCATGGCTCGCGGCCGCGGGCGGCGTCGCGCGCGCGGACGATGCCGCGTCGACGGACATCGCCGCGGCGGCGGATTCGAGCGCCATCGCGGCGGATTCGAGCGCGGCTCGCGAGGTGGCGCCCGAGCCCGTGCCGGAGACGCTCGAAGAGGTGCAGGGCCATGTCGAGGGGCTGACCGAGCTCCTGACCACGATGCAGGGGGACCTCGACCGGCTCAAGCGCATCAAGGTCTCGGGTTACCTGCAGGCGCGTTACGAACGCTCGGAGAGTGATCGCGACAGCGTCAAGGCCCTTGGCTCGCCGGCGACGTTCACGACCAACAGCGCGCGCCGCTTCGCGCTGAGGCGCGCCCGCTTCAAGATCGCGTACGACGCGTCGCCGTGGGGCCAGCTCGTGCTCCAGGCCGACGGCGGGACCGACCGCGCGTTCCGGCTCCTCGACGCCTACGGCGCGCTGTTCGACCCGTGGACGATCGAGCATCGCCATCAGCTCTGGTTCGGACAGTTCAGCGTTCCGTTCGGGAACGAGACCGAGCGCTCGTCGAGCGTGCGCGAGATGCCCGAGCGCTCGCGCGCGGAGAGCGTGCTGTTCCCCGGCGAGCGCGACCGCGGCATCAAGCTCTCGGACATGTTCGGCACGCACTTCGAGACCGTGCTCGCGGTGATCAACGGCGGGGGGATCAACTCGTCCGAGTTCCCGACCACCGACCCGACGGGCCCGAAGGACGTGATCGGCCGCGCGCGCATCGTGCTCGGCTTCCTCGACGCGGGAGCGTCGGCCTACCTCGGCAAGCAGACCACGCCGCTGACCGGCCCCGACGTCGAGACCGACCGCACGCGCTACGGTGGCGAGGTGCAGTACTACTACGCGCTGCCCACGCTCGGCGGCGGGTCGCTCAAGGCCGAGGCCTACCGCGGGCACAACGTGAACGCCGACTCGGTGTCGGCGCTGGTCGCCCCGCCCACGTCGGCGAACCCGGTGCGCCTGCTCAAGCCGGGTGCGGACCAGGGGCACCTCGCGACGGACTTCGGCGGGGGCTACGTGACGTGGGTGCAGAACGTGATCGAGCTCGTCCAACTCGCCGCGCGCTACGACTGGTGGGACCCGAACGTGGACGTGGACCACGACCAGTACCACCGCCTCGGTTTCGCGCTGCACGCCTTCTACCAGGGACAGGTGCGCATGACCGTCGCGTACGAGATCCCGACCACCGAGCGCGTGAAGGCCGGTGGCGGCTACCAGGACCCGAAGGACAACCTGTGGACCGCGCAGTTCCAGTTCCAGTTCTGACAACGGAGGCACTTGCATGAATCGAAATCTGAGATCCGTCGGATTCGCGCTCGCGGTCGTCGCGTGCGCCCTGCTCGCGCCCCGCGCGGAGGCGGGCCGCGGCGTCACGATCAAGGGCTCGGACACGATGGTGATCCTCGTCCAGCGCTGGGCCGAGGCCTACATGCAGGCGAACAAGGGCAAGATCATCCAGGTCACCGGCGGGGGCACGGGCACGGGCATCGCCGCGCTGATCAACGGCACGACCGACGTGTGCACCGCGTCGCGCCCCATGAAGGAAGAGGAGAGGCGCAAGCTGCGCGAGCGCTTCCAGTCGATGGGCACGGAGATCCCCGCCGCCAAGGACGGGCTCTCGATCTACGTCAACGCGGCGAACCCCGTGAAGCAGATCACCATGGACCAATTGCGCCGGCTCTACCTGGGTGAGATCGTGAGCTGGAAGGAACTCGGCGGTCCGGACGCGCCGATCACGCTCTACGGGCGCGAGAACAGCTCGGGCACGTACGTCTATTTCAAGGACAACGTGCTCAAGGGTCGTGACTTCGCCGCCCGTTGC